>CAMDOA010000012.1 GCA_945903305.1 Chitinophaga pinensis
AATTACTTTAAGCGAAACACATACTGATGCTTCGTGCGGAACATCAAACGGAAGTATTGACTTAACCGTTAGCGGAGGGACTTCAGGCTATACCTATTTATGGAGCAATGGAATAACAACCGAAGATTTATCCGGAGTTTCAGCCGGCACCTATTCTGTAACTGTTACAGATGCGAATAATTGCACTGAAATAATGAATGTCAATATCAGCAATACAGCAGGACCAGTATTATCAGAAACACATGTGAATGTTTTGTGTAACGGAAATAATACCGGAAGCATTGATCTTTCTGTTTCAGGAGGAACAACTCCATACACTTATACTTGGAGCAATGGAGCAACCTCGCAGGATATCAGTTTACTGACAGCAGGACTTTATTCGGTAACTATTACTGATGATAATAATTGCCAGGCAACACTCTCAATAAATATTTCAGAACCACCGGCATTAGTATTAAATGAAACACATGCGAATGTTTTGTGCAACGGAAATAATGCCGGAAGCATTGATCTTTCTGTTTCTGGTGGAACAACTCCATACACTTATACTTGGAGCAATGGAGCAACCACACAGGATATTAATTTGTTGATTGCAGGAACCTATTCGATAACTGTTACTGATAATAATAATTGCCAGGCAACACTCTCAATAAATATTTCAGAACCAGCAGCATTGGTTTTAAGCGAAACACATACTGATGCTTCGTGCGGAACATCAAACGGAAGTATTGACTTAACCGTTAGCGGAGGAACTTCAGGCTATACCTATTTATGGAGCAATGGAATAACAACCGAAGATTTATCCGGAGTTTCAGCCGGTACCTATTCTGTAACAGTTACAGATGCGAATAATTGCACTGCAATAATGAATGTCAATATCAGCAATTCAGCAGGACCAGTATTATCAGAAACACATGTAAATGTTTTGTGCAATGGAAATAATACCGGAAGCATTGATCTTTCTGTTTCAGGAGGAACAACTCCATACACTTATACTTGGAGCAATGGAGCAACCACAGAAGATTTAACAGGACTGGACCCTGATGTTTATAATGTAACCGTAATAGATGCCAATGGATGTACAGCAACAGGCACAACAAATATTATTGAGCCCGATATGCTGATGATTATGGATACAGTAATTAATGATGTTACATGTTTCGGAAGTTTGGATGGAGGAATAGATATTACAATAATGGGTGGCACAGCAGCATTTACCTATGCATGGTCAAACGGAGCTACTACTGAAGATTTAACCAACATCAGCGGAACACTTTATTATGTAACTGTAACTGATGTGAATAATTGCCAGGTGATCGATTCATTCAATGTAAATGAACCAACGCAATTGACAGCAACAATCAGCATCACCGATTCCATTTTTTGTGCAGGAATAGATTCGGCCTCCATTGATTTAACAGTATCAGGCGGAACAACATCATATAATTTCAGCTGGAGCAATGGAGGAACCACAGAAGATTTAACAAATGTTGCAGCCGGAAACTATACAGTAACCATTACTGATGCCAATGGATGCACAGCAACCGCGAATGTGGATGTAACTCAACCGGCAGTAGTAGTTGCAACAGCCACGCAATCACAATCAGTAAATTGCAACGGAAATGCAACCGGTGTAGCAGTGGTAACCGCAACAGGTGGAACAGCCCCTTATACTTATATATGGTCAACCACTTCAACCAACGATACCATAGCCGGATTGTTAGCCGCAACTTATTTTGTAACTGTAACCGATGTGCATGGATGTTCTGATACCACAAGTGTGATAATCACACAGCCATTGGTTTTAGATGCAACCATTGTTTCAATAACTGATGTAAACTGTACTGATTTACTGAGCGGCGCAATAGATATAAATGTAACTGGCGGAACATCGACATACAATTATAACTGGAGCAACAGTTCAACTACTGAAGACCTGACTGGAATAGGATCAGGAACTTATTTTGTAACAGTCACCGATGCCAATGGATGCACCGATACTTTGTCTGCAATTGTTGATCCGGCAATCAGTGTTAGTGTAAGTATAACTGCTGATGATACAATTTCATGTAACGGAGCAAATGATGGACAACTTACAGCAGTAGTATTAAGCGGAGGTACAGGGCCATTTACTTTCTTGTGGTCAAATACTGAAACCACACAAACTATAACCGGACTTTCTGCAGGAACATATACTGTTACAGTAACTAATACATTGGGCTGTACTTATGTAGCAACCTACCAGTTAACAGATCCTGCAATACCAACATTCACTGGAGGCGGAACCACAATAGCATGCGGAACCGATGGAACATTAACCGCAACACTTCCGGCAGGATACAATGGCACATGGACTTTGGTAAGCGGCACCGGAAATATTGATGACCCATCATTACCAGTAACAACTGTAACCGGACTTGGCAATACCGACAATGTATTTGTGTGGACTATTACCAATGGCATTTGCACATTCACTGATACAGCCACACTGATAGTAACCGACTTAAATGCTGATGCAGGTCCCGACCAATCAATATGCGACAGTGTGAATGTTCAGTTGAGCGGAAGCCTGTCAGCAGGTTCAGGAACATGGAGCAGTTCAGATAATGGAATCACCTTCTCGAATGAAACAGATCCATCAACTACAACATCTGGATTAACTGTTGGACAAAATACCATCATCTGGACCGTGACCGATGGCAATTGCATTGAAATTGACACCGTAATCATCACAGTGAAATCACCAATAGAATGCAATACCGATTCACTGCAAATGCCAACGGGTTTCTCACCGAACGGTGATGGACCGAATGATTATTTTGTAATTCATGGTTTGATACATTATCCTGTAAATAATTTCAGTGTGTTTAACCGATGGGGAAATAAGGTTTACGAAAAGAAAAATTACAACAACGAGTGGGATGGCACCAACAACAGCGGTGATAAACTACCCGATGGAACTTACTTTGTGCTATTCGAAGCACCCAACCTGGCAAAACCACTTTCAGGTTATGTTGACATGAGAAGATAAAAAACTGAAAAAAAATAATTTGTATTCTCAGAAATAATTCTTGCCTGCAATTCTGTTTTTAATGGTGTTTTGATTTTACCCGTTCGCTTTCAGCAAATCCTCAGCTGTATCAATGCTCAGAGTTTCAATATATGTTTCTGCAAGGTGAATGGTGAAATTGTTTTCTATCCAACGAAGTTGCTCCAGTGATTCAGCTTGTTCAAGTGGAGTAGGAGAGAGCTGAGCAATTTTTAATAAAGTGTTTTTTCTATATCCATACAAACCAATGTGTTTGTAAAACTGATGATGATGCAACCAATCATTCTCTTCAATATTTCTTAAGTAAGGAACAACGGCACGACTGAAGTACAATGCTTTTCCTTCCGATGATTTTACTGCCTTCACCACATTCGGATTTTTTAATTCATCCAATGTCGAAATTCTTTTTATCAATGAACCAATTTTTACATCATCATTCAAAAACAAATCGCGCAATGCAGTTAAGTGTTCTGCTTCAATAAATGGTTCATCGCCCTGAATATTGATGATAACATCAAAATCATTTCCAATAACAGATGCAACTTCAGCGCATCGTTCAGTTCCGCTGTTGTGCAATGGTGATGTTAAAATTGCTTCAGCACCAAATAAAGCAGCAGCATTTAGTATTCGTTCATCATCAGTTGCAATAATTATTTTATCAACTGTGTTGCTTTCTTTCACACGCTCATACACCTGCTGTATCATTGGCTTGCCTTGAATTAATGCTAATGGTTTTCCTGGCAATCGTGTTGATGCAAATCGTGCAGGAATTATTCCGAGGAATTTCATCTTTTGTGAATGGTCAATAGTGAATTGTAAATTTGAAATCTGTAATCAGTAATTTGTAATTTGGAATCTGCAATTTGCAATTTGTAAATAGTAAACTGAAGTAATTGCTTTTTACAATTCACTATTCACCATTCACCATTCACACCTTTCTCACAACAAGATAATTCCCTCTTATCTCAATCACTTTCACTTTATCATTTCTTGAAATAAAATCTCCGTCGCTTATACTATCATGACGAATAGAATTTATTTCGACACTTCCGGCAGGTCGCAAATCGGTCATGGCTGTTCCTGTTGCGCCGATGTATGAATTTAAGGTAGTGACTGAATCGTTAAAACTTTTTGCATCTTCCAAAGTATCTGTCAGCACGATGCTTCTTGAAATTCGTGATTTTAAAAACCTATCGCCGAGAAAAATGGATGTGATGACTGCAACAATCATGATGGAAGTAATACGCAGTAATGCATACAATAAATTATCGGCACCTGCCATGGAGAAATTAAAAAAGTCGTTTGCAATTAACGAAAGTGTAAGTGAGCCCACTATAAAAGTGACACCGATAATTCCGGCCACACCAAAGCCGGGTAGAATAAAAATTTCGACGACGAGTAAAATCAATCCTGCAACAAATACCAATATTTCCCAATTGGCAGCCATGCCATCCAGATACAAAGGAGCAAAATAAAGTACTGCTGCTGTGAGAGCTGCAAACAACGGAAATCCGATCCCGGGTTGTTGAAATTCGTAATATATACCCGCCATAATCACCAGCAATAAAATGCTGTTTACAAATGGGTTTAATAAAAAACTGATAATGGCATCGAGCACTGATGATTCAAACTTTACAATTTTATAATCAGTAATTCCTGCAAGTGTGCAAACCTCTTCAATGTTGTTGGCAATGCCATCGCAATATTTATACTTCATGGCTTCATCGGTGGTGAGTGTAATGATTCGTCCGGTGTCGGCAATATCACTCAGGTAATTATTTGGCGATACCATTCCTTCGGCAATTTTCGGGTCGCGGCCTCGTTTTTCGGCAGTGGCTCGCATCATTCCACGCATGTATGATTGATACTTGTCAGGCATAATTTCTCCGGTTTCATTCACCACCGATGCTGCACCAATTGTACTTCCGGGTTTCATAAAAATTTTATGACATGCAATGGAAATCAATGCTCCGGCTGATGCGGCATTGCCATCAATTAATACATATACCGGAATTTTACTGTCGAGAATACGGTTGCGTATTAAATCGGCATTTTGCAATTCGCCACCGAAAGTATTCAGGTGAAGAATAATTAAATCAGCATTTAAATCTTCTGCTTCCTTAAAACAGTTGTTGACTGTTCGCCACGCGGCGGGGGCTATTTCCTGTTTCAGCTCAAAAGTGTAAACCGTTTTTTTTGTTTCGGAAATGGTTTGAGCAAATGTGCATTGGTGTACAGTTAATTGTAACAGCAATACAATTATCGTGAATAAGAATCGTTGTGCTTTGTTCGTGAAAAGTTTCAATGAAATAGTTTTACAGGATGATTAACGAATTCAAAAATAACATGAAAAAGGTTTTTGTGATTTTTTTAATACTGACTTTACCAGCCGCTGTTTTTGCGCAGAGTGCAACTCAGGATTATAAAGTAAGCAAGGGCGAAACTTTATATGCTCTCTCACAAAAATATAATACATCGGTTGCGCGGTTACTGGATATGAACCCAACAATTATTAATAATAATTTACAGGAAGGAGCAACCATTAAAGTTCCCATTGTAAAAACGGATGTGAATTATAACAAAGTAAAAATTGGTCCACCCCAGTTTATTGTTCCGGTTACTTACAATATCAGCAAGGGAGAAACACTTTATTCTATTTCGAAAAAGATGAACACCAATGTTGAATCATTGAGAATGTGGAATGAGTTAAAGAATGATAATATTAAAGCAGGGCAGAAATTAATTGTGGGATATGGTAATTCAAATAACGAAAGTGTAGTGGTGAATGAAACCAAAACAACTTCTACCGTTGATGCAAAAAAAGTGGAGCCGATAAAAAATACCAGCAAGGATATTGTAAAAACAGGAAAGGAAACTTCAACAAAGGATACCAAGAAAGTAGTTGCACCTAAAGACGATACATTGGTAAAAAAGCAGGACAAAACAGCCGTGTCAACTGTAAAAATAAACAACACTGAAACAAAAACTGATTCATATGCGGTAGTTGAAAACAAAAAATTAATTCCATCAACAACAGGAACAAGCAACACAACTACTTCAGAAAAAAATCCGGTTGCAACAACCACAACTGTTGTTACTAACCCGAACACAACAAAAACGATTGATACAAATAATACTGCAACAACAACTAAAGTTTCTCCTCTAACATCAACTAAAACAAATTCGCCGGGAACCGATAAGACTTTAACTTACCTGACTGAAAAAGGAGTTATTACCTGGACAAAAAGTAATAACGACGATGGGCAGTATTATGCCCTGCATCCAACAGCACCAATCGGAACTACTATTACTGTAAAGAATATGATGAACAACAAAACCCTGCAGGTAAAAGTGATTGGTAAATTGCCGAACACTGCAGATAATCAAGGTGTGCTGATGAAAATCAGTAACTCAGCAGCCAAATCCTTGAATGTATTGGACGATAAATTTTTATCCACCGCAAATTATATGGGGTACAAGGCGGAGTGATTATTTTAATTCCGTTCCAGCAAGGTCTTCCTGCAAAGAGACCCTGCACATTAAAACGCGGGGTCGCTTCGCGGACCCCGTTGGCACAGATCTCTTATTGAATCTTTAAAAATATTCAATTGTTTTTGTATCAATCATTTTTTAAAAATTCTTCATAGATGAATTAATCTGTGAATCTGTGGCTTAAATTTTAAAACAGTTGAAAATAGTTTTATGCTTTCACTTGCTTGTAACTTTTATGTTCGCATATTCGACACACTCAAAAAAAAATTATTGATGCCATTTAGTACAAAGAAAATTTTTCTGTTTCTTGTTTTGTTTTTATCCGCTGCATTTGTGCATGCAACTGTTATTTCAGGAACCATTACTGATGAAAAAGGAGAACCACTTTCGTATGCTACAGTTTTAATTAAAGGAACCACGCAAGGCGCCACAGCCAATGGCGATGGAAAATATTCGCTCACACTTGCGTCTGGAACTTACACCTTGGTTTTTCAATATGTTGGTTATTCACCAAAATCAAAACAGATAGATGTAACCAATGTGCCCATCAAACTGGATGTGCAACTGAACACACAACAAATGGAGCTGAAGGAAATTGTGGTGAACAGCGATGCCGAAGACCCGGCTTACAAAGTGATTCGTGCGGCTGTTAAAAAGAGAAAATATTATCTCACTCAAGTGGATGAGTTCAGGTGCAAAGTATATATCAAGGGCATTCAGAAATTAGATAGTATTCCGAAACGGATTATGGGTTTCAATGCAGATAAACTGGGATTGGATTCTTCGATGCTCGGTATTGTTTACCTGAGTGAATCGGAGAGCGAATACAATTTTCAAAAAACTGATAAGGTTCGCGAGGTAATGTTCTCATCAAAAGTGAGTGGCGATAACAAGGCATTCAGTTACAATCAGGCGAGTGATTTTGATTTTAACTTTTATAAAAATTTATTAGACATCGGAACACTCAGCGATCGCGGTTTTGTTTCTCCCATTTCGGAATCGGCCATGTTGTATTACAAGTATAAATTAGTTGGAACTTTTTACGATAACAATGAACTCATCAATAAAATATTAGTCACGCCAAGAAGAAGAACCGATCCTGTTTTCAGCGGATATATTTATATTGTGGAAGAGAGCTGGCGCATTCACAGCACCGATTTGTTTTTAACAAAAGATGCGAACATTGATTTTGTTGACTCACTGGAACTGAAACAAATTTTTTCGGCAGTGAACGATACTGTTTACATGCCCATCAATCAAACCATGTTGTTTCAGTTTAAAGCATTCGGTATAAAAGGAAATGGATACTTTATTGGTTCGTTCACCAATTACAATCTGAATCCTGAATTTCCGAAAAAATATTTCAGAGGAGAAACTTTAAAAGTGAATGACGATGCCAATGAAAAAGATTCGTCGTACTGGACTGTTAATCGTCCCATTCCGCTTACGCAAGAGGAGATGGATGATTACCGTAAAAAAGACAGCATTGCCTTGCGTGAAAATTCGAAGGAGTACCTGGATTCATTAGACCGGAAAAAAAACAAATTCGGTTTCGGCGATTTGATTCTCGGGTATGAATACTACAAACGATTTAATAAAACCTCCACCGGCACCGGTTCAATTCTTCAATTCATTAATTACAATACAGTGCAAGGATGGGCTCCGGAGGTTTCGCTTTACAAAACAAAACGATGGGACGATAAACGCTTCATGAGAATATCAGCTGATGCGGAATATGGTTTAAGCAACGAGAAATTCGGAGGCACTTTGCGTTTTCAATACTACTACAAGCCGGTGAAACTGCAACGATTCTGGTTGGAAGGTGGCAGCCGTGTTACACAATTCAACGAAGGGAAACCCATTAACGGATTGATTAATACTTGTTACACTTTGTTATATGAACAAAATTTTATGAAGGTATATAACAACACTTTCGGCAGCGCAGTGTGGCAGGGCGAAATTAAAAACGGAATAAGATTAACTGCTAAAGCAAGTTATAATCACCGCCAGCCGCTTGATAATACCACTTTCAAAACTTTTAATGATCGTGCTGATAATAATTTCACCATCAATTATCCGTTTGCCGATTCGGTTCAAACAAATTTTACAACATACAATGCACTTATCACTACCCTTGGTTTCAAAATAAATTTCAAACAGCAATACTATACCCGACCTTATGAAAAAGTTATTGTGGGCAGCAAGTACCCGACACTTCGGTTGTTTTACACAAAGGGTTGGCAGGCGCTGAACAGCAAAGTGAATTTTGATCAGGTGGAAGCAGAGTTAAATGACAACCTGAAATTCGGATTACTCGGTAAATCAAAGTACCTCATTCGCGCCGGATATTTTTTGAATAATAAGTATGTGGGCGAAGTGGAACAAAAACATTTCATGGGCAACCAAACCATTCTTGCACTCAGTGATCACTTGCATGGGTTTCAGTTGCTGCCGTATTATGAATTCAGCACACGCGAGTATTATGCTGAAGCGCATTACGAACATCGTTTCAATGGTTTCTTATTGAATAAAATTCCATTGCTGCGCAAATTGAAACTAAAGGAAGTTGCGAGCGCACATTATTTAATTACACCGGAAATAAATTATGCCGAACTCTCAGTTGGTCTCGAACACATTTTTAAAGTATTCAGAATTGATTGGATAAACTCCTACAGCAATCAACTGAAATTAAAATCGGGATTTGTGATTGGAATTAATCTGGGCGATGCCATTCAGATTGAGTTGTAATAAAAAACATTTGATTTATTAATCTGAAAAATAAATTAGTCAATTAAAATATTTTATTCCTTTCTTCCGCTTAATAAAAAAAGAGTGGCCATTCTAACTGCAACTCCATTTTCCACCTGATTTAATATAATGGAATGTTCGCTATCGGCCACATCACTGGATATTTCAACACCACGGTTTATTGGCCCTGGATGCATGATCACTATTTCTTTTTTTAAAGAGTCGAGTAGCGATTTGTTTATACCGAAATACAGTGCGTATTCCCGAAGTGATGGAAAATATTTTATATCCTGTCGTTCAAGTTGAATTCGAAGTACATTGGCAACATCACACCATTCAAGAGCTTTTTTTAAATTGTACTCCACTTTTACTCCAAGCGCTTCAATGTATGTAGGCATTAAAGTCGGAGGACCAACTAACATGACTTCAGCCCCTAATTTTTGCAGGCAATAAATATTTGAAAGCGCGACCCGGCTATGTTTAATATCACCAATTATACAAACCTTTTTACCCTTCACAGTTCCCAGTTTTTCGCGAATGGAATAGGCATCGAGTAGTGCCTGAGTCGGATGTTCGTGAGTTCCATCGCCTGCATTAATAATACTTGCATTTATGTGCCGGGCTAAAAACATAGGTGCTCCTGGTGATGGATGTCGCATAACAACCATATCAACTTTCATAGCTAAAATGTTGTTAACTGTATCAATCAAAGTTTCGCCTTTACTAACCGACGATGAACTGGCGCTAAAATTTACAATATCGGCACTAAGTCTTTTTTCTGCCAGCTCAAATGAAATGCGTGTTCGTGTGCTGTTTTCAAAAAACAGATTTACCACAGTGGTATCTCGCAAGGTCGGCACTTTTTTTATTGGCCGGTTTATTACTTCTTTAAAACTATCGGTCGTTTTAAAAATGAGTTCAATATCGTCAATTGTTAAATACTTTATTCCGATTAAATGTTTAACGCTTAATGCACTCATTCTATTTCTGATTTTGGAATTATCCAAATGCGGTCAAATCCTTCTTTTTCTTTCCATTCCACTTTCACTTTTTCACTGCTAATGCTGTCAATGCTTTTTCCAATGTAATCAGGATGAATGGGGAGTTGTCGTTTAAATCTTCTATCCACCATCACTAACAATTCTACTTTTTCCGGTCGGCCAAAATCAAGCAATGCATCCATGGCGGCTCTTATAGTTCTACCGGAAAATAACACATCATCTATCAGAATAATTTTTTTGCATTCTATTTGAAAATCAATTTCAGTGATAGCGGGGGTCAATTGTTTATCAGATGTTCTGAAATCATCGCGATAAAATGTAGGATCAATAATTCCGTATTTAATTTCTCTTTTTAATAATTCTGCCAATCTGATATGAATACGATTTGCTAATAATATGCCTCTGGGTTGAACGCCAATTATTATTGAGTCAGAAAAATCTCCATGCACTTCAATTAACTGCCTGCATAATCTTTCAATTGTGAAAGTAAATTTTTCAGATGAAAGAATGATTCGTGGTTGCAATGAAGGATAGAAATTTGCGCAAATATAATTATCGGTGTTTAGTATATGCCATTTACGAAATCATTTTAAAATTTCATATGCCCACTAAGCAAATCAGTATTTATACAATTGCAATAAACAGTTTCAGGACATGCACAAAATAGGGTGAACACCCGGGTTAAAATCTTGGAGAATAAACCTTCTTTGATTCCGGAAATTCTACAGTAATAGAAAATTGCATTTTCTTTTCTTCTCCTGCCGCTAATTTTAGTTTCCATAATAATTTTCCGGTTTCAACATTGTAAATCGCTCCTCCTGCATCATCCAAAGTAATTTTTATTTCAGCGTTTGCTGAAATTGGAACTTGTTCAATAATATCTAAACTGATTTCAGTTGGCTCAGTGTTCTTCACTTTTATTTCATAAGTAACACTCTGACGATATTTACCTCCAATGAATTTTTCTTTGGTAAAATCTTTTAACTTTTCACGGGTGAGAATCACATTTTTATCACGACCAAGCGATAACTCCATGGTATCGTTTGTTTGGTTTGCATTGATGAAGCTCTGACCTACATATGCGCCCTGAAAAAATATATTGGCTGAACCGGGTAATAAATTCAGTTTTTCCCAATCAGCAATGTGGGCATTCAAAAAAACATCTTTATCCAATCGTGGAATGGAGTAGTAATCGTATGAAGCATCCATTGGATAATCACCAATGTTCACCCGACGAACTTCAGAACCTGAAGGAATTGTTGAAGCCAGTTTTATATCAAACTCAGTGGAAAGCGTGGACTGAGTTACATTGGTATAGGATGCAGTTGTTTCACTCTCTTTGTATTTTTTATTTGCACCAGTTATAACCACTTCCTGCATTGAAATTGGTGCGTTATTTCTTTCACCACTTGCATCTTGTTGATTTACTGAAAAATCATTTACTCCATTGTTTCCATAATAATAATCCATGAACCAGGTGCTGAATATTGGTCCAGCCGCACCTGCTGTTGGGTTTCCGGTGGAGAGTTTGAGTTTTATGGCTTTCCAATCCTCGCCGGTTGTTTGCCAGATTGCTGCTTTGTAATTGAGTGTGATAGGCGCATTTACTTTATCGGCACGCACATCGTATTCTGGTGTCCATCCTGCATTGTTCACTAAGTAAGTGATATAAAATTTTGATGTGATTGCTTTATCAGATGTAACCTGAACCCAGATCTCCCCGGTTGGCGCTGATTTTTTTTGCTGAAAGTTATAAAGCTGCTGATTCAATCGCGTTTTAATTTCATTTAGTTTTTTTTGTTTGTGTTCGGCATCCACCCATTTTAATTTCAAAGCCCATTCTTTTTCTGTCATAAAATCATAGTATAATTTCATTGCCTCGAAATTCAATCCCGTATTTGCGCCGGTAGTTTTCTTGTTTTCCTCCAACATATTCTGTTGCATTAACATTAATTCTTTTTGCTTACTTATCATTTCAAGGTCAAGATCAACTGCCTCGAGTGAATCGCTCCATTTTTTTGTTTCAGCCGAAAGTTCATTCTGATCCATGTAATTCAATTTGAATTGCACTGATTGAATAATCAATTTATCATCAGAAGAAATATTGATGGTTTGTTGATTAAGATTGGTTGGAAGGCCAATGAATACC
The DNA here is from genome assembly GCA_945903305.1 of Chitinophaga pinensis. Lineage (GTDB taxonomy): Bacteria > Bacteroidota > Bacteroidia > Chitinophagales > UBA10324 > UBA10324. The sequence goes on from CAMDOA010000012.1 coordinate 12,440, forward strand.
ACATCGGAATTTCCAGCTGCAAGTGTTAAACTCGTTGTCCGGTTCAGTTCAGCACCCGATAAATAAACGGTTGCCGATTTTACTTCTGATTTTGCTTCCACTTTTTTTTGTGCCTGAGTTGAAACAGAAATTAAAATTAACGCAACACCAAGAATTATTTTTTTAATCATAAAAAATTTTTGATTAGAGAATGAAGAATGCAAATTTCCACAAAATATTTTAAGAATGAATTTCCTGAATCAATATTGACCAATAGATAACAAAACCAAAGTACAGGCATTCTCCACTTCAATTCCATTTTCAATGGCCAGCTTTTCCAATTCAGGATTTTCAGCACCGGGATTAAAAATTATCCGTTTCGGATTCAACTTTATCAAATCATCATAATAGCCGGTTTGATTTTTTGCCCCAAGATAAACTGTTACTGTATCAACAATTAAATCTTTAGGAATTGAATGAAGAATGGAGGATCCATTCACGGTTCCTTCTTTAATTCCAACTAATGTTATCGGATGCTGATGATTTATTAAACTACCTGCAGCAAGGAAGGAATAGCGGTTCGGATTTGTTGATGCGCCAAGAATCAATGTGTGTTTAGAGCTCATTTAAATTGAATTTTATAAAGGGGTAGCCATTTTAATCTTTAAATTTAACCATAACTGATGATAACTTACTAAAAACTGAAAGCGTAAAGAACCTCGAACCAAAACCCACTTTTCAATTTGATGGATGTTTCTACAAACCCTGAACGCATATCACGAGAAATAATTCCGAACCTTAAATGTGTCAATTCCGAGGTTTTAAATTGTCCCGATGCTTTTATGCAGAGAAAGTTGTCGTTGCAGCGAGCAGCACAAATGTCTCACACTTTTTATACGAAAGCCAAAATTGTTTTTGTCACGGAAGAGGGAATCAAGGAGGTGATAACTACTATTTGGGCGGCCACAGATAACAACATTATTCTGAAAGGGGGAATCAGTATTCCGGTTTGTTGTATTAAGGAAGTTGTACTGAATTAAAAAAGTTATTCGTTGATTAGTTATCTGCGACTAAATTTTATTTTTGAGAGTAAAAGTTGTTCTATCAACAAATCAAGTACTCAACTACTCAACAAATAACTCCTCTCAAACCAAAATTGTCACTGGGTTCTCCAGGAACATTTTAAGTGATTGCAAAAATTTTGCACCCTTTGCTCCATCCACTACGCGATGGTCGCAGCTTAAAGTTACACTCATCATATTAGTAGCTTTTACATTTCCCTTCTCATCAAAAACCGGCAACTGACGAATTTTTCCAACAGCAAGTATGCAGGCATCAGGCGGATTTATGATTGCAGTAAAATCATCAATGTCCATCATTCCCAAATTAGAAATGGTGAAAGTGTTTCCTTCCCAATCTGATGGTTGTAATTTTTTCTCTTTTGCTTTTGCACCAAATGCTTTCGCCTCACTCGAAATCTGACTGAATGATTTCTGGTCGGCAAATTTTATAACAGGAACCAACAATCCTTCTTCAACTGCTACAGCCATTCCAATATGAATGTGATGATTGTAACGGATTTTATCGCCAAGCCACGAAGAATTTACCTGTGGATTTGCGCGCAATGCAAGTGCTGATGCTTTGATAATAAAATCGTTGATAGAAATTTTTTCACCAAGATATTCATTCATTTGTTTTCGCGCATCCATTGATTTATCCATGCTGATTTCCATCTTCAAATAAAAATGCGGAGCGCTGAATTTGCTTTCAGCTAACCGGCGCGCAATGGTCTTGCGCATTTGCGAAACTGTAACTTCTTCAAAACTTTCAACGCCATTTACAAATGGCTGAGCGCCTTTTGATTTTCCCGAAGAAATATATGCTTCAATGTCTTTCTTAATAATTCTGCCTTCATCTCCGCTACCTGATACCTGTGAAATATTTATGCCTGAATCAGCAGCAATTTTTTTTGCCAATGGTGATGCTTTCACTCGTCCGTTTCCTGATGCTACAGGAACAGAAATTTCTTTTGATGAAGTTGCGACTATTGTTGGAGTAACTGTAGTTTCAACTTTAGCAGATTCAACTTTTACTTTTTCTTCAGGTTTAGAAACCGCTACAGGTTCTCCTGTTGAATTTGCTCCGGTTAGAGCTGCTTTATAATCTTCTCCTTGCTTTCCAATCACAGCAATAACAGTATCAACCGGAATGGCGGCACCTTTTTCAGCACCGATATAAAGCAAAACACCATCCTGAAAACTTTCGAATTCCATTACGGCTTTGTCGGTTTCTATTTCCGCCATCAGGTCGCCACTCTTTACTTTATCACCTACTTTTTTGTGCCACGCCACAATCACTCCTTCAGTCATCGTATCACTCATGCGGGGCATTCTTATTACTTCAGCCATAATTTATTTTGTTGTTCGGGTGTCAAAAATAATTGCAAAAAGGAATTACCAATCAGAAATCGGCTTCGAGTTTTAAATCATCTCGCAACTGTTTGAGTTTCGGGTTTTTTTTAACCATGTGATCAAACTTTTCTGATGGTGTGTATGGTCGTTTTTTGTTATCGGCTTTAGCGCGTTCAGTATCCACTCTTACTGTGAGCTCAATCACTTTTTTCTGTAATTGCTGCTGTAAAAAAGCAACCATCAATTCCTGTTCATCCAATAATAATTGCTTGTGGCTTTGAGTGCCAACCACAATTAAAACGGTTCGTTTATTTTCTAAAACCGGGGGATAAATTTTCAGTATTTCTGAAACTGAAAAATTTCGTTCGGCTTGTAATTTTTCCAGGTACTTGCTGAAAGCATATTTTAATTTCTCTTCATCCAGCTCTTCGCCTATAATTTTTTCAGCAGCTTTTCCATTTACAATTTCCGGTTTCTCATTCTCAACTGTTGCTTTTAAATCATTCAGCGTTGGTATTTTAAAACCTGAGCCAGAAGTTGCACCTGTGTAAGTAGGTTTTACTGATGCTGAAGTTGAAGATGCAGGAGGTGATTTATATTTCTCTTCTTTTTCAGTTAAAATAGTTGGTGAAGAAATTGGTTTTGAAATTTCTACCTTCTTTATAATTGCGGACTCAGTTTTTTTTTTACTCTCCGAAATTTCCTCTCCTGATTGAACAAATTTCACAGTGCGAAACAGGTAGCACAATTTCATCATTGCCAGTTCCACACACAATCTTTTATTCCGACTGGTACGGTATTGTATTTCGGCATCATTGATAATATTCAACCCATTTAATAAAAATGAAACCGGTGTGTAAGCTGATTGTTCAGCATAACGATTTCGCAGGTTGGCCGAAGCTTCAAGTAATTGTAAAGTTTCCTTGTCCTTACTCACTAATAAACTGCGAAGGTGTGATGCTAATCCGCTAAGAAAATTATCGCCTTCAAATCCGTTGGCTAAAATTTCATTGAAAGTGAGAAGGCAATCTCTAATACTTTCCTGCAAAAAATAATCAGTGAAGCGAAAAAAGTAATCGTAATCAAGAATATTCAGATTGGTGAGAACGGACTGATATGTAATATTCCCTCCCGTGAAAACACTGATGCGGTCGAACATACTGAGTGCATCGCGCAATGCTCCATCCGATTTTTGAGCGATGATGTGGAGAGCATCAGCTTCGGTTTTTATTTCTTCCTTCTTCGCAATGTTGGCTAAATAATCGGCTGTGTCTTCAGTTCTTATTCTGTTGAAATCAAAAATCTGACAACGGGATAAAATGGTCGGAATGATTTTGTGTTTCTCAGTAGTTGCCAGAATAAAAATGGCGTAAGGCGGTGGTTCTTCCAATGTTTTCAGAAAAGCATTGAATGCCTGGTTAGAAAGCATGTGAACCTCATCAATGATGTAGATTTTTTTCTTACCTGTTTGCGGTGCATATCGAACCTGCTCAATCAGCGCGCGGATATCTTCTACACTGTTATTCGATGCAGCATCCAGTTCATGCACATTGAAAGTTGCATTGTGATTAAATGATTTACAACTCTCACATTCGTTACATGCTTCAATGTCTTTCGAAATATTTTCGCAGTTAATAACTTTAGCCAGAATTCTCGCGCAGGTTGTTTTGCCAACTCCTCGCGGACCGCAAAACAAAAATGCCTGCGCCAACTGATTACTGCGGATTGCATTCTTAAGCGTTAGTGATACCTGCGGCTGACCAATAACATCTTCGAACCTTGCTGGTCTGTACTTGCGCGCCGATACAATGAAATTCTCCATCCGGAAACAAATATAACCGCACTATTGATTGCTGAATGAATTGTGGAAAAATTTTAAGATAAATCAATCCATCGCCCGATTCAAAAACTGAATGAACGGCGACAACTCAGTAAAAACAGAAACTGATTTTTTCAGAAACGAAGGAGAGAGAACAGTTTTATCATCCAACTCGCAGCCAAATAAAAAACTTTTGTGTTTGAGAATTTCGCTGGCAGGATTAGTGGCATCATATCCTTTCGGAATGGTTTTCATTTTCTCGCCATCCAATGCACCGAAAGTTGTTTTGAAACTCTTTGCTTCAGTGATGCTCTTGAATTCTTTCAGGTTGTAATCAATTTCCTGACGAACTTTTTTCAGTTCAGACGCTTCGGGCATCCACACGCCGCCACCCATGAAATTTTTTCCGCCCGGCTCAATGTGCATGTAGTAGCCGGCATATTTTCCTCTGCGCCCCTCGCGACCGAAAGCGGCTGCGATATGAATCTTGTAAGGCGTTTTATCTTTTCCGAACCGCACATCACGATAAATGCGGAACAAACAATCCTTCGCTTTTAAATCAACACCAATCTGCGAGTCAATTTTTTTCATTGCTAACATCAACTCATCAATAAACTCGACGAACTGAATTCTGATTTCATCAAACTCCGGTTTGTGTTTATCGAACCACGGTTTGTTGTTGTTCCCTTTTAACTGCGAAAGAAAGGAGAGTGTTTTTGGATGAAGGGATTTCATTTTTTGAAATTAAAAATTAGAGATTAGAAATTAAAAATTCAGAGACTTAAGATAATTTTCAATCATTCAATTTTCAATCTTTGAATTCAAAGCTCGCCTTCCGCTGCGCAGGTCACACCTAACAATTTATTCATTCGGCTGAAATTCATTTCGAATGTATTGTATGTACGAAGAACTGAATTCACTACCGGGTGCGATGGCTTCATGTTGCTTTTTGTTTCCTTGCTTTTTCTATTCAGCTTTCTGATGCTCCACACCAAAGGAAAAATTCCGGCGAAGAGATAAAAAATTTTTTTCTTCGAGATTTTTGCATTCACCAACAATGCATTTAAAGTTTTAGAAGTATAACGGCGATAGTGACCGAGATATACATCGTGGCCACTCCACAAATCCATGAAGGCGGGAACAGTGATGAAGAAATGATTTTTACCTGAGCATCGTTTTTTAATTTCATTCAGTATTGCCAAATCATCTTCAATGTGCTCGAGCACATCCATCATTACAACCACAGCTTGCTCAATAACAGGAGGGAGGTTGATTGTTTTTTCTACTTGTTGTCCCACGGTTTCTTTCACTTCGGCTTCGGAGTAATTAATATCCACGAGCCAAACTTTGTCAATCTTCTCGGGCATCAGTTTTAATAATTCATACATGAAAAATCCGGAACCGGAACCCACATCCACCAACACCACTTTTCTTTTTTGTTCACGAAATATCTTTTTCACAAAACGAACAAGCGGCCACTTCTTCGATTGATAATACCAATGCGTACTTGGATTAACCCCTGATTCAAGTTCTTTTAAATCCATAATTATTGTTGCTCTTGGGGATGCGTTTTTTGTTGAATGATATTGGCGCGTATCATATAAAACTGCGCATTGCTTTCGTCTCCTTTCTGCTGATAGAGTTGACCAATGAGTTGGTAAATCTGAAAATCCATATCGGGGCAAAGTTCAGTGTATCGAATGGCGTGAGCGAGGGCGGCATCGTATTTTTTCAGAGAGAGTTCAATTTGCAGCAACCACCAAACCACTTCTTCATTTTGTGAATTATACTTAAGTGCATCAATAAAATATTGTTCAGCACCGGTTGGATTATTTTTTTGCATTTCCTGAAAGCCAAGAAAGTCTGATTTCTTTTTTCGTTCAATCACGCACGAAAGCGGAACGCCATCGGCTTCGTTTTTATAAATCGCTTTATCAGATGGCCAGGTACCGGCAGTTAGCATTGCCGGATCAACAGTGCGCGAAAAATAAATGCCGTAATCCCAGTCACGCGCGCTCCGTGTTTTGGGATTTCCCGGGGAATTCCACTTAGTGAAAACAATGGTTACTTTATCGGTATCATTTCTGAAATACCAGTTGATTGGGTCAACCGTATTTGTTGCAAGCAATATTTTTTTCTCCTTGTTTGCATTCTTAAACATGTCGGTTTGTTTAAACCAGTCCGCCGTTTTTCGCACGCTGTTCATGTAGTAGTCTGTATCAAATTTTCCGTAAGCGCCCTTTATTCCGCCATTGATTTCGTTGAAGTAAACATATTCGTTTGGGTGATTGACAAACATGAAGCGGAGAGGAAATAAAAGCCCGGTAAGAAATACCAATCCAAAAAGGTATCTGAAGAATTTAAGTTTATCTACTGTCATATAGTGTGACCATGAAAGTGCCGACAACACTGCAATTAACGGAAGCAGGAAAAGAAATTGTCGAAGGCCATCATACAACGGTGATTGATTGTATGCCGCATATGTCCAGGGAAAAAGTGTGGCGAAGAATATTAGAAGAACTAATGTGTGGTCAAATTTTTTCCTTGCTGAATACCAAAGTAAACATTGTGCGAATGCACCAACCATAACAACAAGCGGAATGGTAATCATTATCCACTTCGGAATGTAGTACCACGGAATCTCATTCGACATCATCAGCCGTCCTTCGAATAACAATCCAATGCCCATGGCGAAATTGGTTTGTTCCTTCAATGCTATAAGCGGATTAGAAAAAGGTGCGGTCAATCCATAAGGCCAGAATAATACTCCTCCGAAGTATCCGGCGAGCGCAACAAAAATCATTCGCTTCAATAAATAGCCCGATGATTTTGTGGAGATAATCTGTTTTCTTTTTTCTGCATTCAGTATGTAAGTGCCAATAACAAACGCGAATAACATTCCAATCAATAACAAACCACCAACACGAATATTAATGGCAAGTGCAATGCACACGGCACTCATCACCCATGTCCGTGTAAAGGGTCGTGGAAGTTCCATAACCAATTTCACTAAAAAATAAATGGTGAGAATGTAAGTAAGTGCGAATGGAATATCCTTTGGGTTGTTCATGCTCTGTCCGAAAAATTGCGGCCATGATGCGAGTAATACCAAAGCTATTAATCCGGTGAGCCAGTTGCCTAATCTGCGTGCGAGTAAACCTGTAAAAAGTATTGCAAAGAATCCTGCGATTGCGTTTATCAGGTGTCGCATATCATATTCATCCAGTCCACCAATGTAACGGTTTGCAGCTGCGGAAATCATACTGAACAAGCCGCCATACAAATTCAGGTTTTCTTTGTTGCCGACTTTCAGGTGCAGGCACGAAGTATCTTTTCCGAATGAAGTATAGTAATCCAAAACTTTCTCGCCATAAATTTTCTGATCTAAATCATCACCCGTAATTCCATAATGAAAACTAACAGTGGTCATCAGAAAAAATAAAAACACTGCTGTTGCTGCAAACAGAAAACGAAACAGCGGTTGATTTTTTTTACTGAGATCTGAATTTTTTATTTCAGAAAATGGCTGTATAAAAAACCATTTGAATTTCATTTTCATAGAGAGCAACAACACCTGCAAAAACATTTTCACGCCATCTAACCCAACTGAAATTTTACTACCGTCCATTGCTTTCCATGTCACGGGCATGTCGGTGATTTTTATTCCATCAAGATGAGCCTGATACAACAACTCCACATCGTGTGCCCATCCTGCAGTGGAGAGTTTACCGAATAAATTTTTTGCAACAGTTGCAGGATATAATTTAAAACCACATTGTGTGTCGTGACTTTTCAGCGGTGTGAAAAACCTGACTGTGAGATTAAAAATTTTACCAATGAAGTTGCGCGACTTCCGCTCTGTTACTTTAGAAGTTTTTAATTCGCGGGAGCCGATTAATATTTCATTGGAGGAAAGTTTGTGTGCCGCAATCCAAATGTTAAGTTCAGTTGGTCGTGTGCTCATGTCAGCATCCAAGGTGAGCACATGTGTGCCGGTTGCCTGCATCACACCTTCTTTTAGCGCAAATCCTTTTCCCTGATTTTTTCCGGGGCGAATCAATTTGAATTTTCCTTGTGCCGAAAGTTCTTTATACAAATCACTCGATTCAATCAACGATGAAGTATCATCCTTACTTCCATCATCCACCACAATTATTTCAAATTCTTTTTTCCAGTTGCGCGAAAAATCGCGTATCCCATCCAGCATTTGATTCACCCGCGCCGATTCATTGTAGCACGGAATGACCAATGATATTTTCTGAAGTGAGGTAGTGGTTGTTGATTTTATTTCAGCCATTTAATATACTTTATCGGTTGCGAACAAATGTAAACAACTGCATTTTAGATTTAAGAGTTTTGAATTTTGATTTAGAATAATAGCGAACACTGATTAACCCTGCCCGATGCAGTTGGGGATTTGTGATTTAAGAAGTGACTGAAGGAGTATCGAACATCGATTAGCGATTTATGATTTTTGAAGTGAAGGATTGAATATGGAACATTATATAATGATACATGAATTATGAAGAAAATATTTCTGAAACTATTTTCTATTTCTCACACAAACCATATTAAACATCTTGTCGTGAAAGGTCATTTTCTTATCGTTGAATAAAACGAAAATGCAACTGGCTATTGCGGGAACAACCAGCAACATTATAAAGACTAGGTAAACCCATGCACGCGCCGCGCAGGTGAGAAAGCGTGGGTTTTTATGTTCAGCATCGTCGTTCACAATTTTAACTCTTATTATTCTTTTACCAATTGTGCCACCTGTACTTTCCATTATTGGTGAATACAGAGTAACCCACAGCATGATGCCGAATGCAGGAAGTGCTTGTTTTAATCCATCAATAATATAGACAGCAGATTCCGGAGTATCCTGTCTGATAAAATTAAATGCGATGTATGAGGCACCTACAGCTATACCTGTAACAATTGACATATCAACTAATCGGGCAATTGTTCTTTGGAAAAAGGAAGCATACTTGATGGGATGTAATTCTTGTTCAACTTCTGTCATAATTTTTGTAAGTAGTTTATCAATCGAATCTGATTGAGTTAGTGGTGTAATCATAAACAAAAAATCGGTTATGAAATTTATTGAAGCAAAATAACATCACTATTGAAATTAATTTAGTTTGTATTTGAAATTTATTTTCGATGAATAATTATTGTTCAATTACTCCTCGTTTCCCCAATTCAATCACCTCTAAATTTTTTATAATGCTGTTTTCAATTTGAAACCGAACAATGGTGCGCATGATATGAAAACCGCTTTTGCCTGCAGCACCTGGATTTATGTGTAACAGATTTAATTTTTTATCCGGCATTACTTTTAAAATATGTGAGTGACCGCAAATGAACAACCCGGGAGAATTGATTTGAATTTCATTTTTGATTTTCAAATCATAATTTCCTGGATAACCACCGATGTGTGTGATCCATACTTTCAAACCTTCAATACTGAATTTATTATGCTCCGGGTATTTTGTTCTGAGCTTTTGTCCGTCAATATTTCCGTAAACTCCACGGACCAAAAAATGTTTTTCCAGTTCTTCATTTACATCGGCACCAAAATCGCCGGCATGCCATACTTCATCACATGATTTAAAATGAGCAATTACTTTTTCATCAATGAAACCATGTGTATCAGAAAGTAATCCGACTTTTTTCATTGGAGTATTTAGTCAACAATCAAAAAAATTAATTTATCTGGATTCGTTGCTTGATCAATTCATCATAAGTATGAACAGCAATAATTTCCCCCTCTTTTAATTCATATATTTTGTTGCATTTTCTAAGAGTAGTATATCTGTGCGCTATCATCAACATGGTTTTTTTCTGTACGAAAAGATTGTTTATAGTTTCAATAATTTCATTTTCAGTTTCATGATCGAGAGCACTTGTGGCTTCGTCAAATAAAATTATTTCTGAATCATGATAGAGTGATCGGGCAATAGCTATTCGTTGCTTTTGCCCTCCCGAAAGTTTACTTCCCTTTTCGCCAATCTGAGTTTCAATTCCTTTAGGCAATGATCTTAAAAAATCTTCTAATGAGGCTAATTTTATGCACTCATTTAATTTTTGCTCGTTGATATTTTCTCTTGAAACTCCAAATGCGATGTTTTCCGCGAATGAGGCATCAATTAAAAAATAATCCTGACGAACATATCCGATCATTTTGCGCCATCCGATTAATAAACTTTTGTCAATCAATTTTCCATCAACTAATAGCTCACCCTCTTGTTCAATTAATAATCTTAAAAAAATATTGAACAATGTTGTCTTACCGGAACCGGATGTGCCAATAAAGCCAACTATATCTCCCTTATTAATTTGAACTGAAATATTGGATAAAGCCTGTTTTTTATTTTCAAAATAATTATAACTAATATTTTTTAACTCTATTGAATTTTCAAATTTTGGTTTAGCAGCTGTTTCTGTTTCTGCAGGAAATAAATCATCTGTTCCGGTAATATCCGCAGGAATATCTTTTAAAATATCAAAGACAACCTGATTGGATTTTATTCTGACAACTGAAATGATAATTCGGTTAAAAGAGGGTAAAATTCTGTAGGCGGATGTAACAAATACAGCTAGAAAGGCGATGAATCCTGAATCTACTTTATTTAGTAAAACGGAATAACTGAATATTAAAAAAATGGCGATTAATGCAATGACTTCAATAAATCTGTTGGGTATTGTTTCATATAATGTTAACTGAACCATAGCATGGTTTAGCTGTTTGTTTTTACTTATAAATTTTTTTGAATAGTGCGATTTTTTATTCATCAAAATCACATCTATGTACCCATGAATTATCTGATATAAATATTGGTAGGTATAATAACGAGATTCGGTTTTTTGCAAACCCATTAAATGAGTTTTGTTTCTGATGGCTCTGTAGAAAATAAATCCGGCTGGAATTAAAATTACCGCCAGTAATAAAAGCAACTTGATATCAAACAGGGATATTGCAATGAGTATAAGAATGACAATAACAAATTCTGAAAAGAATGAAAACATAGGAACCATCAAACTACTTGATAATTCAGTGGGTGTTGCAGCAATATTCATTGCAAAAACTGAACTGTTTGATGAAACAATTTCGGTTATGTTTTTATTGTAAAACTGCTGTAGTTTTCTGATGGTAATGTTAGTGGCAACTTCATACGAAAATTTTATTTGTGAATAGTTGATTAAAACGGCAATAAAATTTTTAATGGAAAATAAAACCACAACAATGAAAAAAATAAAAAGAATAAAATTGTTGGGGGATGAAAAATTCAGGAAAAGATAAATTGAATGTAAATATTCGTTTGTAAATATTAACTCGGATTTGGTGGTGAGATAAATAATAGGTAAAATGGATGCTAACCCAAATACATCAAGCAATCCGAGAAAAAAAATCAGGCATATTATCAGGAATGATTTTTTCTTTTGCTTTGGAGTTAGCAGTCGAAAAATATTTATTACTGAATTGACAATAATATTTTCGCTCGACTTCATTTTCAGAATTTCAGATTTTTTAATTCGAGTAGTAACTCATATTTCTCAACGGATACAACCCCGGGTTTTTCGCAAACTATTCCACCGGCTAAATTCGATAAAATGGAGGCATCAAAAACATTTGCACCTGCTGAAATTGCCGCTGCCATAACTGCAATTACTGTATCACCTGCACCACTAACATCTGCTACATTTCTTATTTGTGCCGGAATAATTTTTCCGGTTTTGCCATCATTTATATAAGCACCTTTTTCACCAAGTGTAATGAAAGTGTAGTGATGAAAAAGTTTTTTCTTTAAATCGTTATGAACTGCATTCAATTCATTTAACGAAGTCTCGAAATTATTTTCAAGTGCTTCTCTTGCTTCACGAAGATTCGGTTTGAAAACTGTTGCTCCATCATAAGCAAAAAAGTTATTCTTTTTAGGGTCAACAAATACAGGAATATTTTTTTCGATAAATAAATTCATTAAAACTTCAATCAGAGAATCTGTTAAAACTCCTTTGTTGTAATCTTCAACAATCACTGCATCAAATTTTTTTGATTGTATTTGTTTTGCAATTAAAGTATAAAGGGAATCTGCTTCATAATCAGAAATATCAGTTTCTACTTCTTCATCAAACCGAATCATTTGATGATTTTTACTCAGCACTCGTGTTTTTGAAGTCGTGATTCGAGATTTGGTTGAGATAATATTTGAAATGTCAATACCCGAATTGATCAATAGTTTTAATAACTTTTTTCCCGCTTCATCTTTTCCAATTACAGAAAATAAAACTGGAGTTACACCAAGCGATTTCAGATTTACCGCTACATTAGCTGCACCACCAGGGCGATCATCCTTGCGTTCAATATTCACTACCGGAACCGGAGCTTCAGGCGAAATTCTATCCACACTTCCATATAAATAACTGTCTAACATTACATCGCCGATAACAGCTATGCGTAACTTCGGAAATTTGGTGGTGATTAGCTTTTCTAAATGCTTCATGAATAGAAGGGGCAAATGTATAGAATCAACAATGAAGAGAATAGAACGAATAAATAATTTTTGTTCTTAAAGAGAAATTAGTTTAGAAGAAGCAATGTTTTGTGAATTCGCTCAATGGCTGCAGTTAATTTTTCATCAGATGTTGCGTACGAAATGCGCACACAATTTTCATCGCCGAAAGCACTGCCGGTTACTATCGAAACATTTCCTTCATACAATAAAAACATACAGAGGTCATCAGCATTTTTTATTTCATAGTGCTTGTACTTCTTACCAAAATAAAAACTGAAGTCAGGAAAGAAATAAAAAGCGCCATCAGGATTATTGCATTTTATTCCTGGAATTTTATTCAATAATCCTTTCACCAATTCTCTTCTTCTGTTAAAAGCATCACGCATTGAAATCGTATCGGCTAAACTTCCGCTGATGGCTGCAAGTGCTGCACGCTGTGCAATTGAATTGGTACCTGATGTTATTTGTCCCTGAATTTTTTCACATGCTTTTGCAATTTCAATGGGAGCAGCTATGTATCCCAATCTCCAACCGGTCATTGCGTATCCTTTTGAACAACCATTTACAATTACTACTTTGTCTTTCAGCTCATCAAACTGCGCAATTGACTCGTGATTTCCAATGAAATTGATGTATTCATAAATTTCATCGCTGATTATAACAATTTCCGGATGCTTAGAAAGTACTAATGAAAGTTGGTGCAATTCTTCATTTGAATATACGGAACCAGTTGGGTTGCAAGGCGAAGAAAAAATAAAAAGTTTACTCTTCGGTGTTATTGCTGAAGCTAATTCTTCTCCGGTTAATTTAAATTCGTTCGAGAGTTGGGTGTTCACTTTCACTAATTTTCCGCCGGCCATTTTCACCATTTCACGATAGCTTACCCAGTATGGCGATGGAACAATTACTTCATCACCAGGATTTATTAATGCAAGAACTGCGTTGGCTATTGATTGTTTGGCTCCTGTAGAAACTACAATTTGTTCGGGCGAAAAGGTGAGTTTATTATCGCGTTGAAATTTTTCGGCAATCGCTTTTCTTAAATCAAGAAATCCTGCAACAGGTGAATACTTGGTAAACCCATCGTCGAGAGCTTTTTTTGCTGCAGCTTTTATAAATGCGGGGGTATCAAAATCCGGTTCACCTAAACTTAAATCTATAATATCTTTTCCCTGTGCTTTTAACTCACGACTGAGCTTGGCCATCTGCAATGTTTCAGATTCACTCAGTTCTGATACTCTGTTGGCAATATGCATTGTTAAGGGAAGTTGAATTGTAATTTGTTATAAGTTATTTGTAATAAAGAAACGAAATTCAAATTCATAAAAGTAATGACTACTGAGTTTAACAAATCAACTTTTTAAAATGGGATCAATTGAACATTAGAAAAATTGAACATTTGAATAATAGAACATTCGAACAATAGAACCAATGAACTAATCAACCAATGAACAAATAACTTTTAAAAAGTAGCGAGAGGGGAGCTCGAATCCCCGACCTCAGCATTATGAGTGCTGCGCTCTAACCAGCTGAGCTACCTCGCCAAATTTCTTCCTTCAAAAAATTCGAGGCGCAAATATATCATTATGCACCTGCGACACAAATAACATTCATTTTATTTCAGACAAAAAAAATGCTCCGTAAAAATGAATTCACGGAGCAAAATTTATTTGACCAAAACCTATTCGGCTATTACTTCAAAATTTATTGTCACACTTACATCTTTATGCAAATCAATGTTTGCAGTGTAAGTACCTACAGTTTTAACTTCTTCCGGAATGGTAATTTTCTTCCGGTCAATGTTAATGTTCTTTTGTGCTTTAATGGAAGCGGCTAATTGGTGAGTGGTAACAGTACCAAATAATTTTCCACTTGTACCTGCTTTCACACCTACTTTAAACATGGTGCTCTTCAAAGTCTCAACATACTTGTTGATTTCTTTCAGCATCTTTTCTTCGCGGCGACCTTCCTGTTTTACTTTTTCTTCAAAGTCCTTTCTTGCTGAACCTGAAGCTACCACGGCAAGACGCTGAGGAATTAAAAAATTGCGACCGTAACCTGCACGCACTTTTACCATTTCTCCTTCCTTGCCAAGTTTATTTACATCCTGAGTGAGTATCAATTCCATTTTCGTCTATTTAAAAAGGTCAGTTACATAAGGCAACAACGAAAGCTGACGGGCACGCTTAATGGCCTGTGTAACTTTGCGCTGATATTTCAAACTGTTTCCGGTGAGGCGGCGTGGAAGAATTTTTCCCTGCTCGTTTAAAAAGTTCATCAGAAATTCTGTCTCTTTGTAATCAATATACTTGATTCCGTATTTTTTAAAACGACAGTATTTCTTCGGGCGTATTAACTGTTTCTGGGTGGAAAGATATTTAATATCTTTTCCCTTTGCTTTTGGAAAGGCCATGATTTATGCTTCGGTGGTTTGAGTGGATGATGCTGCTCTGTTCTTACGCTCTTTTCCAACCAGGCCTGCTCTGCGCTTATCATTGTACTCAATGCCGTACTTATCCAGAGCGGTGGTTAAAAAGCGAAGAATGTTTTCGTCGCGTTTGTATTCCACTTCTAATTTGGCTATCGCCTGGGTATCTACTGCAAATTCAATAATGTAGTAGATGCCATTTGATTTTGCCATAATAGGATAAGCTAATTGCTTAAGTCCCCAATTGCGCTCCTCGACGATTGTGGCGCCATGGTCCTGAAGGAGTTTCTTGTACTTTTTAACCGCTTTATTCAAATCGTCTTCGCCCAAAATTGGTGAGAAAATGATGACGGTTTCGTAGTTGTTAATCATGAATTGTTAGGTATGATTTTTTTTAGGGGACGGCAAAGATATACAAACACGCAAAACCGCCAACAATTGTTTGATTTTTCTTTTCTATGTTAGTATGAATAAAATTTGATTCCGGCTTTTTGAAATCATTTCAACTTAATATTGCATTCAATTTCGTTAGTTGCTCTTTTAAAAATTACTTTTAGCTTGAAGATATGCAGTTTCATGCAATGTAAAGGTATATTGATGAACACGATGAAATTTACTGTTGTCAATTAAAAAAATGGATGAAAATAGAAGCCCGGTAAGTCAAGTGTTTAAAAAATTAACAAATAAATACCGACTTGTAATAATGAATGACGAAACTTTTGAAGAAGTTTCTTCATTTCGCTTATCACGAGTGAACATTTATATATTACTGAGTACAATAATTGTAATCATTGTCACTTTCATTACTTCAGCAATAGTATTTACCCCGTTAAAGGAATACATACCCGGTTATTCAAGCACAAGCAATAAAAGAGAAATTATTAGCCTTCGTATGAAAACGGATAGTATGGAGTTGGCAGTCAAGGCACACGATCTTTATGTAATGAATCTCGAAAACATAATTAATAATGGAGAACCAATAGTGAAAATTGACACTCCGGTTATTGATGTAGAGGCCGTTCATCAATATGATAGTATTGATTTAAAAAAAATTGAACCAATGGAATCAAAACTGCGCGAAAATGTAGAGAATGAAAGCAGTTTCATGTTGAATCTTGATTTAGCAAAAGATCAGATTGGTAAAAAATTTAGTTCGATAGCTGAGTTTCATTTTTTTCAACCTGTAAAGGGATATGTAACGGCTGCTTTTGCTCCGAAAGAAGAACATTATGGAATAGATATAGTGGCTCCGGAAAACGAAGCAATCAAAACAACATTGGATGGAGTAGTTGTCTTTGCTAATTGGACCACAGAAACCGGATATGTAATTGCCATTCAACACTCAAACAATTTAATATCTTTGTACAAGCATAATTCAGTTTTGATGAAAAAAGAAGGTGCTTATGTAAAAGCCGGTGATGTGATAGCTATAATCGGAAACACCGGTGAGCAAACTTCAGGGCCTCATCTGCATTTTGAATTATGGTACAAAGGGTTACCGCTGAACCCACAGGAATACATTGTTTTCAATTAAAAAATTAAAAATCATGTTTAACAAACAAACATCAGACAACAATCAAATGAAAGTGCAACAATCGAATTCGTTGGCAACAAATTCAAGTGCCGTAAATATTATTGGACAAGGCACCTCCATTCAAGGCGAAATTGTTTGCGACGGCGATATTCGTATTGATGGAATGGTTAAAGGAACTGTTACTTCAAAGGCTAAAATTGTAATCGGGATTACCGGTTCTGTTGATGGCGATATCATTTGCGACAATGCCGATATCAGTGGAAAAATTTTTGGAACAGTGGAAGTTGATGAATTGCTTTTTTTAAAATCATCGGCTTACATTGAAGGAAACATAACCACCGGAAAATTTGTAGTTGAAACAGGAGCCAAGTTCAATGGCAGTTGCCGTATGGGAGTGAAAGAAATAAAGCCAGGTGAAAAACACAATCCCCAACAACAAGAACTCAGAAAAGAAGCAGTCTGATGCTTCAACCTACGCTAAATATTCAAGCTTGGGTTTTCAATTAATTGCCGCTGTGATGGTTGGATTTGCAGCAGGATATTTTATCGATTCATTTTTTCATTTACAATTACCGATATTTAAAACACTGTTTTCGTTCGGTGGTGTTTTATTAGGTTTGTATATTGTTATTAAAGAAGTTTTAAAACCTTGAACTCATTAAAATCATATTGGAGAAAATACTTTGCTGTCACTTTCATGATGGCTTTGTTTTGTATTGCAGTGTCGCAATTGGATAAAATGCAACCGTTTGAGAATTTCACCTATTCCATTTTTATTTTTTATGCAGTACTCAGTCCGTTGTTATTTTGGTGGGCATCGAAAGGAATTTTGAGTAACAACAATTATAAATTTATCACAGCCATTACCGGCAGCATGACAGTGAAATTGTTGTTGAGCCTGGTATTTATCGTAGCATATGCTTTTTTGTTTAAACCTGGAAAACCTTATTTCATTATTCCGTTTTTTATTGACTATAGTTGTTATACCATTTTGGAAGTTGTTGAGATGATGAAGCTTACCAAAATCGCGAACCGGAAATCGGAGAAATGAGTTCAGAAGCAAAAAATAAAATTGCCGTAGTTCTTCATCCTTTCGTTCCACAAAAATCATTACCACTGCTTGTAAACTGGATTGACGAATACAAAATAAAAGTCATCATTACACCAAACAGAAAAACAGTGATGGGCGATTATCGTTCACCCGATTATTCAAGAGGACATGTGATTACAGTAAATGGAACTTTAAACCCGTTTGCGTTCACAATTACATTCGTTCATGAGGTTGCCCATTTAATTGTTTGGCTGAAACACCGGGGCAAAGTTTTGTCGCATGGTGTGGAATGGAAAAATGATTTTAAAGAATTGATGAAGCCTTTGTTACTTCAGGAAATTTTTCCGGAAGATGTTTCATCCGCATTGCAAAAATATTTAAGGAATCCTGCAGCTAGTTCGTGTTACGATATTGCTTTAACAAAAACTTTAGCCAGATATAATAAAAGGGAAACTCTTCACCTGGAAGATATTATCGAAGGAAGTGAATTCATTGCCCACGATGGCAGGGCTTATATAAAAGGAAAAAAATTACGAAAGCGATATGTATGCATGAATGTTTCAACTAAATCGGCGTATTTATTTTCTCCTGTAGCTGAAATAAAAATGATTAAATAAAAATCCCGCTTCTCATAATGAGAAACGGGATTATGATTTTTGAATAATTAAAAATTATTTATTGATGTTCAGTTTTTTTGTAATGACTCCATCATCGGTTTTTAATGCCATGAAATAAATTCCTGATGCAATGTTCTCTATAGTGTAGCTGAAATCATTCTCACCTTGCTTCAATTCAATGATTGTATTTAAAATTTCCTGACTTAAAATATTGGTGATGCAAATTGAACCAGTTCCATCTGAATTTGAATTTATATTCAGATTAAAACTTCCGTTAGCAGGGTTTGGAAAAATTACAAAATCGTAACCCGAATAAGTTGTTTCACTATTTTCTAATCTTAATTGTGTTGTAAAGGTTTGAATGGTTGACCAACCTGAATTTAGAGTGCCGTTGGCATTGCAATCGCTCCTCATTCTGATTTCATAAGTAGTACTGTTTATCAACCCACTCAATGTTTTTGAAACTGCCGGTGCATTGATTGCTGAGGTTGTCCAGGTAGTGATACCTTGAATGCGATGTTGTATTCGATACTTCATTGCGCAAGTATTACCGGTCCAATTTACAGTTGTATTTGTTTGAGTAATGTTCGTAAAATTAATAGCAGCTGGTTTAGCGCAATTACATAGGGTTGTAAAAGTTTGAATAGTTGAATAGGCTGAAGCAACAGTCCCGGTTGAATTGCAATCAGTTCGAACGCGATATTCATAGGTAGTAAGTGCAAGAAGCGTTGAAATTGTTTTAGTAACTGTAGGAGCATTTACTGCAATTGTTGACCAGGTTGTAGCACCTGTCACGCGAATCTGAATTCGGTATTTTACAGCGCAGGTATTTCCTGTCCAGGCAATTGTTACTTTATTTCCTGTAATACTTGATGCGGTTATATTAGTTGGTATAGCACATGAAGTTGAAGAAATAGAAATAGCCGAATTTCCAGTGCATCCGTTTGCATCTGTTACTGTTAAAGAATACGAACCAACAATCGCCAGAATGGAAGTGGTTGTTTCCCCGGTATTCCAGATATATGAGTATGGACCAGTTCCGCCACTGGTAAGTGAATTCAGAGTTGTAGTACCGGAAGCACAAATTGAATTTCCGGATGCTGAAGTAACAGAAAGAACAGGAGGGGAGGTAATTGAAAAATTTGTTCCGTTATCGGAGCCAACCACACTAGGGTTTGAACTAACAATTCTTACTCTGTAAGCTGCTCCATCAACAACCGAGAAAGGAATTGTAACAATTACACTTCCGTTGTTTGAAATTGATGCTAATAATCCAATTGTATCCGCTGAAGCAAAACTTCCAACTTCATTGCTCAATTGAACAGTATAAATATTTCCTGCATTGTAAGTTCCTGTTGATGTAAACGGAACTGACGAAACTGTTCCTTTACAAAATGAAGAGGATGATAGAGTTCCTGTTGATAATGTGTTCGCCGCCACTCTTCCGAAAGTAAATGCATTAAAAGCGGAAACAATAGTTGAAGTAATTGAACCGGCAGTTGCATTTCCTGCTGAAAAAAATTTGCCTGCATTGGTCCAGGACGAACCACTCCAAGAGGCTACCCTTAATCCAATGGTATCTGCAAATGCGCTGGCTGCTTCCCAATTCAATTTCACTTTTGCATCAGCCGGTGTTGCGCCGCTTCTTGTTAATAAAACATGTTCAATATTGCTGACATATATAATCGGAGCAGTAACTGAAATTGTATTTGAAAATGCGGAAGCTAAATATTGCCCGGTCCATATTGTAGAATTTGAAGTTAAAGGGATCACTTCGAAATTTCTGAAAGATGTGGCATCACCAGTTGGAAATGTAAACGCACTTGTTGAAGTGGTTGTTTTAGATATTGGTCCATTTACATAACTACCAGCACTTGCGCCTGCATGATTTCCGCTTGAACCTAAAACTAATTTAGCGGCAGTAAATGTGTTTAGTTTCCCGAGTATAAACACAACAATTGCATTGACATTAATGTCTGTTACACAATTAATTCCATTAGCATTATTAATTGTCAGGTTACCCCAGTTTGTTGATGTGCCACCAATATTTTGACTGACAGTTCCATTAAAAATAATTCCTCCTGATCCGCCGACGCCAGCATTTAACACTACATTTTTCTTTGCATTAATACTAAAGCTACTCATTGATAATGCAGATGAGCAATGAATGGAATCATTAACTGTAATGGTTCCTAGCATTGATTTAGAGCCGATATTATCAATAAATAATTTATTATAAGTTCTGGTTGTAATGGTTTGAGCAACAGATGAACTGTATAAAATTTTCCCCGAATTATTTATTGCACTCAAGTTCCAGTTGAAATCGGCAGTTCGGTTTTTTATTGAAACATTACTAACCGCATCAGTCAATAAACCATTTCCAAGTGTTGAATTTAAAACTTTAATGGCTCCATTTGTTCCAAATAAAAGCAATGGGCCTGCAGTTGAAACAAAGCCAGTAGAATCGGTTTCAGTTTCGGAGCCGGCAATTTCTCCTCCACTATCTACAATTAAAATTCCATTTACTTTTAATGTATCGTTTGAATGAATCGCCATTGAACTGCCATTTACAATTTCGCGAACACCATTCACTACCCAGTCAGCAGCAGATTCAGAAATCAGTGCAACAATCGGATCGCCAATTAGTGGTGCTGAATTTTGTATCGGGGCATCAAAAACATTGAAGGGAACATTCCATGTTTTGGGTGAAGCAGCAGTTCCGCCGTTCAATGTTATTACCGGATGTGTTCCTAAAGAATCAAACAAACCGAAGTAAAATGATTTGATAAAAATATCCTGAGATGTAAGCGGAATGTCGATGGTATAACTCTTTAAATATTGAATGTAAACATTTCCGGAAAAATTTAACTGAGGTCTTTTCGGATCGGTGCCAGTGTAAAGTCTTGAGTTGCCAACAATGCCCAAAAGGTCGGGAATATTTACATCGCCAATGATGTTGCAAATGGTTTTATTGTTAGCCCCACCATCAGAATTAGGACCAAGCATAGCAAAAGCAATTGCTGAATTTGATTGACTCATATTCGGCGATTGAAATACTCCATTCACAGTAAATGTTTCTCCTGCATTGGTGGCATCATTCATTATTAACGCAGTATTAACATTAATCGTAACCGAACCGCTACCAATATCAATGGATGATGACATGATTGAAGTTGCTGAACCCATTCTTAAATGCCCCACTGTATGTGTGAGTGTGCTGTTGTTCTGTCCATTCAAAATCATTAATCCTCTAGATATAATTAATGAATCAACAACAGTAAACGAAGTTAAAACTTTAGTTGTGTTTGTAATTGTACTTGAGAAAGCCCCACCTCCATAAGTAATTGAAAAAGTTCCTCCGGTATTATTGAGCTTAAATTTGTTGAATGTGGTAGTTCCTGTCCCGTTTATAGTTTGCGCTATTGCTCCACCAAAAACTACATTGCAAACATTTGTGCCATTCACCATGTTGAAAGTTCCATTGTTAGTGAAAGTATTCCCGTTATAATTCAAGGTACTTGTGGTTGCTGTTCCGGGTGCTATGCAATTAAAAATGCCACCGGCATTTATGGTAAATGATCCGGTTATGGTAAATGCTCTTCCGGTTCCTGTGGCATCAAAACTTAATGTTCCATTCACAATAACAATTGCTATGCTTGGTGGATTTATATTAATGGTTATAACATGACCGACACTAATTGTAATATTATCTGAAGCTAACGGAACCGATCCACCCCACACGGCCGCGTTGTTCCAGTTTCCGGAAGCCACAGTTACTTTATTAGCAGCATAAATTGAAATATTTGCGATGAGCAAAAAAGCAGTAAGCAATAAACAAATTCGTCTCATGGTTATTTAATTTTGGTTTGTGCGAGCAAGATAGAAATTTAGTTTGCTCAGCAAATAAAATTTTAACCGATGGTATTCTTTATTTCTGACAACTATCAATAAACAACTTCAGTAATTTTTCTAAATCATTGAACTTAGTGAGTGGTAAAGTCTCTGCACGGTCATATACATCGTGATAAGCGCTGATGCCACCGAGTGTGTAAATAAAAAAACAACGAACACCTTTTTCAGAAAACGGATAATGATCACTGTTGGCAGCTTTACCTCTTGGCTGAACACTTTTTAATAAAAGATTTTCATCATTTATTTTAACAAGATTGTCGAAGTCACTTTTAAATTCGGTTGCGTTCACTACTTTAATTCCTTCTTCGCCTGTTCCCATAATATCCATATTTATAAGGAAGCGGATTTTATTTAAACTGATTAACGGATATTGAACAAAAAATTGCGATCCTACCAAACCAACTTCTTCTCCGCCAAATGCAATAAACACCATGGTGTATTCCGGACGGTGTTCCATTTTTGAATAATATCGGGCAAGTGAAAGTAGCATGGCAATTCCACTTGCATTATCGTTAGCACCTGGAAAATAGGTAGCATTTCCTAATGCACCCAGATGATCGTAATGTGCAGTAAGTACAATAATAGAATCAGGTTTTCGGGTGCCGTGTATGTATCCAATTACATTCTGCGATTGCACTTTCAATAATTTGTTTTGAATATCGAGGGTAATTGTTTGTACGGTTTTGTTGAACGAACTTTTTAAAATTATCAGGTGTACAAATGGTTTTACTTCCATTGACATATTCATTGTCAGTTTGCTGCTATTAAGTTCTATGAACCCTGCTGCACCAAATCCATTTTTTTCTTTCACCGTTTTTATAAGTGATTTTATACCGCCTCCCACTTTTGTGCTGTCGTCAATAATTAAAATAGTTTTTGAGTCCGCAACAGCATACTGCCAGCTTCCATCTGCGCTTTGCGTTGCAATAGCTTCAATTTTTATTAATTTAAATTTCCCTTTCTTTCCCTTACTCTCTGCCGAAACGATATAATCTATTCCGGGAGTTAAGTTTTTATCATCCAGTTTCACCACCATTTTTCCTGGGAAAGTATTTACATCCATCATAAATGATTGAAAGTATCCACCGCGATTTGCAGAAACACCATATTCATAAAACTGATCAGCAATGTATGCGGCAGCTTTTGTGTCGCCGTTGTTTACATACCCACGACCAAAAAAATATGAAGAGGAGAGGGTGTCAATTATTTTTTTTGCATAAGCACTGTCTTGAGCATTGCAAATTTTATTGTTGAATATTTCAACAAACAAGCAAAAGAAAATAAATGAAAAGGAGAGCCTACGAATGCAAAGTGAACTCATAATATTCCATCACCTGATTCGATAATAATTTTTTGCAGGCAGTTTCTACTTTTTCGTTGGCGATTTTTTCTGTTTCTGCTTCTATCTGAATCGTTATGTGTTTGCCGATGCGAACATCTTTAGCTTCGTTGATTCCGAGGTTTTTTAATCCTGATACAACGGCCTTGCCTTGCGGGTCGAGCAATTCTTTCAGTGGCATTACATTAATTTCTGCTGTGTAAATCATTTTTTGATTTGATATTTTGTTGATGTATTGAATTTCTTTAAAAATTATTCAGATTTTATTATGAATGAATTGATAATAGAAAGAAGTATGTACGAGATTATTGCAAGTGCTAATCCGGTCCATTGCATGAAAAAAATCAGAAGCAACGATAATAAAATAAAAATTACACGCAATTCATTTCCTTTCCAACCGAGCGATTTTATTTTTAATGAAAACATTTTTAATTCTGAAACCATCAGCCATGAAAATAAAATGGTGATTCCATATAATATCCATTTGTTGAGTAACAGATTTCCTAAACCATAATCATTACCAATACAAATTATTGGAAGGCAAGCGATAAAAATGGCACTGGCAGGAGAGGGCAATCCAACAAAATTTTCGTGTTGTCTTTCATCAATATTAAATTTTGCCAATCGCCAGCAAGCAGCACACGCAAGAATTAACGCCGGCAATAAATATATTTTACTGATAAAATGATAATCGCCACTAAAAATCAAGTACCCTTTTGAATCAAATATGGTATCTGTAAAATAACTTCGCTCAAGTAGCTGATATACTATTATCGCCGGTAGCACCCCGAATGTGACCATATCGGCAAGTGAGTCGAGTTGTTTGCCAATGGCTGATTTTGCGTTTAACAAACGGGCAACAAAACCATCAAAGAAATCAATGATTGCGGCAAGCAGAATACAAAAGCAACTGGTAAATAACCGATTACTGATTTCGTAAGTATCATGAATTCCATACTCCCCTTTTGCCATAAAAAAATATCGTTCATCGAAAGCATACAATATACCTATGCAACCTAAAGTAAGGTTGAGCAGTGTAAGCAGGTTCGGAATTTGTTTGATGAGTTTCATTGCTTGAGTTTCAATTTTAACATCTCCGCTTTATTATATTAGAGTTTAATCCGTTTTAGAAAAAAAATTAAAGTAAGCATTCAAATTTTCAGCGGTTAAATTTAATTTGATTTAAGTGTTTATACGAATTCATTTATTTTCAAAATGAATAAGACCAACAGCGCATTCATCCATATAAATTTCTCATTGAAATAATAGGACTGAATATTTTTTTCCTTTTTTTCTTGTGATGATTCTTTTCGTTTGTTTGATGCTTCTTCATTGAAAATATTTAGCTCAATTTTAATTTTAATAAATCAGCGGTGAAAAATAATATGAATAGTATAGCAACACATAACTTGCAAGAAACAATATACAAGTGGCAAACAACAAAGCACAAGTATCAGGATTGATGAATGGGGTATAGATTTTTTCTTCGTGGCTTTTTGTTCTAAATCGGAGTAATAAAATCAATTCTTAATCCGCATAATTCAGCATCAATTTTTTCGTTTACAATTCAATTGAATAAATACTAAACATTAATTGCTATATGTTATGGACGAAATCAATCAGTTAAAAAAGGAACTTGAAAAGAAGGATAGGATTATTGCGTTCTTGTTAGAAAAGATTGCTTCCATGTACGACCAACATGTCAATATGAGTAAAGGGATTGGTAATAATGAGTTGCACAATGAGCATCAGTTACAAGAAACTGGTATAAATGAGGCCAATAATTCCAATCCTATACATAGGATGGATATAATTGAGTTGAATAATACCAATCCATTGCAACAGATTGGTAATAGTGAATCCGATATTACAACTCCGAAACAAGTAATTGGTATAATTGAGATGAATACATCGAATGTAATGATGTTACAGCGCGAAATAAAAAAACTGTTCGCTATCAGCAGTAAGAAAAGAACATTAAAAAGCACCGCGAATGCAATGCTTTACCTGCACAACCATCCGGATGCAACACGACAAGAACTGACTAAAGCCGCAGGGTTATCTGCACCTGGTTTTGCAAAACTTTTTCTGCGGCTTCGCAATAAGGGTTTGTTAAAAAAACTATCGTGGAAAGAATATGTCCTCACCGAAAATTCGAAAGACATTCTTTACCGGGTTTTTGGAAAAAGTAAATGAGTTTTGAGGATTGCTATTTACAATAAAATACTTTCAAAAAAATTTTCTAAAAATCTATCCTGTAATAAAACAACGGTAACCGCCCCAGTTGGTAATCGTAACGAATGGGGGATGCAGTGGCATCGAAATTATCGGGCGCATAAGTGAGCTTGAGAATATTTTTTGTGTCGAACAGGTTCACAATATCCAAACCGATTTCGTGTGATACTTTTTTTCCGTTGATGCGGTAATTGATTTTTAAATCGGCGCGGAAGTAAGAAGGCAGTTGCAAAGTATTGCGCAGCGAATCAACATACACCACATCTTTCTGATAAGTGGAAGCGGCAGTGTCAATCGGTCCGTACCAACGACCGCCGGCAACCGTAATTTTTGTACTCAACTGCAGGGCGTGTTTGTTTTTGAAAACAAATTCTTTAGCCAGAATTCCATTGGCTGCATACTGTCCGTTGAAATCGGTGCGGCGCTCAACACCATCGCTGCCTTTGTAATTGGATTCGAATAAGGAGAGTGTAACAAGAAAGTAATAATTTTTACTGAATCCCTTTTCTAGCGTGAACTCCAAACCATAATTCTGACCTGTACCATTGTTTTCTAATGTATCAGGAAAGAAACGAGAAAAGCCCGCACCCGAATTGACCAAGGAAAACGAAGAAGATTGTTTGGTAACAGGCACATCAAACAGGTATTGATAGTAGGCTTCGGTTTTGAAGTATAAATGTTTACCCAATTGTTTGTCGTAAGAAATTACAGAGTGATAACTTTTTGTTAATCCCATATCATGATTGTATTCGTGCGCCACACCATTGCTGAAATCGGGACTGTAGAAATACAAGTAAGTATTCTGAATCTGGCTGTGCATTCCTAATCCTATATTTAACGATTGATTGCGTTTCATTTCGTACTTCATGCCTATGCGTGGCTCCACAGGTGACAGCGCTTTTCCTAATGAAAAATACAAGGCATGCAAACCAAGGTTGAAGGTGAGTGCATCGTTGGGTTTGTAATGAATTTGAAAATATGGTTGAATGAGGTTTGCCATTTCGTGTGCATCCCATCGCTTATAGAATTGATAATAAATAGGAGAAAGCGTATCAATGCTACGGATGCTATCGAGAAAATTAAAAAAATAAGTATCAATGGTAAATCCTGTTTTGAATGATAGGTGATTATTTATTCTGTTGGTTAAGTACCATGCCGCAGAAGCTTTATCCTGCATAAACGAATAACCAAGTAGTGGTTGAAGACTATCTAAAACAAAAACACTATCAGCTGTTACATGTCGGTAAACCAATTCGTGATGAACCTTCTGACTTTCGTTCTGAAACAGCAAGGTGAATTTTGAAAACAGATTTTGATTGAATGATTTATTCAGACTCAAACCCACCACACCCATTTGCGATGCGAAGTATTGGTCGCGGTCGTTCTCGCCATAAATATTTCTAATTGGTTTTTTCTGTTCACTGATAAGAATGTCAACATTACTCATTCCACCAATCCCGAAAACAGAAAAATTGGTATTTCCTTTCATCGGAAAATTTAAACGGAAGGAACCATCCTGATAATGAGGTACGGCATCGGTTCCTATTTCAATTCCGAGTGCGCTGAATAAAGCAAGCGAACTGTAACGGTAGGTAACAAGATAGGTGGATTTACTTTTTTTGCTGAATGGTCCTTCCGCTAAAACTTCAGTACCAAGAAAACCAAACTGACCGCTGAACTCATGCTTCTCATTATTTCCGTTTCGCAATTTCAAATCGAATGCACCTGCAATGGAGTTTCCTAACTCAGCAGGAAAAGCTCCGGTATAAAAGTTTGAGTTTGCTAATATTTTATTATTGAGAATAGAAACCGGTCCGCCAGCAGTGCCGGGAATATTAAAATGATTGGGATTGAAAATATCCACTCCTTCTAACCGCCACAAAACACCAGAAGGTGAATTCCCACGCACCACAATATCGTTGCGCGAATCATCAGCACCTTGCACGCCAGCGAAGTTGCTTGCCATTCGTGCAGGGTCGCCGCGACTGCCTGCATACCGGTTGGTTTCTTCAATGGAAAAAGTTCGTGTGCTCACCGTACTCATTTCGTTGCTGCTTTGTCCGATTTTGTTCGCAATCACAACCAGCTCCTTAATATTACTTGCCTTCGCTTCCAGGTGCACATCCATAATTGCTTCCTTTCCTGATGAAAGAACTATATCGCGCACCCAGGCATCATTGTATCCAATGTATGTGATATGCAATGAATATCTTCCTACTGAAATTTCATCGAAACGATAGATTCCGTTTTCATCAGTAAACATTCCTTTCACAATTGAACTGTCCCTCATCACTAAAACAGTTGCACCTATTAATGGGAAATGACTTTCTCCATCATACACAACTCCTCGTATTGTTTGTATTGGAATTTGTGCAAAGCAATTCGTTGCATTAAGTATGATAGTTGGAACGAATAGTGAAAAAGTAAAAAGCAAAAGGAGATTTCTTTTCATCACTGAAATATTTGAAAGCGAAAAGTAATATGTAAACTGTACAGATTTGATTGACTTATATCAACTTGTTATTCAGAATAAATGTTTAACTAAAGATGCACTTGAAGAATATCAAGTGCCTTTATAAATACTGGCTTGTACCAAACCGCAATATGGTCATGTGATGCATAGTAGTAAGAAGGGAAAATAAAACATACGCCAGCACACAACAATAAAAGTTTACGCAAATCATTAATTGAATTTTTTTCGAAGAGAATTGCAACAGAAATAAAAATTACAGGGAACATGTATCCGGCACTCTTTGTAATATCCTCTACCGAATAGGCAATCAGCATAATCACAACCATCATTGCGCCCATTGAAAGAACCACCGCATATTTTCTTTGTTTTAACAGATGGATGAAACATAGAATTAATAACAACCAAAATCCTTCAAGTGCTGACCAAAGTCCTAATCCCATTGCATCAGTTGCATTCATCAATACTTCAAGTCCTATATTTTTATTAGAAGTATGCAAATTGAAATATTCATACAACAGATAGCGACCAAGGGCATAAAACAGAACCGCGAGTAATACAGCAGAAGATTTTTTTTCAACTCTAAAAAAAGAAGCGAAAGAAAAGTCAGTTGTTTTTACTTCATTGAATTTCCACCAGAGAAAAATTAATTGTGAGGTAAAAACAGCGCGCTCATCAGTCCACGATGCTAAAAAAGTAAATGTAAAAATCAGCAACACATTCGAATACAACATTGCCAGCAGTAAAAACAAGTAGGCAACAATATCAAACCATGCATTGTTATCAGTAAATCCAGCGTGACCATTGTATATAAATGTTAAGCCAATTGTTCCGAGTAAAGCAAGTGTTCTATCATTCGTAATTCTTTCAATTAATAAAATGGAGAAGTACAGAAACAATATATTGACCAGCCATTCAATTACAAGAATTGCATAATCATTCAGATGAAGCACATAAGCAAGTAATGGAACAGTAAGCCTGAAAGTTCGCTTGGCAGCATTAGATGCACCATTAAAATCAAGTGGAGTAAATGGATGTTCCTTTTGCTGATTGAATGCCTGCCATCCTTTTACTTCTTTAAAAGTTTTTTCATACCCACTGAATTGCGGTGAAGCAAAACAGAGAGAAAGAAAAGTTAATGCCAGTACTGATATTATTCTCCAATTACGGGTGGCAGTAAATTTCTCAATTCGACCAATTATATTTTCATAAATTCTTGAAAGACTTATAACTGACATTGAGCAGTTGAATTAGCTGAATTGTTTTTGTAGTATCAAATATAGAATTGAAAATGCTAATACTTATCTTGAGAAATTATGGTATAAGTAATCTTTGCGTCAGTGTCAGGATTCTTTGCTTCAGCGATTTGATAATTAATTTTTAACTCAGTCTTTTCAGTAATTATTGAAGCTATGTTTAAGCGAAAATTTATAATCAATGATTTATGAAACACCACATGCAGTCCCTTGTATTTTTTCTTTCCGAACTGTAATAATTTTACCAGGCGCAAAGCTTCTTCATCGCAACCATATCCTATGCCGTGCTTGATTTTAGCGGCAATTACTTTTCCAAAAATATTTACATTATAGTCAACTGCAACGGCACCTTCAATATGATTCGATATTGCTTCATTTGGATATTTCAGATTTTCCTGAATGAATTTATTTAAAGCAGCATTGCCACCCGGATAAATGGGTTGAAGTATTAATTTTTCAGATTTAAATTTCTTTTTCAAAAGTTGTCCGATGTTTGATTTTATAAACTTAAAAATTTAATTGAATAAAGTTTTAGGTATCTAATTTAAATTAGAAAAGCCACTCTCATTTTTGAAAGTGGCTTTGATTATTCAGGTTATAATTATTTTATTTTGAAATCACAAATTTTTCGCGCTTG
This sequence comes from Chitinophaga pinensis, assembly GCA_945903305.1. Lineage (GTDB taxonomy): Bacteria > Bacteroidota > Bacteroidia > Chitinophagales > UBA10324 > UBA10324. The sequence continues at coordinate 42,644 of CAMDOA010000012.1, forward strand.
AATACTTTTCCACCGGCAATTACCTGGTATAAATAAACACCACTTGGTAAATCAGAATAATGAAGTGATACGGAACGGTTGTAAGCAGGTAATTCTACCGCAGAAATTTTCTTGCCGCCCAAATCATACAACTCTAACCATCCACTTCCTTCATATGGAAAAAAATAATTGATGTTAAAATTTCCATCACTCGGATTTGGAAACAAACTGATTTGTGTGTTTTCTGAATTTACATTTGGCTGATCGCCTATTGCCGTTGCATTAAATGAAGCGCAAGTGTGTGGTGTTCCGATAAAAATATTTGAAGTAGAAGCTAAGCCATCTGTTACATCAAACATATTCGAAACCAGTGAAGCGTAAGTTGTGTTTATTGTTTGCGAAGAAACTGTAGAAACATTGAGAGATACAGGTGATTCATGACAAAATCCATTTCCATTTTCATCAATGGTGCAATTGTAAGCCCAGTAGGCCATTCCTATTACTGAATAAGTATGCTCTGTTAAATGACATATATCGTATGCATCGTCATATCCTGCTCCGTTGAATTCATTATTGCCTGCTGACTTTTGCCAAACGATATTACCATCTGCATCTATACGAAATAACAAGGCATTAACATTTTCATCCTGATTCAAATAAATATTTCCTGCAACAATAGCACCTCCATCACTCGTTGCCACCATGTCGTTAATTGATTCAATTCCATTAGTTCCATATCTTTTAAACCATAATAAATTTCCACTCAAATCAGTTTTTAATAAAAACGGGTTACCCGAAGGCGAAGAACCACCAATGTATGTTCCACCAATAATTAAACTGTTATCTGATGTTCTGATGAATGATTTAATAACCGGTTGTTGCTGGTCTAAAAATTTTTTCCCCCATTGAATATTACCGCCTGAATCAGTCATAAACAACGAAATGTAATTAGTACTTCCATCATTCAATCGTCCGGAAACAAACATACTTCCATCTGCATTCACAATAATTTTATTGGCTGAACCGGTTGACCCATTCAGCGAAAAATCTTTCATCCATAATAAATTTCCCTGTTCATCAGCTTTTAAAATTAAATGATTGGTGGAACAACCGCCTCCTGTTAAAACAACGCCATTATCATTATCAGCAGCAATTCCATAAATAAAATTGGAACCTTGTTTATGCAAAAATTTAAACCATGCGAGTGAACCATCTCCCGACATTCTTATTAAAGCAATTTGAGCAATTCCACCAGTTGTATCAGTTGACTGGCAGGCAGCCACAATATCGCCGTTGGTAGTTTCACAAATACCCGATATAATTAAATTAGTTGTTTGTGTTATTCCTCTTGCCCAGATAATATTTCCGGCTGAATCAGATTTAATAAAATTTTTTCCATCAGAAACCACGATGTTTCCATCCTGCGTTCGAACTGATTTTTGAAAATTTAATCCCTGGTAAGAACGGAATGTTACATCATTACCTGAGGCAACTGTATTTGGTGAGCGCGAAAATTGAAATATAAAAACCACCATGCCTGCAATTAATGCAAGGCAAAAAGTTCCAACCATTAATGCCCGCATGGTGCGTTGGCGTTGAGATTGTCTGGTTTTTATCAGAAAGAGGAGTCGAATTCTTCTCATGCTCGAAGTGTTTTAATACTGAATCGGAGCAGTCATACGACGCTATATTTTAAAAGTTCCTTTAATTTTTAAAAGGTAAAAACACTCCTTCTCCTGAATGAAATAATCAGATATTGGTCTTGAATAATTTAACTGCAAGTGCCAATAAAATCACTCCGAAAACTTTTCGCAAAATAGAAATTCCACTTGGACCAAGAATTTTTTCAAGGCGATAAACATTTCGCAGCACTACATAAACAAAAATTAAATTGATCAAAATGGCTATGATAATATTTTCTACATGTTTGTATTCGGCACGCAGAGAAAGCAGAGTTGTGAGGGTTCCTGCTCCTGCAATTAATGGAAAAGCGATAGGAACAATAGAAGCAGTTTTAGGTGAATCATCCTTACTGAATTTCCATCCCAGAATCATTTCAAAAGCAAGAATGAATAATATAAAAGAACCGGCAATGGCAAATGACTCAACATCAATACCGATTAAATCGAGAATAGAATTTCCAAGAAATAAAAAAATAATCATGATGGTGCCGGAAACAATTGTAATGCGAAGGGGATAAATTTCGCCCACTTTGTTTCGTAAATCAACAATAACAGGTAACGAACCCACCACATCAATTACTGCAAAAAGTATCATGCTTATTGTAGCAATTGCTCTGATATCTATTTCTTCCATTTAAGAAAAAATTTAATTAATTCGTTTCTAAATTAAATGAAGAAGTCCCGATTTGTTTTACAAACCGAGACTCCTTCTAATTTATTATTGAAATTTTATTTGCTGACTTTTATGAACGAACCGTTTGTTCTACCGGTTGAGTTTTTGAAATTAACCCCGGGCAACCACTTCGACGGCCACAAGATGATAATGCCAACACACCCACTGTTAAAACTATTAACATGATTACAGTTTTAACTTTTAAGATTTGATGCTTCATTGATTTGGTGTTTTTGAATAATTCTAAGACTATTACGATTAAATTTCTTTAAAGGTTCAACGAATGTACATACATTTTATTGCAATTGGTGGAGCAGTAATGCACAATTTAGCTTTGGCACTTCACTCACAAGGACATAAAGTTACAGGTTCAGATGACGAAATCATAGATCCGGCGTTTACCCGATTAAAAAATTCAGGCATTATTCCTGAAAAATTCGGTTGGTTTCCTAAGAAATTAAATGCTGAATTGGACGCAGTGATTTTAGGAATGCATGCGCACGCCGATAATCCTGAATTGGCGAAAGCAAAAACTCTGGGCTTAAAAATTTATTCGTTCCCCGAATACATTTATGAGCAAAGCAAGAATAAGAAGCGTGTGGTGATTGGAGGCAGTCATGGAAAAACTACTATTACTTCCATGATTATGCATGTGTTGAAAGCAACCGAAAAAGATTTTGATTACATGGTGGGTTCGAAACTGGAAGGGTTTGAGTTGATGGTGAAACTGACCGACTCTGCTCCTGTTATTATTTTAGAAGGTGATGAATACCCTGATTCAGCTTTGAATAAAACTCCGAAATTTTTATTGTATAAACCTGACATTGCATTTATCAGCGGCATTGCTTGGGACCATATAAATGTGTTTCCGACTTTTGAAAATTATTGCGAACAGTTTCAACTTTTTCTGGATATGGTTCCGGCAGAAGGAAAAATTATTTACAATGTGGAAGATGCTGAGGTAAAAGAAGTGACTGATAAAACTTCATCAGTAGCGATAAAAATTCCTTACTGCACTCCTGAATATTTGATAGAGAACGGAACAACTTATTATTTACACCATGGAAATAAAACTTCGTTGCAGGTTTTCGGCAAGCACAATTTATCGAACATGGCGGGTGCATTTGAAGTTTGTAAACAATTGGGTGTAACTGAAGCAGAATTTTTTACTGCTATAAAAACTTTTAATGGCGCTGCCAATCGATTAGAGAAAATTGCCGGCAATAATCAGGTAACCATCTTTAAAGATTTCGCCCACTCGCCTTCTAAGCTGAAAGCAACTATCGCTGCCGTGAAGGAGCAATTTTCTGGAAGAAAAATTATTGCATGCATGGAACTGCATACTTACAGCAGTTTGAATAAGGAGTTCATTGCTGAATATAAAAACTGTATGACCGGTGCCGATGTTAAAGTTGTGTTCTTTAATCCGCATACCATTGAGCTCAAAAGATTGGAAGCAATAAGTAATGTCGAAGTGAAAAAATTGTTCGGTCACGATGATTTAATAGTGATGAATAAAAAAGAAGAAATAGAAAATTTTCTTTACTCACAGGACTATACAGATTCAGTTTTATTGCTGATGACCAGTGGAAATTTTGGTGGAATGAATTTATCTTTCGAAAAAATATTAAACAACAATGGCTGAAACAGCTACTGAATCATTCATATTTGACTGGAGTAGATTCACTGTCCAGATTCCGGTGTATGCCGATATGAATAAAATTTATGAGGTGTGGACTACACAAGCCGGATTGGAAAGTTGGTTTCTTTCGAAAGCAGAATTCAGAAATCAGGAAAATGCTTTACGAGATATTAAATCCTATGCGCAAGCAGGAGATCAATACACATTCATGTGGTGGGGATATAAAGGTCCGGAAGAAAATGGAAAAGTGATTGCAGCAAATGGCAAAGATTTGTTTCAGTTTTCGTTTGCCGGTGAATGTGTGGTAACCATTACTTTAAAAATGATTGAAGGCGCTTGTATTGTAGAATTGATACAGGATAATATTCCGGTTGATGAAAAATCAATGGTAAACTTCCATCTCGGATGCTCACAAGGGTGGACTTTTTATTTCGCCAATCTTAAATCGATTGTTGATGGCGGCATGGATCTCAGGAATAAAAATGAAAAACTAATTCGGGTAATAAATACCTGAGTGAATATATTTTCAAACTTTTATTTTATAGCCGGAATGTCGATTTCTTTAACACAAATTCGTTTAGGTTTGCGCCACTAAAAAAATTATGAACCTTAAACTTAGAAAGCCTCTTGCTTTTATTGATTTGGAAACTACCGGAATGGATTTTTCAAAAGACCGTATTGTTGAAATCGCTATTGTGAAAGTGATGCCATCAGGTGAAGTGCAGGAATATTGCGAGCGCATTAATCCATTGATTCCAATTCCTGCCGAAACGGTTGCCATTCATGGAATCACCAATGAAGCAGTAAAGGATTGCCCTTCGTTTCCACAGGTTGCTCAAAAATATTTTGATATTATTAATGATAGTGATTGGAGCGGCTACAACAGCAGTCGTTTTGATTTTCCGTTTATGACCGAAGAGTTTGGTCGCGCCGGTTTTGTATTTGATAATGCAGCACGAAGAATGGTGGATGTGCAGCGCATCTTTCATTTAATGGAACCCAGAAACCTATCTGCGGCTTACAAATATTATTGCGAGAAGGATTTGGAAAACGCACACAGCGCTTTAGCTGATACCCGAGCAACCTTTCAAATACTTGAATCGCAGCTGGATCGTTATCCTGAAAAATTAAAAAATGATATTGACTTTTTGCACAAGTTCACTAAGGATGGTGACTTTGTTGATATGGGTCGGAAAATGTATTTCAACAAAGGCATTGAAACTTTCAATTTCGGAAAACATAAAGGAGTGCCGGTGAAGGATGTTTTTAAAAAAGAACCAAACTATTATGATTGGTTGATGAAGAGCGATTTCCCTCTCGACTTCAAAGAAAAAATTAAGGGTATTAAGGAGCGTAATTAAATTCACACCCCAATTAAAGGAAATCAAAATCAGTTTCAATTGAAAGACAGTCTCGTAATTATTCCTACTTATAACGAGAAAGAAAATATCGCCCGAATGGTGAGCGAAGTATTTTCTCTTTCCACTGATATGCATTTATTAATTATTGATGATGGTTCACCGGATGGAACGGCTTCTGTTGTTAAAGATTTACAATCTCAATTTTCAAACCGGTTGTTTTTAGTGGAGCGCACTGGAAAATCAGGATTAGGCACAGCCTACATTCATGGGTTTAAATGGGCACTTCAAAAAAATTATCAATTCATATTTGAAATGGATTGCGATTTTTCACATCCGCCAAAAGATTTAATTCGTTTGTATGATGAAGCCCTGAAAGGTGTTCATGTTGTGGTGGGTTCACGATATTGCCGAGGTGGAAAAGTGAAAAACTGGCCAATGGGAAGAATCTTAATGTCGTACTTCGCAAGTGTGTATGTGCGAATAATAACCTGGATGCCGGTAACAGATACTACTGCCGGATTTGTTTGCTACAGAAGGGAATTTTTGGAAAAACTCGATTTCAATAAAATCACATTCATCGGATATGCCTTTCAGATTGAAATGAAATTTGCTGCATGGCAACTTGGTTTTAAGATTAAAGAAATACCCATCACATTCACCGACCGCGTGGAAGGCGCATCAAAAATGAGTAAAGGAATATTTAAAGAAGCAATCTTAGGTGTATTAAAAATGAAATGGAAAAGTTTGTCGCAGAAAAATGCGTATGGCAAAATGAAATTATAAATAGGAAATAATAAAGTATAAAATGAATATTCGTGACGAAATATTAAAAGAACATTCACGAAAACAATCAGAAAAAATTGCCGCTTATATCGGATGCGATGAAAAGCGATTTGCAGAATTGATGAATCTGTTTTTTGAAAACACCTATCGTGTTACGCAACGCGCTGCCTGGATAGTTCGTATTTGTGCGGAACGAAATCAGTTTTTAATTGAACCATTTCTATCGAAGATGGTGAATTATTTGTCCTGTGATGTGCATGATGCTGTGAAGCGAAATACACTGGGGATATTTCAATCCATTGAATTGCCAAAAAAATTATGGGGAAAAACTACAGACTTGTGTTTTCGTTTTTTGATGAATTCCGATGAACTCATTGCTTTGAAAATTTTTGCAATGACTGTACTTGAAAACATATGTCAACACGAACCCGAATTAAAAAATGAATTGAAACTGGTGATTGAAAACCAATTGGAAAATGCGAGCGCCGGATTTAAAGCAAGAGCAAAAAGAATCTTAAAACGGGCTGGTACTGATTTGTAACACTAAAATAGTTTATAAAATAAATTCAGCATTTCCTGTTAATCTTTCCATAAAAACGGAAATAACAATACTGACATTACAATCATCACACCAACTAAAGAAATCAATAATGCAAAATCTTTATACTGCCACTCGAGCGTGCCACCATAAACTGATTCAAGCGAAAGTTTTATAAGCAGCAATAACATTGGAACTATTATTGGAAAACTTAGTATAGGCATAATCATAGCACTGTTTCCAGCCTTGGATGCAAGTGCGCTCATAAGCGTAAAAGTTATGGAAAAACTAAAACTTCCAATTAACACAATCAATAAAAAATAGATCGGATGTTGTAATGGGTTGCCCAGTACTAAACTGTATAAAATAAAACCAATCACACACAGGATAATCATTAAGGATAAGTTGTAAATAATTTTAGAGAGTATAACCGACTGCGGACTTGCAATTGAATAATAATATAACCAGCGCGATCTGCCTTCCTGTAAAAAACTTTTGGCAACTGCATTTACCGCAGTAAAAAGAAGAACTATCCAGAAAAGGGTAATCCACAGTTCCGGTTTTAATTCAATGAAGGAAATGTAAATAAGAAAAATAACCGATGCCAGATATAAAATAATTCCATTAAAGGCATAGCGCTGCCGCCATTCAATTAGCACATCTTTTTTTATCAGTAATAAAATATCTTTCATACAATTGAATTTAACTTAAAGTTAAATTGAAATCGATTTCTGTTTTTTTAATCGGCGACTGGTAAACGGAACCGAATCAAAGCGCTGATTATTTACGCATTAATTTTTTTACCTGGCAATGCGCATTAATTACTGTTTTAATATTTTCTGATACTTGCTTGAATTGGCTGCATCCATTTTTGAAACAAGGTTTATAACCTGTGTTTTTTCAATAGGAGGGGCCTGCGAAAATATGTTGACGATTTCATCAACTTTTGCAGTAAAAAAAAGTTGAATAAACATGCTGTTCGGATTCTCCTGATTTAATTTATCCAATAATGAAAAGGAAGATAAAACGGCTTTGCGACCGTTTTCCAAATCGTCATACATTTTATCTATGCCTTCACGGTGGTATTTATAAATGGCTGTATGGCCTAAATCATATTTGGCGTTCATTAAATTTTCAACTAACCAATATCGGTTTCTTTGTTCCATGGCTTTCCAACCTTTAGTAGCGGCATTGGTGTTGAGGTTTACAATGTTTTGCGCTTTCGCAAAATAGGGTGCGCCGCCTTTTGGTGAAAAAGTATCATAATCTAAACCGATAATTATATATGCGTAGTAAGCAAGTAATGAACTTAACTCACTTGTGATTGAATTTTCATTAAAATCAAGAGTTTGATATTGTGCATATTCAATGGTCCAGTCTTTATCAACCCAATTAAAAATTGTAGAGTTGTAACCCGAATTAAAAACAGGCCGGTTCGATTGAATAGTCACTTGTGCCTGATATTTATCTGCTAAAAGTTCCTTGGTAATGCTGATTAGAAATGTACATTCAATTCGCTCATTTTGAGTATATGTATCTGCAGTCCATTTCCGGTTGTTCATAAACTCGGTAATGGTTTTTTTCATATCGTCAAATATTTTAGGGTCGGCGGTTTGTAACTGTGGCGTTATTACCTGCACCGAACAATTGAGTTCCTGTGCTTTGGCAAATGAGCTTACAATCAAAAGGAGAATTAAAAAAAGTTTACGCATGAATTTTTGAAATAATAAAGTGAATGATGTCGTGCGCAATTTCGGATTTCATTTTCATTGGTAGTTCTTTTTTCTTTCCACCATTATCAATAATTGTGACTTTGTTTGTATCGGTTCCAAAGCCGGCGCCTTCATCACGCAACGAATTTAAAACGATGAAGTCTAAATTTTTTGCTTTCAGTTTTTCTTTTGCATTTACAGTTTCATTTTCAGTCTCCAACGCAAAACCAATCAGTAATTGATTTTTCTTTTTCTTTTTGCCAAGTTCTGAAAGAATATCTTTTGTTTTTACTAATGCAATGTTGAATTCAGTTTCTTTCTTTTTTATTTTATTAACAGCAGTCTGCTGCGGTTTGTAATCAGCAACAGCTGCAGCCATAAGTGTAATATCAGAGTTTGTAAATGCTTTTGTTGTAGCTGTAAATAATTGTTCAGCGGTTATTATAGAAACAAATTTTTTAAGATTGTAAGGAACCGGAATATTTACAGGCCCGGAAATAAGAGTAACATCAGCTCCTTGTTTTATACAGGCTTCGGCCAAAGCATATCCCATTTTTCCGCTTGAATGATTTCCTATGAAACGCACTGGGTCAATGGCTTCGTATGTGGGGCCTGCGGTAATTAATATCTTTTTTCCTTTGAGTGATTGAGAAGTGTTGAAATGATTTGTGATTTGCGAAATAATTTCATCAGGTTCCATCATTCTTCCTTCGCCCACTAATCCGCTTGCTAATTCACCATGCGATACATTCAAAACAATATTTCCATTCTGCTTCAGTAATTGAATGTTTCGTTTTGTGGCTGCATGTGCCCACATATCTTCATCCATTGCCGGCGAAATAAAAACAGGGCATCGTGCAGAGAGATAAACTGCGGTTAATAAATTATCGCAATATCCATTGGCAAATTTTGCAATGGTGTTTGCTGTTGCGGGAGCAATTGAAAATAAATCGGCCCACAATCCGAGTTCGACATGATTGTTCCATAATGAATCATCGGCTGTGGTCAATTCAGATAAAACCGGATTCTTTGAAAGGGTTGAAAGTGAAAGCGGGGAAATAAATTTCCCCGCTTCATTTGTCATAATCACTTTTACTGTGGCTCCTTCTTTTACCAATAAGCGAATTAAAAAGGCGCTTTTATATGCTGCGATACTCCCGCAAACTCCGAGCAGAATTTTTTTTCCTTTTAAGGAAGACATCAGAACAATGGCTTAGGCGCTTCCTTACTTGGGTTACGGTAGTAAACCTTTTCTTCCAGAAATTCTTCAGTAGCCATCAGAGTAGGATGCGCTAATTTTTCGTAGTGTTTTGAAATTTCAATCTGTTCGCGATTCTCATGTATTTCTTCTAAGTTATCAGAAGAAGAGGCGAACTCTTCGAGTTTTGCATGCAGCTCTTCGCGAATCTGACTGGCGATTTGGGTTGAGCGTTTTGCAATAATAGCAATGGCTTCGTAAGTGCTGCCTACCTGGTTTTTCATTGCTTCAACATTGCGGGGTTCTGCAACATTGGTCATTACCTGACTTTGTAATTTTTTAATGGAGTTACTCATGAATGTCGAGTTTATTTAAATTGGAAGTTGAATTTTCAAAAATGCTTTTTGCTTCTTTTTCGTACCGGGTGCCGGCAAATTTATCTTTGTATTGGTTATAAACCGCAATTGTTTTTTCGTACCTGTCTTTTTGTTTAGTAGCAACACTGTTCAGGGCGTAAAGATAGTCTGACTTCACTATCAAAAAACATGCTTCGGCAATATTAGGTAAATCGGGATAACTGCGCACTAAGTTGGTTAAAGCCACTGCTGATGCTTTGTAGTTAGTCATTTGATAATACAATTTTGCACCGGCAAAAGCTTTTACCTGCAATTTTGATCGCATCTGGTCAATATCGTCATTAGCCTGACTCACCAATGGGCTTGTTGGAAATGTATTGGTGAATAGTTGGAATTCATTAATTGCTTTCTCGGTAAACTCTTGTGTCATTTCATATTTTGGTGACATCTGCATGTAGCATTTGGCATTCATAAATAAACATTCTTCGGCATGAAGACTTGTTGGGTAAGTAGCATGATAGTTTTTGAAATGGTAGGCTGCCACTAAATATTCGCCGGTTCCGTAATAGCAAAATGGAAGATAATAGTACATTTCCTCACCTTCTTTGGTTCCTTTATATACCGGCACCAATTCTTCAAACAGGGGTAATGCTTTATAATATTGTTGCTTGTTATAGTAAGCTTTTGCCACTTCGTATTTCTTGCCTAAATCATTACCTTTTAATACTTCCTGATATTGACTGCAAGAAGAAACTATAATGGCAGAGAATAAAATAAACAGCAGGTTTTTTTTCATGGGCGCGCAAATATAGCTTTTCAAATTAATTGGGGGATTTTGATGAATGACAACTGAAATGAAGCGTATTTTATTGCCTATTTGTTACATTGAGATTTTATATACTTACATACGGTCAGGCACTTCAATGCCTAATAATTTCATACCGCGTTTTAAAATATTGCCGGTTAAATCGGAGAGGAGTAACCGGAAGTTTTTCAATTCTTCAGTTTCAGCTTGAGTAATGGAGTTCTCAGCATAAAAAGAATTAAAACTTTTAGCAATAAAATAAATATGATTGGCAAGAAGGGCGGGATCTAAATTGCTTGCAGCTTCTTTAATAATATTCGGATACAAATAAAGTTGTAACAGCAACTGTAACTCAGAATCATTTGCGTGAACAGCAGGAGAGGAGTTCTTGAAATTATTTCCGACCTTGCGTTTTACAGATTGTATGCGCGCATAAGTGTATTGAATAAACGGCCCGGTGAATCCATGAAAGTCAATGGACTCTTTCGGGTTAAAAATCATGCGCTTGCGTGGGTCAACTTTCAGAATAAAAAATTTCAATGCACCCATTCCTAATTTGTAATATAATTTTTCTGCTTCTGCTTCAGTGAAGTTTTCTGTCTTGCCTAACTCCAGTGTTTGCTCTTTGGCGGTGCGAATCATTTCCTCCATTAAATCATCGGCATCCACTACGGTTCCTTCGCGCGATTTCATTCGGCCGGTTGGTAAATCAACCATTCCATAAGAGAGATGATTAATTCCGGGCGCATACTTTTTTCCTAACTTTTCGGTAACGAGTTTCAACACTTTGAAATGATAATCCTGTTCGTTGGCCACAGTATAAATCATTTGATCGGGTTCAAAATCTTTGTAACGCAAATCGGCTGTTCCTAAATCCTGCGTGATGTAAACCGAAGTTCCATCGGAGCGCATCAACACTTTTTCATCCAAGCCGTCAGCAGTTAAATCAACACACACCGCACCATCCGGTCTTTTATAAAAAACATTTTTGCTTAAACCTTCTTCAACAATATTTTTTCCGAGCAGGTAGGTATCAGATTCTTTGTAGTGTTTATTAAAATCGCATCCAATCAAATTATATGTTTCTTCAAAACCTTCGTACACCCATCCATTCATCATTTCCCAAAGCGCACGAACTTTTGTATCGCCATCTTCCCACTTCAATAACATTTCCTTCACTTCAATATTGAGCGGTGCATTTTTTTTTGCTTCTTCTTCAGTTTGACCTTGTGTCATTAATCCGGCAATCTGGATTTTTAATTCCTGATCAAACTTTACATAGTAATTACCAACCAGGTGATCGCCTTTTACACCTTTTGATTTTGGTGTTTCTCCTTCACCAAATTTTTCATAAGCCAACATTGATTTACAAATGTGAATTCCACGGTCGTTGTAAATATTCACTTTCACTACCTCGTTACCTGCTGCCTTCAAAATTTCTGAAACAGAATAACCAATAAAAATATTCCGGATGTGCCCGAGGTGAAGAGGTTTGTTTGTGTTTGGTCCTGCATATTCCACCATTATTTTTTTATTGGTGGCCGGCAATGAAAAATAATTTTCATCAGCAGAAGCTTTCAATAAAAAGTTATTCCAGAATTCATTTTTCAATTTAAAATTCACAAAACCCTTCACCACATTGTATGATTCAATTTCCGGAATTTCTTTTTGCAGTGCATCGCCAATTTCTTTCCCGATTTCTTCAGGTTTCTTTCTTGCAATTTTTACAAATGGAAAAATGACCACAGTAAAATCGCCCACAAATTCTTTTGCTGTTTGGTTGACAGTAATATCCTGATCGGAAAAATTTGTTCCGTATAATTTATTAACGATAGTTGCTGTCGCTTTTTTTAATTGCTGTTCCAATTTGTAAATAGTGAATTGTAAATAGTGAATTCAATTGGTTGAGAAAATGAAATCTAAAATCTTAATTCTAAAATCAGTTTACTCCTCCGCCCAATCGTTGTATAACTGATTGGTTACTTTCTGCAAAATCTCAAAAGCGTTTTCAGCCATCAGGTTTTCTTTATCCAATGTCGGATTCACTTCAGTTACTTCGAAGCAACAAACTTTTTCGTCCTGCATTAATCGCAGAATTAAACTTGCCGCTTGTTTTTCAGTAATACCGTTTGGCACCGGTGTTCCTGTTCCCTTGCTGATAGTAGAATCCATTGAATCGACATCAAAAGAAATATATATGTAATCGCATGGTTCAACTGCATACAATACTTCGCGCGCAGCTTTGTCAATTCCGTAATTTACAATTTCCTCAGTTGTTATCACACGAACACGATGTTGTTTCAACAAAAAATCTTCCTGCTGTTCAAAATCGCGAAGGCACACATACACTAAATTATCGTAACGGATTTTTGGCAACACGCCTCCAATGTTTTTATATTTCTCCCAATATTCGCGAATGGTATCATCAACATTATTCACTTTCATAGTCATATTATCTTCACCCAATGCAGCTGATAGCGGCATGCCGTGCATATTGCCGCTGGGGGTAGTATATGGTGAATGCAAATCAGCATGGGCATCAATCCATACTACAGCAATGCGTGCTTCGGGGTATGCCATTTTAATTCCGGCTATGGTTCCGGCTGAGGTGCTGTGATCACCGCTTAATACAATTGGAAAATTTCCTTCCTGTAAAATTCCTTTTACTGATTCGGCTACCCGCTCACTTACACTTACTACTCCTTTTATCCGGCGTGCATAACTTGAACGGGAAGGTTCGTAGAGCATTTGATTTTCTGTTGGTATATCCTGACTTTGATAGCGCTTAAAAAAATCGCTACCGAAATCGAATGCGGCAATTTTTATGGCTTCAATACCCAGGCTTGCACCTCGTGTACCGGCTCCGATTTCTGATTTTACTTCGATGAGCTTTATATTTTTCATTATAAATTATTGATGGAATTTGGTGGCGCAAATGAAATACTCAATGTTCGATTTTTCACATGCTTAATTCTTGCAAAACTTTATTTCACAACTGTTCAAACTTATTACATTTGGCAACTCGAAAAAACAAATCATAATCAAACACCTTTTTATCACGAAAGTGAGATGAACAATACCTATCACGACCTCATCCATCAGACTTTTGATTTTCCGCAGGAAGGTTTTAAAGTAGAAGACAATCAACTGCTCTTCAACGGAGTTTCGCTCC
>CAMDOA010000013.1 GCA_945903305.1 Chitinophaga pinensis
CCTTGCCGCGCACCTGGTACACATAAAATTCATTGCGATAGTTGTCGCATTTCTTTTTCCATTCGGCAATTAATTTTTTCACTTGCCCATCCAAACGCAAATCATTTTCAGCATACAATTCTTCCAACTGCGTTTTCAGTTTTTCCTTGTCACTGATTTTTGAAGAAGAAAGTGTGTCAATGGTTTGGCGGATGCTGTGCAACTCTTGTGCGATTTTACTTTGGTTCAAACTCCATTTGTCATACGCACGATTGTTCTCCGAAATTTCACTCAGGTAACGAATGCGCGCAGGCGGAATGATGTAAATTTTTTCGCTCATCTCCTCCGATGATTCGAAGTGGGAAGAAAGTTTGGAAGAAGTTTTCTCCGCAATCTTATCCATCACCGCGCGATACAAACTATTCATGCCCGGGTCGTTGAACTGCGAAGCGATGGTGCCGAACACCGGAATTTTTTCATCCGCAATTTCGAACAGCTGATGATTGCGTTTGTATTGTTTTTTCACATCTCGAATGGCATCAAGCGCGCCGCGCTTATCGAATTTGTTGAGCGCAATGATGTCGGCGAAATCGAGCATGTCAATTTTTTCCAGTTGCGATGCCGCACCATATTCAGGAGTCATCACATACAAACTCACATCGCTGTGGTCGGTGATTTCAGTATCGCTTTGTCCGATGCCCGAAGTTTCGAGAATGATTAAATCATAACCTGCAGCTTTCACAATGTCGAGTGCTTCCTTCACATATTTCGACAACGCAAGATTCGATTGACGAGTTGCAAGCGAGCGCATATACACCCGCGGATTGTTAATGCTGTTCATGCGGATTCTGTCGCCAAGCAATGCACCGCCTGTTTTCCGTTTCGACGGGTCAACAGAAATAATTGCAATGGTTTTGTCTTTAAAGTCAATCAAAAATCTTCTAACCAGCTCATCAACGAGAGATGATTTTCCTGCGCCGCCTGTTCCAGTAATTCCGAGAACGGGAGTCTTAACTGATTTTGCTTTCTGATGAACTTTAGTCAATGCGGGCTTCGCCACATCCGGAAAATTTTCTGCTGAAGAAATCAAGCGCGCAATGGAATGTGGGTGCTTTGCATCGAGATTATTTATTTCTCCATTGAGAATTTCACCCGTTGCAAAATCACACTGTTGCAACAAATCATTTATCATTCCCTGCAATCCCATTGAGCGGCCATCATCCGGATGATAAATCCGTGTGATGCCATAATCATGTAAGTCAGCAATTTCAGAAGGAAGAATAGTGCCGCCGCCGCCGCCGAAAATTTTTATGTGACCGCAACCATTTTCCTTCAGCATGTCGTGCATGTATTTGAAGAACTCGTTGTGCCCGCCCTGGTAACTCGTAATCGCAATCGCCTGTGCATCTTCCTGAATGGCGCAGTCCACAATTTCTTTCACACTCCGGTCGTGCCCGAGGTGAATCACCTCCGCACCGCTCGCCTGAATAATGCGGCGCATAATATTTATCGCAGCATCGTGTCCATCGAACAGCGATGCCGCAGTCACAATTCTGATTTTGTTTTTGGGTTTATAAACTTCCGTTGGTTTCATGCAATGCTAAAATTTTCAGCAGCGAAAATACGAGGGAGCGGGGCATTAAGTATGTAGTTAGTGGAAAGAGATTCTTTCTACTCAAAAAATTATATTTGAACTTCTAAAAATTTTTAATGCAAAAGAATTTTTCAATTTTCATTCTCTCCATTTCAATTCTTCTGATTGAATTCATTCCAACAAAAACATTTGCCCAAGCCGGCAACTTAGATTCCTCGTTTCACTTTGATGGAATAACCGGCCTTACATACTGGGATACTTATGGCGATACACGCGCACAATCCATCGCCATTCAGATGGATGGAAAAATAGTTGTTGCCGGGTTTCATAAAACAGGCACCTACTACGCTTTTGCATTAGCAAGGTATAAAACAGACGGCACGCTTGATTCAACTTTTCATTCAGATGGTTTGGTAACCACCGGCTTTTATGCATCCGACAGTAAAGCGTATAGTGTCGCCATTCAGCCCGATGGAAAAATTGTGGCTACAGGTTATTGTTATCACACTGTTTATGGTCAAAATGTTTTTGCGGTAGCGCGTTACAATACTGATGGAACGCTCGATGCTACTTTCAATATAGATGGAATGGCATTCGCCAATTTCGGTTCCGGCGATCAAAATGCATATGGAGTTGCTGTGCAGGCAGACGGAAAAATAGTGGTAGCAGGTACCGGAACTTTTAATCCGACTCCGGTAGATAATTATATCTGTGTGGCGCGGTTCACCTCTACCGGGTCACTTGATTTAACTTTTTCAGGCAATGGTTTATTCTCTGCCTTAACATCAGGTGCCGGATACGATTCATATGCATTTGATGTAGAGATTCAACTCAATCAGAAAATTTTAATTGCCGGAAGTATTACTTCTGCCACAGGAACCAAGATTGCAATTCTCAGATTAGATGCTACCGGAAATTTTGATAATTCTTTTGATGCAAATGGTGTGGTTACAGCTCAAATCAATAACATAAGCTCTGGTGCAAACAGAATGTGTCTGCAACCCGACCAGAAAATATTGGTTGTTGGTGGTTCAAATAATAAACAGATGGTAATGCGCTTCAACACCAACGGCTCCATCGACAGCACTTTTGATGCAGATGGATATGTTCTCATTGATTATGGCTCCACATCCAACAACGGGTACGACATTGCACTGGCGCCCGATGGAAAAATTATTCCGGCAGGCATAATGAATCCCGGTGGAGGAAATTATGATTTTGCTTTATCACGGCTTAATACTGACGGAAGTTTTGATTTATCATTCAGCGGCGATGGAAAAATGACTCTCTCACTTTCAACCCTTGACGATTGGTGCTATGGAGTTGCTGTACAAAGTGATGGAAAAATTGTGGCTACTGGTCATAGTGTAAGTGCCAATCTTGAAGGAAGTTTTAAAACTGTTCGCATCATTAGTTGCGCCACTACATTCTCCACTGAAACTGCCTCTGAATGTCTTCAATATTATTGGGATCAAACACAGCAAACATTAACTGCAAGCGGCAACTACTATGTCACTTATCCGAATGCCGAAGGCTGCGATTCCATTATCACATTGAACTTAACCATTTATCAATTACCTAATGTCAGTGTAACACAAACCGGCAATATTTTAACTGCATCGCTATCAGGCGCAACTTATCAATGGCTCGATTGCAACAACAACAACGACCCGATTCCCGGTGCTACCAATCAAACTTATGTTGCAACTACAAATGGAAGTTATCGTGTGGAGATTACAAAAAATGGTTGTACTGATTATTCAGTTTGCAAAACAGTAACAGGTGTAGGCATCAATGAATTACCAATTTCAGATTCCGAAATTCAGATTTATCCGAATCCAACTTCCGGTTTTATAAATATTCAATCAGAAAATTTGTTGGAGAAAATAACC
Source organism: Chitinophaga pinensis (assembly GCA_945903305.1). Lineage (GTDB taxonomy): Bacteria > Bacteroidota > Bacteroidia > Chitinophagales > UBA10324 > UBA10324. Next base: position 3,466 of record CAMDOA010000013.1, read on the forward strand.
GTGATGGATATTAGCGGAAGAAAAATATTCGCTGAAGAAAATATTTCTTCAAAAGAAATTTCAGTGGATCTTTCAGCATTTGCTGAAGGAATTTATTTATTGCAAATAGTGAATGTGAAGGGAGGAATTGTTTTCTCAAAAATTTTAAAGTATTAAAAAGCGCATTCATTCATTTCGGATTTTTTGTGCATCGTTTTATGGTATTAATATAATGGAGCATTAATCATGAATCATCTTGCCCACCTAATGCTCGCACGCAACAGCGATGAACTGATGCTGGGTGGTTTTATTGCCGATGCGGTGAAAGGAAAAAAATATCTCGATTATGATAAAGAGATTTCAAACGGAATTTTGTTGCATCGGTTCATCGATAATTTTACTGATACACACACTGAAGTTTCGGAACTTAAAAAATTACTTCGACCACAGTTTGGTTTGTTATCAGGCGTGGTGATTGACATGATTTACGATCACATGCTGGCAATGCATTGGAATGAATTCAATACCGACTCATTGGAATCATTTTCACATCATGCCTATCTCGTATTTGAAAAATATACTTCCAATATGCCGGAGCGAAACCAACAAATGCTCCCTTACATGCGAAAAGAAAACTGGCTGTTGAATTATGCAACCATTGCAGGAATAACAAAATCATTTAACGGCATGTCGCGCCGTATCAGAAAAGGTGAATTGCTTTTGCAAGCGCCGCAATTCATTTTGGATAATGAAACTGTGTTGAAAGAAAGTTTCTTTCGGTTTTATCCTGAGTTGATGAAAGCTTGTGAAGAAGAAAAAACTCGTCTTTATAAATTCTCGTCGCCCGGTTCGAAATAAATCATGCGCATTAAAGTTTGACCAACTGCCTTCAGCGTTGCACGGTCAATCACATCCATATTATCCGACTGCATGTGCCAGTGCCCTGCAAATCCATGTTTTGATTCATGAGTTAAATTGATAATGTCAATAGTTGGAGTACCATTCATCGTATTCACATAATAATGGTCATCAGTAATCGGGTTTGAATTTTCGTTCACAAAATAATTTCCGAAGCCAAGTGATTGTGCATGATTCCAGAATTCATTCACCACACTGGGTGCATACTTCATGCTGAATCCCTCTTTCGGAAACCTTGCATTCACCGCACCAACCATATCCAATAAAATTCCATAGAAAGCACGATAGTTTTTAGTGTGCGGATTTTTTGCCCAGTATTGTGTTCCTAATGCATATTGATCTGTTTCATTCCACTTGGTTTCAAATGATGGGGGACCATAATCTTCCACATCTGTAAATAGAATATCAATACCTACATTAGGTTTTGATTTATGAAACTGCCGGGCAGCTTCAATTAAAACTGCCACTCCGCTTCCGCCATCATCAGCACCATCAAACTGAATCTTTTGATTTTTTTCATCCTGATCGCTCCATGGTCTGGTATCCCAATGTGCGAGAAGTAAAATTCTTTTTTTTGCTTTCTGATTAATACTTCCAATTAAATTAATCATTGGTTTTTCGCTACCATCGTAAATTTTCACATTCGCCTTTTGCACATAAACTGTATCGCAAAATCTTAACAACATTTTTTCTAAATAAGCAGCGCATTGCTGTTGTGCTTTTGTTCCTGGAATGCGAGGACCAAATTTTACTTGTGCATCACAATATTGATAAGAAGAGTCCGCATCAAATTCAGGAACATGAATTGTTGCAATAGGTTTTAGTTTGGTGGTGTCAACCGGAACAGGTTTGGGATTGTTGCATGATGAGCAGGAAGAAAAAAAATGTATTGAAGAAAGAAAAAGCAGTAATAAAATATTTTTTAGTGCTAATAATTTTTTGAATTCAATAATCATATCGTTAATTTCTTCTACTTTTTTTTCGACTTCAACCATTTTGATAAAATTTTTCGCACTTCTGTTTCAGAATAAGCTCGCCCTTTTTCTGATTGAAGAAGTGCCTTTTCAATTTTATTTACTACAAACTTCTTGTCCATCAATTTCATCAATTGTATTTATAAAAAAGCCACTTCACCACTTCGCGCAGCGAATTCTTTTTTCCGTACATCAATATTCCGGTGCGATAAATTTTTGCTGCCATCCACACGATTAAAAGAAAACCGACAATGAGCGAAACCATGGAAGCAATTACCTGCCACATGGGTGGTTCAAATCCTATTCGCCCGGCCATGACTATGGGGCTGGTGAGGGGAAATATAGAAGCAAAAACAGCAAGCGTACTGTGTGGCTCGTTAGGCACATTCATCATAATGAAAAATGAAATAATAACCGGAATGGTAATTATTAAATTCAATGAAGTATCCGGTTCATCACCTGTGGCTGCACCCACTGCGGCAAACAACGATGCATAAATAAAATAGCCCCCAAGAAAATAAAACAGAAAAATAAATACCATCCACGGAATGTTGATGGTTGAAACACTTTCCTGCATTTTTCCATAGGTATCCCACCCTCCCATTTGTTGTTGCATCTGCATTTGGCCACCTGGCATCATCTGCTGTGCTTGTTGCATTTCCTGAATCTGATTCGAATACATGGAACCTAAAACAAAAAATATCCCGCCAATTAAAATTATCCAGAGCACAAACTGAGTTAATCCAACCATTGCAATGCCAATGATTTTTCCCATCATCATTTCGAAAGGTTTTACTGATGAAATAATGACTTCAGCAATGCGGTTATTTTTTTCTTCCAATACACCACGCATCACCATTCCGCCATAAATAAACATAACGATATATATGATGGTACCCATTATAAATCCGATTCCGCTGGCCAGTCCGGTGTTGCCCGCTTTTTCACCTTGTTCACTTACAACTATAGTGTTGAGCGAAACACTTTTACTTAACTGATCAACCAATGTAGGAGAGATATCTATTTTCTCCAGTTTATCTGTTCTGATAATATCAGTAAGCATGTCTTCAATACCGGATTGAGGTCCAAGACCCAATTGTTCATCAGAAAAATATTCTATGCCCTCCGGCGTATACATGTTAAAATCAGCGGGCACATGAAGAATTCCTGAATAACCCTTTTCCTTGAATTGTTTTTTCAGTTCTTCAAATTTTATATCACTGTATGAAAACTCCAGGTGATCTTTGTTCTCTAATTTATTTTTAAATATTCCTGTTTCATCGGCCACAATTATTTTTTTTGTTTCGCTTGAAACAGAAGACAAAAACATCTGTACTAAAAATATAGAGGCAAAACCAACCGGTGTTAAAATGGTGGTGATGATGAATAATTTTTTGCGAACACGGGTTACATATTCGCGCTTTATGATGATGAGAATTTTATTCATGTGTGGTGGTGGTTATTTGTTGAATAAATATTTCGTTAAGAGAAGGAAGAATTTCATTGAAGCCAATGACATTGCAATCCTGATTAATTAAGGTGCGAAGCAAATCTTTTGGCTGTGCATCGTCAGCAATTTTCACAATCAGTTCGTGATCGTTGGTTGATTGAACTTTGAAACGGAAATCGCTCATGGCTGGTGCATTGCCTTCATACTTCACCGAAAAATTATGTTGCCGAAAACGGCGGCGCACTTCATCTACTTTTCCATCCAGAATAATTTTTCCTTTATTGTAAAGAACAATGCTTTCGCATATTTCTTCCACCTGCTCCATTCGGTGAGTCGAGAAAATAATGGTAGCTCCTTCATCGCGCAGGCGCATAATTTCATTCTTAATTAAATCGGCATTTACCGGATCCAATCCACTGAATGGTTCGTCGAGAATAATCAGTTTCGGTTCGTGTACAACAGTGCTTACGAACTGAATTTTTTGTCCCATTCCTTTTGATAATTCTTCCACTCTTTTGTTCCACCAGTCCTTGATGTTCAAACGCTCCATCCATTCAAAAACTTTTTTCTTCGCATCCTTTGCCGAGAGGCCTTTCAGTTGTGCGAGGTAAACCAGCTGTTCCCATACTTTCATTTTTTTATATAAGCCACGCTCTTCGGGCATGTATCCCATTTGCGAAGTATGATTCCGTTGCAACATTTCATTGCCAAACAATACTTGTCCGTTATCGGGCATAATAATGCTGGTAATCATTCTGATCGTGGTGGTTTTTCCAGAACCGTTGGGGCCCAGCATTCCGAAAATGCTTTGTGCAGGTACTACAAACGAAACATCATCAACCGCTGCGGTTTTTAAATAAACCTTACTGATGTTTTTCAATTCAACAATATTCGACATAGAGAAATTTACAAATTGAGGGAGCGAAAGTAATAATTGAACCCTTGGATATTTAACCAAAAACCACAGGTGCAAATTTGTTCCTAAGTTTCAGATATTTATGTAACTTTCCACCACAAAAAACAATTTTCCCGAAAGGTGAAATCACTTGTTGCACTTTCTTTATTACTGACTTTTGCTTTTTGTGGATATTCACAATTGGCGGTTCCTATGCAACAAAAGGAAATAAATTTTTATTCTTTTTCACCTGAAATAAAACCGAATACAACCGAGCTTTCAAAATTTTCTAAGGAAAAATTGCATCCTGAATATGGCCAACTTCCATATAATGCCGGATGTGATGGTTGTTTTGAAATAATAGAAAAAAGAACCGGCGATGAACGATATTTTTTAAAAGACAGCACTAACGGTACTGAATTCACTATACAGAAATCGTACTTACCCATGCATTATAAAGATGCAGCCGGAAGATGGATAACCATTGATTCGCGAATAAAAAAATCAGGCGAAAAAAAATTTGCTGCATTACAGCAACCATTTCCGGTGGAGATTGATTTGGAAAATGGTTTTACCTCACTTGTTGGCGAGAAAAAAATAAAGTTTAATCAACAGGTTAAAATGTATGAGTTGAATGGAGAAGTTCTGCTGAACGAACAACAATCTTCCAATGAAGTTTTTTTTACTGCCGGCGACGATGGTGTTGAACAACGAAATTTTTTTTCGGGAGTTTATCGTCAACTTAAAGCTTCCAGAGGAAGTATTGAAACCGATTATATTTTAATTTCTAAACCGGAATTTAATTCTGAATCAAAGTGGATGGTGTTTGAAGACCAATGGAATTTACCCGATGGTTATTCAATTAAGTATTCAACGCAAGGATATTTATCATCTGCCGGAATTTGGTGTGGAGATTTAATAGTTGTTGATGAAAATGAAAATGAAAAATTCAGAATCGGAAAAACAAAAATTTTTGACAATAATGTTTCAAATGACAACAACAATGATGAGACAAACTCGGGATACCAATTTGAGCAAACCGGTACAATTGCTTTTATAAAAATTTTTGTAGCTGTTGCATGGCTTACTGATTCTGAACGAGATTATCCGGTTACCATTGACCCGCTTGTATCGGTTGTTACAGCCTATAGTGGAACAGCGCTTGGTGGAAGCGCATATACATTGACCTTAAATAATTATTCGTGCCCTTATACAATTACTACTCTTTTTCCAGGAGGTGCAATGATTACTAATGCCGGATTTTCAGGTACATATTCCGTTGGTCCTGGTTGCGGCAATTCATGCGTTCGTGCCGATGGAGCATTTAATTTATTAGGCCCTTGCGGGCAATCACCTGATCCACCTTTTTTAGCCTGGTACTGCCCTGGTAATACGCAAGCGCCATGCACCGTTGTTTCTCTTGCCGCACCTGCACTTGTTGATTGTGTGACACCATCATGTTCACCAACTTCAATTGATATTTCATTAAGACTAATGAGAGATGCGTGTTCAGGTGGTGCGCAATGTGACAATGCCTGCATTCGGTTTAATGAAGCAGCATACAATGTAACTATAACAGGTATAACAGTACAGGCAGCCATATCATCGTCAGTTGCCGGTTTTAATCTTTGTTCAGGAACTACAGTTACTTATAATTCGAATCCGCAATATGGTGTTCCGCCATATACCTATTCATGGAGCCCTGGCGGTTATACCACTTCAGCAATTTCTGTAACGCCACTTGTTAATACAACTTATACTTTGGTAATATCTGATGCGTGCGGTGCAACTTATCAGGCACTCAGGTTTGTAAATATTATACCCGCATCCACTGCAAGTTTTACAACCATCACTCCGATATGTATTTCGCAGTCGGCCAATTTTACTTATACTGGAAATGGTGTTGCTGCAACAACTTACCTGTGGAATTTTAATGATCCGGCTTCGGGGGCAAATAATACTTCAACCCTTCAAAATCCATCGCACATATTTTCTTCTCCGGGGTTTTATACAATTTCATTAACTGCAACTTTGGGTGCATGTGTTTCGCAACCATTTGTTCAAACCATTTTTGTTGGCCCGCAACCAACTTCATTATTTACAGTTACTCCTCCTCAATGTGCTGGTCAGCCGGTAACTATTTCTTATAGTGGAAATGCATCTATCAATGCAACTTATAACTGGAATTTCGGCAGCGGAACAATTATAGGCGGAAGCGGACAAGGCCCTTACCAGGTTCAATGGAATACTGCCGGAAATTTTCCGGTGTCCCTAAGTGTTTCGTTAGGAAGTTGCACTTCAGCCATCACCAATTTATCCATACAAATTTTTGCTTTACCTACTGCCACAATCAATGTAACAACTCCTGTGTGTGCAGGACAAAATTCATTAATTACCTATACAGGAAATGGTGGTGCGGCAGCAATTTATAATTGGGATTTTGATGGCGGAACCATTATCAGCGGTTCTAACAACAGCCCGCATCAGATTAACTGGGCATCACCCGGAACATATACTATACAACTTACAGTAATTAAAAACGGATGTTCAACTGTTGCTGTATCACAAAATGTTTTAGTGAAACCAATTCCAACTTCTGGTTTTTCGATAAGCACTGATACAACATGTATGAACAGTCCTGTAACAATAGTTTATAATGGAAGTGCCGGTGCCTTTGCAATTTACAATTGGAATTTTAATGGCGGAACAATTATCAGCGGAAACGGACAAGGACCTTATCAAATATCATGGCCTTCGCAAGGCTTAAAAAATATTACATTAACCGTAGTGGAAAATGGCTGCACCTCTCCTCAAACAATTCAAACTGTTTTCACCACACCGGCGCTCAATTCAAACTTTACAGTAGTTACCCCGGTTTGTGCCAATCAAAATTCAATAATTAACTATAATGGAAACGCTACAGCCGGTGCAGTTTATAATTGGGATTTTAATGGCGGCACAGTTGTAAGCGGTTCCGGTGGTGGTCCCTATTCTGTAAATTGGAGTGCGTGGGGAAATCATCCGGTAACTTTAACAGTAAATCAAAATGGATGCACATCGATTGTAACAACTCATGCAGTATTTGTGAATCCGGCACCCATATCAACTTTTGTAGTAGGTACAGCCTGTGCAGGTGCAATTACGACTGTAGAATATGCAGGCAATGCTGGAGCAGCAGGAATTTATAACTGGAATTTTGGAGGCGGAACAATTGTAAGCGGAACCGGTGAGGGGCCTTATGAAATTATTTGGAATACCGCCGGTGTTCAAACTGTTTCGCTCACTGTTACATTGAATGGATGTATATCCACACTCACATCACAACAAATTACTGTCATTCAATCGCCTTCATCTTCTTTTACAGTAGTAAGTCCTGCATGTGCCGGCGGTGGAACCACCGTTACATACACCGGAAATGCAGCTGCTGCTGCTCCATATAACTGGTATTTTGGTGGTGGTAGTATTATCAGCGGTGGTGGACAAGGTCCCTGGATTATTACTTATCCTAATCCTGGTAGCTATAATATAACTTTAGTGGTTCAGGATTTTGGCTGCATATCAAATTTAAATTCTCAAACAGTGGTGGTTAATCCTATTCCTACTGCTGCATTTTCATTGCCTTCTTCCTTATGCGAAAATATTAATGCAACAATTACTTACCAGGGAACTGCCGCCCCGTCTGCAACTTATAACTGGGATTTTGGAAACGGAACAGTTACCGGCGGAAGCGGACAAGGCCCCTACCAGGTTTACTGGAATACACCCGGAAATCATTTAGTTACATTAACAGTAGTTGAAAGCGGTTGTACTTCACCAACTATTTTTCACACGATAAATATTATGAATGCGCCCGATGCAGATTTCAACACTACTTCACCCATTTGTGCTGATAAAAATTCAACTATCACTTTTACCGGTAGTGCCAATGCAGGTGCTTTATTTACCTGGGATTTTGGAACAACAACTGTTATAAGCGGAAGTGGCAGCGGGCCATACGAACTTGCGTTTCCATCAGCCGGGTTTTATTCAATTACTCTAACAATCACCGATTTTGGCTGCACATCTACAAGCGTTCAAAACATAAGTGTAAATGCAGTGCCTTCATCAAGTTTTATTCTATCTCCTGCAGGCTGTGTCAATGACCCTGTTCAAATAAATTATACAGGCAATGGAAATAATACGGCTATTTACGATTGGAATTTTGATGGAGGAATAATTAGCAGCGGAAGCGGACAAGGCCCGTATACTGTTTCATTTACTGACACTGGAAATTATATTATTTCTCTGGCCGTTACACAAATGTTTTGCACGAGCGACACCGAATCAATTTCAATTTTTATAAATCCGAAACCAATTCCTTCGTTTACAGCCACTCCATTATTTGCTTGTGATGAGTTACATACTTTTTTTACTAATAATAGTTCAGGTGCCACTAATTATAGCTGGAATTTTGGTGATGGAATAGTGGATACTACCATTAATCCGAATCATCAATATACTGTTGGAATGTATGATGTTTCATTAACAGCAGTAAATCAATATGGGTGTTCGGCTGTTTATACCATTGCAGATTATATAAATGTGCAACCAACTCCCTCAGTTCAATTTGCTTCAAATCCTTCTGCCGGATTAGATATTGCTTTAGACGAAAATGAATTTGAGTTTGAAAATCTGACTCAAAACGGAACCTCTTATTTATGGACTTTTGGCGATGGCGATAGCAGCGGAATAATGCATCCGACACATGTTTATGGTGATACCGGTAATTTCTTTGTAACACTTATTGCCTATAATGATGTTGGTTGCAGCGATTCAATTAAGCAAGGTCCTTACATCATTGTACCCGGCGCATTTATTTTTATTCCGAATGCCTTTACCCCTAATAATGACGGGAAGAATGATTTGTTCAGAATATTTGGTCGAACCATTCAATCAACCACACTTCAAATATTTAATCGCTGGGGCGAATTAGTTTATAGTGGTGATGAAAATAAAGAAGGTTGGGATGGTACCTATCAGGGACAAATGGCTAATACAGGCGTTTATGTTTACCATGCTTTTATTACAAAAAACAGTGGTCGCACCTTAAAACTTCAGGGCGATTTAACACTGATCAGATAATTTTTTTTCTTTAAACTATTCTTGAAAAAATTTCAGCTTGATTTTTTACTTCTGTATTTCCAATAATAATCATAAAAAATAGAACATATGGTATGGCTAACATTTTGAAAAGTATTTTCGACCAATGCCGGCACCCAATCCCATACTTCCGGTTCTAACGGGCGCTGAGTTTTACGGCAATTAGAACATTGATTTATGAATCCATTCAGACCAATGTATAAACTAGATTTATTTAAACTGATTTTTGAGCTAGTATTTTTAATTTTTTCTTCAATTTTTAAACTGTTTACCACAACGATTCCTTCCTGATTTTTTAAAGGATAAGCATCTTGTGAAAAAAGTCTGTACTTGGCAGTGCTCGAACATTCATATTCATGCTTCCAAACTTTTTTTTCCAGAATGATTCTTTTATAATGTTCAATATAAAAATTTTGAACCGTTCCGGAAATTGCTTTTTCTAAGGAACTGCCAATTGAAAAACGATTTCGTATATCCGGATCACCATTGTTATTTTTTGAAAATTTGATCCAGGCTTTATTATAATAAATCAACTTTAAATCTTTTGATAAACCAAAAATTGAATGGCGCGATTTCTCTAAAGTTTCAAAATCAAGACCACTCAATTTTGAAATAAAAGAATCTTCGTATCGTTTTGTTAATTTATTTTTATTTCTAAATCTATACAGAGTACAAATTATTATTTTCTTTTTTTCAAATATCCTAATTCTAACCTCGTTTTTAATACCGTAAATAAAAAATAATAAACAAGAGAAATCGGCTTAACAAATTCAAATTTTGAAATCCTATTTTCGCCGCAATGATTCACTACGAAAAATTCACATTGGATAATGGAATGCGGGTGCTTGTTCACCGCGATACAACCACATTGCTTGCTGCTTTTAATTTGCTTTATAATGTTGGCGCGCGAGATGAAACGGAAAACAAAACCGGATTCGCTCATTTGTTTGAACACTTAATGTTTGGTGGCTCTAAAAATATTCCTTCGTTTGATGAGCCATTGCAACGCGCAGGCGGCGAGAACAATGCCTTCACCAGTAACGATATTACCAATTATTATGAAACACTTCCGGCACACAATCTCGAAACTGCTTTTTGGTTAGAGAGCGACCGAATGCTGGAACTGGATTTTGAAGGTCGCGCATTGGAAGTGCAGCGAAAAGTGGTGAGTGAAGAATTTAAAGAGCATTACATCAACCAACCGTATGGTGATGTTTGGCACAAGTTGCGCACGCTTGCATACACCACACATACCTACCGATGGCCTACAATCGGAAAAGATCTTTCTCATATTGAAAATGCAACCATTGATGATGTAAAAAATTTCTTCTTCAAAAATTATCGCCCGAATAATTCAATACTTGTAGTTGCAGGAAATGTAGAAGTGAGTGAAGTAAAAAAATTGGCTGAAAAATATTTCGGAAGTATTCCTTCCAATCCTTCAATAGAAAAAAATATTCCTGCCGAGCCAAAACAAATTGAAGAACGAAAATTGGAAGTGAGAGCTGATGTTCCGCTCGATGCGCTTTATAAAGTTTATCACATGCCGGGGCGATTGGATAAAAGATATTATCCCGTTGATTTGCTGAGCGATATTTTATCAGCCGGAAAATCATCGCGACTGTATCAGAGTCTGGTGAAGGAAAAAAAATTATTTAGCGAGGTTAGCGCCTACATAACCGGCAGCATTGACCCAGGATTGTTTGTGTTTGAAGGAAAATTAGTAAAGGGTGTGAAGATGGAAGATGCTGAAGCGGCCATGCAGGAAGAAATTAATTACCTGAAAGAAAAAGGTGTGGATGCTACTGAATTAGAGAAAGTAAAAAACCGGGTGGAATCGCAAATTGAATTTGCCGAGATGGAAGTATTGCACAAAGCAATGAGCTTGGCATATGCCGAATTGTTAGGCGATGCCAATTTGGTGAATACTGAAAAAAGTTTGTATGCAAAAGTTACTGCCGTTGAAATTCAAAACGAAGCGAAAAACATTTTGCAAAAAGAAAATTGTTCAACACTCTACTACTACGCTAATTAAAAATTTATTTTTTGTTTAAGCACTCCATTTATTTTGAATTATTACTACTTTCAACAATGAAAAAAATCATTTCCATATTTCTACTGATTGCAATTGCACAATTTTCTTTTGGCCAGCATACGGTTCGTAAAATGACTCCCTCAGAAATTAATCCCGAACCTGGATTTTTACAGGAAAAAAATTTCATGCAATTCACCACTCCTCCAACTGTATCGGTACGAACTCCGGCACAGTTTGAAGAAATGCAGGGAGTTTTTATATGCTGGGAATCGTATTCAAGTGGTTCTTTATATCCAATTCTTGCTGAGATTGTAGATTATGCACAAGAAGTTGGTATCGTATATATCGCCACTGCCGACTCTGTTTCAACCAGAAATTATTTAACTAATGCCGGTGTTCCTCTAACCAATATTCAATGTTATGAAACCAGTACTGATTACATATGGGCTCGTGATTATGGGCCAAATACGATTTATGAAAACGAAGTTAGTAATCTTTCTTTTGTTGATTGGAAATACAATCGTGTGAATCGCCCCAATGACGATGCACAACCTGTAAAGCTTGCTCAGGAAATGAATATTCCGGTTTACAGTACTACAATAGCTCCTCATAAACTTGTTCATACGGGAGGCAATTGGATGGCCGATGGTCATGGCACTGCGTTCTCATCAAAATTAGTTTTAGATGAAAACGGAACCGGTGGAGGATGGAACATGAATCTGACAGAAGCTGATATTGATTCCATTGAAAAACATTTCATGGGAATTACACGATACATTAAAATGGAAACATTGCCATACGATGGCATTCATCACATTGACATGCACATGAAATTACTGGATGAAGAAACTTTATTGATTGGAGAATATCCTACTGGGATTTCTGACGGGCCACAGATTGAAACCAATCTGAATTATGTTACTTCCAACTTTTTAAATTGTTATGGTCGTCCTTACAAAGTAATCCGTATTCCACAGCCACCTCAATCCAACGGCGATTATCCGGGCAGCCCGTTTGGTAATGGTGACTATTTAACTTACACCAATGCACTCATTTTAAATAACCTGATTATTGTTCCAAGTTATTATGAAGAGTATGATACAACTGCATTGCGTATTTGGAAAGAAAGCATGCCGGGTTATAATGTGCACATGATTGACTGTAATGATATAATCGGATACAGCGGCGCGTTGCATTGCATCACACATGAAGTTGGTGTGGCTGATCCGATTTTTATTTCACACGCACACTTGCTGAACACTTATGAAACTGTTAATCCGTACGAAGTAAAAGCATATATAAAAACCACAAGCGGAGTAAATACTGCAAAAGTTTATTGGAGCATTGATACTACCCTTGGATACAGCATGCTCAATATGTCACTTGCTGTAAACGATACTTTTCTTGCAAATATTCCTGCACAAATTGCCGGAACAAAAATCTGGTACTACATTGAAGCAAGTAGCATCAGTGGACGCACAGTTTCAAAACCTTTAGTGGCACCTGCAGGTGTTTTTGAATTTAAAGTTTTAGGAACTGTGAATGGATTTGCTTCAATCGAAAACGAAACTAAATTTTTTGAACCCTATCCGAATCCGGCAACTGAATCGGTTACACTCGGTTATTATTTACCCCTTACTGAAAATGTAACCATTCAATTGTTTGGCATTAACGGAAGAGAAATTTTTACTTCTGATGAAAAAAATATTTCCGCTGGCACACATACCTTTCAACTTTCAACTTCAGCTTTGTCATCAGGTTTTTATTCGTTGACTTTTAAAAGTGGTAATAAAACAATTGTCAGAAAATTAGTGGTGGTGAAATAATTTCATGACAAGACAATGCCATAAAAAAAGCGCCATTTATTAAGGGCGCTTTTTTTATTAAATTTTTTTCATGTCAACTCACTGGTTCTTCCATATAGCTTTCAATAGGCGGGCAAACACAAACTAAATTTCGATCGCCATGAGTATTGTTAATTCGGGAAACGGATGCCCAGAATTTATTTTTAATCAGATAAGGTAAAGGGAAAGCAGCACGGGTTCGCGAATAAGTATGATTCCATTCATCAGCTATTACAACTGATGCAGTATGCGGCGCGTTGTGTAATAGGTTGTCGTTTTTATCGGCCACTTCATCAATGACTTCCTGAATTTCTTTACGAATAGAAATTAAAGCCTGGCAAAAACGATCAAGCTCATTCTTGTCTTCGCTTTCTGTTGGTTCAATCATCATAGTTCCGGCAACCGGAAAAGAAACTGTTGGCGCATGGAACCCATAATCAATCAGTCGCTTTGCAATATCTTCTACTTCAATACCATGCTTTTTAAATTCGCGCATATCAATAATCATTTCATGTGCACACCGGCCATTGTTTCCTTCATATAAAATTGAATATTCTTTTTCAAGCAGGCACTTCATATAATTTGCATTTAAAATCGCATATCGCGTTGCATCAGCACATCCGTCGGCACCTAACATTCGGATGTAGCCATAAGAAATAAGCAATATTGAAGCACTGCCCCACGGAGCAGAACTCACCGAATGAATAGCTTTTTCTCCTCCGGTTTTTATAACAGCATGACCCGGTAAGTAAGGAGCTAATTTTTTATTTACACAAATGGGGCCCATGCCCGGGCCACCACCACCATGTGGAATAGCAAATGTTTTATGCAGATTAATATGATTTACATCGGCGCCAATTGCAGCAGGAGAAGTAAGGCCAACCTGCGCATTCATATTTGCACCATCCATATATACCAAGCCGCCATTTGTATGAATGATATCACAAATTTCTTTTATGCTTTCTTCAAACACACCGTGAGTCGAAGGATAGGTAACCATCAGGCAAGCCAATTCATTTTTATATTCTTCGGCTTTTAATTTTAAGTCGGCCACATCAATATTTCCTTTCTCATCGCACTTTGTCACTATCACTTTCATGCCAGCCATTACAGCACTTGCAGGGTTAGTGCCGTGTGCTGATGATGGAATCAGCGCCACATTTCTGTGTCCATCGATGCGGTCTTTATGGTAAGCCATAATTACAAGCAGTCCTGCATACTCTCCTTGTGCGCCCGAATTAGGTTGTAATGAACAGGCATCAAATCCGGTAATGGCACATAAATAATTTTCGAGCTGAGAAATTATTTCATTGTACCCTTTTGTTTGTTCTGCAGGAGCGAATGGGTGGATAGATGAAAACTCAGGCCAGCTTAATGGCATCATTTCAGTTGCTGCATTCAGTTTCATCGTGCAGCTGCCTAATGAAATCATACTGGTGTTTAACGACAGGTCTTTGTTTTCCAATTGTTTCAGATAACGCATCATTTGCGATTCTGAATGATGGCTGTTAAATACTGCATGGGCTAAATAAGCTGATTCTCTTTTAAGTGAATCGGGAATATTGTTTAAAATGGTGCTTGCATTTTTTTCGCTTGAGGCAGAAAATAATTTCAATAAATCGTCTACATCCTTTTCAGTAGTAGTTTCATCTAAAGAAATTCCAATATGCGTACTATCAATTATTCTGAAATTTATTTCGTTTTTCTCCAACTTAAGTTTTAATGCATTTGCATCTGCAACTTCGGCATATAGTGTATCGAAATAACTTTTATTCAGAATTTTTATTGAAGCGTTTTTTGAAAGTGAATCAGCCAATAACTGAGTGAGCGATGAAATTTTTGTTGCAATATTTTTAAGTCCGTCTGGCCCATGGTAAATAGCATAAGCTGCAGCCATATTTGCAAGTAAGGCTTGCGCCGTACAAATATTGGAAGTTGCTTTTTCTCTCCGGATGTGTTGCTCTCTGGTTTGTAAACTCATGCGATAAGCCAATTGCCCTTGAGCATCAACCGATACACCAATTATTCTACCGGGCATTAATCTTTTATATTCATCCTTGGCTGCAAAAAATGCAGCATGCGGACCGCCAAAACCAAGCGGTACGCCCAAACGCTGTGCTGAACCAATTGCAACATCAGCTCCCAAATCGCCGGGAGATTTTAATAAGGTAAGTGCAAGCAAATCAGTAGCCATGGCAACCTTTACATCGGCTTTATTGGCATCTTCTATTAATGAACTGTAATCATTCACCCCTCCAAATCCATCAGGATATTGTAACAGGCATCCAAATACTTTTTCGTTAAAATTAAATTTTTCAGGTGCAGAAATGACTAGTTCAATGTCTAACGGAAATGCTCTGGTTTTTAAAATATCTATTGTTTGCGGAAAACAATTTTCTGCAACAAGAAATACATTCTTCGTTTCTTCTTTTCCATTTGAATGATAGAGCAGGGTCATTGCTTCACTGGCGGCCGTTCCTTCATCTAACAACGAAGCGTTACTAACAGGTAAGCCGGTTAAATCGCAAACCATTGTTTGATAATTGAGCAGCATTTCAAGTCTTCCTTGAGCTATCTCTGCCTGATAAGGTGTGTACTGTGTGTACCATCCGGGGTTTTCAAAAATATTTCTTAAAATTACTGATGGGGTAATTGTATTGTAATAGCCCATGCCGATATATGACTTGAATACTTTATTCTTTGAAGCAAAGTTTTTCATCTCCCGTAAATATTCAAATTCACTTAAAGCGTCAGGAAGATTTAACTTTTTATTTGTCAGAATTGAAGCCGGTATGGTTTCAGTAATTAACTGATCAAGTGATTGGACACCAATAACATTTAACATAGTTAAAGCATCGGTAGGTCGGGGACCAATGTGTCGATGTAAAAATGAACTAGACATTTTAAAAAATTGAATTTAAAAATTAACTTAAAGAAGGTTTTAGCGAGCGGCAAATGTAACCGACAATTAATAAATTTAGCAGATGAAGGCGGCAGGTATTTCTATATAAACAACACTTAAACATACCGCTTGTTAAAAATTTATAAGTTTAGGTTTACATTTAAGCCTATTATCATTACTTTTCAAAAAAAATAAAAATCATGTTTCGTGATTATTGTAAAGTTTTAGGAATTGAACACGATGCCAGTGACATGGAAATAAAACGCGCGTTCAGAAAAAAATCAAAAGAAACGCATCCGGAATTTAATTCAGCCTCTGATTCAGAGCAACAATTTATTACTGTGAATGAGGCATATGATATTCTGATACATCAAAAAACACGAGAATTATTTGAAGAAGATTTAAATACCTATCATAATCCTGAAACATATCCTCCATTTAAACATTGGATAATAGTAGCCAGAGAGAGAGCCACCGTACACGCCCGATTACCTTATAAAGATTTTATACGGACAAAATTTTTTCAAAGCACTCATGCTTCTCCATATATTTTATTTGTTGCTGAATTTGTAGCATCTATTATTTTAATAATCATCCCTTATTTTTTAATGATAGGTGAAGAAAACAGAGTGCTTGGTGTTTTTTCATTATTTCTTGCTTTGCCCGCCGGAATATTTATGTTGGTTCAAGCACTTGCAGGTTTTTCGGCAACGAAAAAATTTAAATCGCCAAAAAAAAAGAGCAAAAAAGTAAGAGGTAAATCGTAAAAAAAAATTGTTTAGTTTTTTTTAACAGTTATAGCGGATACTTTTACAATCGCAAGATTTTTCTAATGACATTTAAAAGAGTATTCTCACTCTTCCTCATCGTTTTTATTACAGAAACAAATTCAACTCTAGCGCAAGATCGGAAGGTCATACAGTTTAGTGGTGTTTTGTATTCAGCCGATTCTGCTCAACGGGTTATACCGTTTGCCACCGTGTATGATTTTTCAACCGGCCAAATTGCCATAAGCAATTTTACAGGTTTTTTTAGCTTGGTATGTTATGAAGGTGACACTCTTTATTTTTCAACTATCGGATTTAAAACACAGCAATTTATTATTCCTATTGGTCATCATGCTGAAAAATTTATCGCAAATTTTTTTTTAAGCCCCACATTTTATATGCTGCCCGAAGCTATTGTATATCCGTGGGGATCCAGAGATCAGTTTCCTTATGCTTTTATAAATACGCCAATACCGGATGATGATTTAGAGCGTGCAAGAAAAAATCTAAATCCCGATTATTTGCGTTCGCTGGCATTGGCTCAAGGAGCCGATCCGAATATTAATGCGCGAATGGTATTGAACAATTATTCGCAAACATTGTATTACTATGGACAAGCACATCCCATCAGTTTATTAAATGCTTTTGCATGGAGCCAGTTTATCAGTGATTTGAAAAGCGGGAAGTATAAAAATCCTAATAAGAAATAATGTTATAAGTTATATGTTGATTGGTTATTCGTAATACATCTTGGGATAGGAAGTTTTCACAATTCACCGTTGGCAATTCAAAAGCGCTACTTCTTCACTGAAAAACGCATTTTATAATCAACCTTCACATCACCTTTTGAAATTCGTTCGAGTTTATTTTTCAGTAATCTTTTTTTAAGGGGTTTCAGTAAATCAGTAAATAAAATTCCTTCGATGTGATCGTATTCATGTTGAATGACACGGCCTGTTAACCCAGAAAATTTTTCACGATGCTTTTTAAAGTTAACATCCAGGTATTCAATATCAATTTCATCAGGTCGTAAAACATCCTCGCGAATATTCGGAATACTTAAACAGCCTTCGGTATAATACCATTCTTCACCCACACGTGAATGAATTTTTGCATTGATGAAAACCTGGGTTACTCCTTTTTCTCCTGCAAAATCATTGTCTGACTGGTCTTGATCTTCTTCTAATTTTTTCAGAATAAAATCACTATCGACCAAAAAAAGCCGAATGGGTAAATTGATTTGCGGAGCCGCCAAGCCAATACCAGAAGCTTGGTACATGGTTTCCCACATGTTTGAAATTATCTCGTCAAGATTGGGGTATTGCGCATCAATGTCTAAGCTTCTTTTTCGTAAAATCGGATCGCCGTAAGCAGTTATCGGTAATATCATTTTGGGTAGGTATCAAGAAAAGTTTGCAAAATAATAGCGGCACTTACTTTATCTACTAAATTTTTGTTTTGTCGTTTCATTTTTCCGATTCCGCTGTTCAGAATTATAGCAGTAGCCATCTTTGATGTAAATCGTTCATCTACTTTATGTACAGGTATTAACGGGAATTCTTTTTGAAGCTGAAGAATGAATGCGTTCACTTTCGGGGTTAATTTATTGTCTTCGTTACGCAAAGTTTTCGGGTCGCCAATTACAAATACTTCAACAGGTTCTTTTCCGCAATACTCTTTTAAAAATTTTAGTGCTTCGTGTGTTGGAACAGTTGTGAGTGATGATGAAATTATTTTTGATAAATCTGTCACTGCAATCCCAACTCTTTTTTCTCCGTAATCAATTCCTAAAAGTCTCCCCATTTATTTCAGAAATAAATCTGTAAGAACGAAAATTGAAAAAACAATACTGGCAATTCCATTAGTGGTGGCAAATGCAATATTCACTTTACTTAAATCTTCCGGCCTCACTAATTTTTGCTGGTAGCCAAGAAGAATAATAAAAATGAAGGCCCCCATCCAGTAACTGATGCCGAAGTTTCCGGAGATTCCAGCAACAAATAATACTGAGGCTGTAATCAAATGAAGGCTTCGCGAAAACACAAGTGCATTTTTTTTTCCTAACCAAACCGGAATGCTGAACAATTTTTCTTTACGGTCAAACTCTTCATCCTGCAATGCATATATAATATCAAATCCTGCAACCCAACTCATCACAACCAATGAAAATAAAACCGGAAGCAAACTGAATTCGCCTGTAACTGCGAGATACGCTCCAATGGGAGCCAATGATAAACCAAGACCTAAAAATATATGTGCGAGTGCAGTAAATCGTTTGGTGTAACTGTAGCCAAGCACAACAAACAAGCCAACAGGAGACAGATAAAAACACAACGGATTTATAAACCATGCGCAAACCACAAACAGTATTGAAAAGAAAATAACAAATAGTAAAGCTGAATTCGATGAAATTTTTCCGGCAGGAATTTCTCTTGTAACTGTGCGCGGATTTTTTGCATCAATCATTCTGTCAGCGTACCGATTAAAACCCATTGCCGCACTTCGGGCGCAAATCATACAAGCAACAACAAGCAAGAAAGTTTTCCAGCTAAAAAAATAATCGGTTTGAGAAATTGCTAAAAAATATCCAATCACTGCAAATGGAAGTGCGAATACGGTATGACTGAATTTTATAAACGAAAAATATTTTTTCATCTTTTATTTTTTCTTGTCCAACACATTTGCAGTGAACTCAATTACTGTGAAATTCGGAATGGTGTTGGCGGTTACATGCACTGCTTTGTGTTGCGTACCTCCTCTACCTTCTGAATTAAAAACCACAGTGATGATACCTTCTTTTCCCGGCAAGATTGGTTCTTTTGAATAAGATGGAATAGTACATCCGCATGATGCCTTAGCCCCTCTTATTACCAATGGATTTTTTCCGGTGTTTTTAAATCTGTATTCATGTGTGACTTTTTCACCTTCGTATATGTCACCGAAGTTGAAAATTTCTTCTGCAAATTCAATAGAAGTAATTATTGAATCGGTCAAAAGTTGATTGCTCTCAGTTGATTGTTGCATCATATTTTGCAATGGCCCCTTCCCGTCTTTATTCTCTATAAAATTTTCAGGGAAACCCTTGTCCCTTGGGCTTACCAATTTAAGTAACTCAATTAAGGCTATTGTAAAGACACTTAAAGCAATAACAATAAGTGTTAGTGTCTTTATATTTTCTTTCATGGGGCACAAATTTATATCAGCATTATTGCTTTGCTGCCATTATACCAATTTTTGATTTACGAAAGGTAAAATAGTCTCCTACTTCGGTTGCACTTCTTGAATTGAAAGTCATTTTTTGAGTGAGCATTCCTTTGCGTGCAGCCAATGCTCCGTAATGAATATCGTGAATGCCATTCAGGTTGTGCGCATCCGGATTAATACTGATTTCTACTCCGAGTGAAACTGCAAATTGTATCCATCGCCAATCCAAATCCAATCGCCACGGGTGAGCATTTATTTCTATAACAACATTGTTTTTTGACACTGCTTCAATTACTGCTTTGTGATTGATTGGATAACCGATTCGTGAAAGCAAGAGCCGACCGGTTGGGTGACCGAGTATTGTTGTATATGGATTTTTGATGGCGCGAATCAATCGTTCGGTTGCTTTCTCTTCACTCATTTTAAAATTCTGGTGAATGGATGCAATCACAAAATCAAATTGTGAAAGAATATCTTCATCATAATCCAGCGAGCCATCTCCTAAAATATCTGATTCAATTCCTTTGAAAATTTTGAATGGCGAAAGTTTTTTATTCAGTTTATCAATCTCATCGTGCTGTTGCAAAACCCTTTCAACTGAAAGTCCCCTTGCGTAAGTTGCAGATTTTGAGTGGTCGCTCATGCATAAATATTCGTAACCGAGTTTCATAGAATAACGAGCCATCTCTTCAATGGTATTATTTCCATCGCTCCATTTGGAGTGCACATGCACCACACCTTTTATTTCTTTCGGCTCAATTAACTGAGGCAATTTATTTTCCACAGCTAATTCAATTTCATTTATTCCTTCCCGCAATTCAGGAAGGATAAAATTCAAATTCGCTGACTGATAAATTTCTTCTTCGCTCGTAAAATGTTTTAAATCAAAATCGATAATTCTTTTTTTCACTTCTTCCACATGCAAATCATTTCCAGTAGTGATGAAAAGATTTTTATAAAAATTATTTTTTTCAGAAAAGGAAATGTGAAACAAAGTTCCCGCAGTTGTTTTTGCATGAATGGTGTTTTCAATTTCTTCCAGTTGTTCGAACGGAGATTCGCTCAGCATTTCCATCACTTCTTCCAATGGAGCAGAAGTCAGCAAATCAACTTTTTCAAGTACTTCGCAATAGCGACGAAACTCTCCGGTGAAAGAAATTTCTTCATCAGAAAAATATTTTTTCAGCAATTGAATCATCAGCAAACTTTCTTCTTCCACTTCAGCATAACGGAATTTGTTTTTGTGTTTCTGATAAAACTGAATGTTTTCTAAAACTGTTTTTTGAGTTTTCTCCCCGAAACCTTTCAATAAACTCAAGCGGTTTTCGAGGCAGGCATATTTTAATTCATCAATACTTTCTATTTCCAGTTCCTTCCAGATGGTCGAAACTTTTTTTGGACCAATACCTTTTATGCTCATCATCTCAACAACACCAACAGGCGTTTTTTCCAGCAACTCATCCAATTGTTTTATGTGACCGGTTGAAAGAAGTGATTGAATTTTTTGTTTGATAGAAACTCCAAGTGTTGGAATCGCATTCATTTCTTCTGAGGTCATTTCACTCAGTTCTCCATTTACTTTGCTGATAATATAAGAAGCAGATAGATATGATTTTGCCTTGAATGAATTTTCGCCATGCAATTCAATCAACTTACCGAGCAATTCAAATGCGGATTCTATTTCGGTGTTAGTCATACGATTCCTTTCTGTGAGCAATTGCGATTATAATGATTGTTATTTTTTCATAATGGATTTCATATAAAATCCGATAAACACCACCTCGTAATCTATAAGTATTTGAATAACCTTTTAATTTAATTTGCCCGTGCGGACGAGGATTTTTTTCGTGTGTAAAAATATGCTCAACAATATTTTGATAATGTGATTTTGGAATATCTGCTAAATCTTTTTCAGCCGAACGGGTGAAAACAATCTGATAACTCATCTTGCTTTTCGACTGATTCCGTGCTTGCGGTTTAATTTCCGAATAACTTTTTCCATAGGAATAGTTGGCTCATTTTTCCGTTGCTCCACTATTAAATGGTCAATTAAATCGTCAACAGCCTCTTCTAAATCCTTATCAATGCGTTTAAGATTGAGAGTGATTTTTTTTATTTCACCTTTTTTATTCTTATCCAATGTAACTCCGGCTAATCTTGACATCGTATGATTTTATTTCGTTTCAAAAATAAATCAACTAATCCAATATTAATATCCTCACTTCGAAGTCAACCTAACAACGGGGCAAATCATTTCTTCCATGCTTAAACCGCCATGCTGAAAAGTATTTCGGAAGTGATTGACATGGTAATTATAGTTGTTTGGATAAACAAAAAATGTATCGGCCTTTGCAAATATGAACGCGCTGCTCACATGTGGCTTCGGCAATTTTGCTTCCAGTGGATTGCGCACTTCAAAAACTTCGCGTGGGTTGTAATTTAAGTTGCGCCCGTGTTTGTATCGAAGGTTAGTTGTGGTTTCTCTGTCGCCAATCACTTTCACAGGTTCTTTCACGCGAATGCTGCCATGGTCGGTAGAAATAACAATGTTTACTTTTTTTTCTGCCAGCTTCATGAGCACCTGATATAATGGCGAATGCTCAAACCACGAAAGAGTGATGGAGCGATACGAAGTTTCATCATTCGCTAATTCTTTCAGCACCTGCATTTCAGTTCGTGCATGTGATAACAAGTCAACGAAATTATAAACGATAGCATTGAATGGATTTTGCAATAGGTTGTGTATGTTGTCAACCATTTTTTGTCCGTCGGTTGAGTTGGTGATTTTTGTATAAGAGAATTTTATATCCTTCTTGCTTCGTACAATCAAGTCGCCAAGAAAATCCTGTTCATGCAAATTTTTTCCACCTTCATCTTCATCGTTCAACCAGTAGTTCGGAAATTTCTTTTCAATATCCAACGGAGTCATTCCGGCAAAAATGGCGTTGCGACTGTACTGTGTACTTGTAGGTAGAATTGAATAATAAAAGTCTTCAGTATTCACTCTAAAGTTTTCGCTCAGCAATGGTTGAATAATTTTCCATTGGTCGAACCGGAGATTATCAATGAGAATAAAAAAGGTTGGCGTTTCATCATTAACAAATGGCAAAACTTTTTCGCGCATTAATGTATGCGAAAGCGTCGGCGCTGTTTCATCGGGTTTGTTCAGCCACTTGATATAATTTTTCGAAACGAATTTGCAGAATTCACCGTTAGCTTCGCTCTTCTGCATGTTCAGCACATCGCGCATGTCGTTGCTCTTCGATTTATCGAGTTCAAGTTCCCAATAAATCAGTTTGCGATATAAATCTCCCCACTCCTGCTGATTCAAACCATTGCTCATTTGCATCATGATTTGCTGAAACTCTTTCTGATAATCAGATGTAGTTTTCGAACTGATGAGTTGACGGCTGTCGAGAATTTTTTTCAGTGTCAATAAAATCTGATTGCTCTTTACGGGCTTAATCAGGTAGTCGCTTATTTGTGACCCGATCGCTTGCTCCATCAAATTTTCTTCTTCGTTCTTAGTAATCATAACAATCGGCAAGGCAGGATTTTGTGCTTTAATGCGCGATAGCGTTTCCAATCCGCTAAGTCCGGGCATTTGTTCATCCAGAAAAACCACATCAATAATCAGATCCTTGCATTTCTCAATGGCATCTACACCATTGCTTACTTCGATAATATTGTATCCTTTTTCGCTGAGGAAAAGCAGGTGTGGTTTTAATAATTCAATTTCGTCGTCGCACCAAAGTATTGTGGCCAGGCTACTCATAGTATAATTAGATTTGTCGGCGAATTTAGTTGTTACAGTTGCATCCTTCATTAACATTATTTTTGTTTCGTGAATAAGAGAAAAATCATTAACGACCCGGTTTACGGATTTATTACAATTCCTTCAGAAATAATTTTCGATATCATCGAGCATCGTTGGTTTCAACGATTGAGAAGGATTCAGCAATTGGGATTAACGAGTCTTGTTTATCCAGGTGGAAATCACACGCGCTTTCAGCACACTATAGGCGCCATGCACCTGATGACACAAGCATTGGAAGTGCTTCGTTCAAAAGGAATTTTAATTACTGAAGAGGAAGGTGAAGCAGTAGTGATTGCAATCTTAATGCACGACATTGGTCACGGACCATTCTCCCACACGCTCGAAAAAACAATTGTTCTAGGGGTTAGTCACGAAGAATTATCTGCACTTTTTATGGAACGGTTGAATAAAGAATTCAAAGAAAAACTTTCTCTGGCGATAAAAATTTTTCAGGATAAATACAAAAAGAAATTTCTGCATCAGTTGGTGAGCGGTCAATTGGATATGGACAGATTGGATTACCTGAACCGCGATAGTTTTTTTACAGGAGTGGCTGAAGGAGTAATTGGCTACGACCGAATTATTAAAATGCTTTCGGTGCACAAAGGAGAATTGGTGGTGGAAGCAAAAGGAATTTACAGCATCGAAAAATTTATTGTGTCACGACGATTGATGTACTGGCAGGTGTACTTACACAAAACAGTTTTGGTGGCAGAGCAAATGCTGGTGCGCATTTTACAGCGGGCAAGAGAATTAAGTATAAAAGGTTCTGAAATTTTTGCTTCGCCTGCTTTGCATTTTTTTATTTCAGGAAACATTACCACAAAAGATTTTTATAAAAATGATAATGTGTTTGAGCAGTTTGCTTTGTTGGATGATACCGATGTGATGAATGCAATAAAAGTGTGGCAAACTCACGACGATAAAGTGCTTTCGTACCTGAGTAAATGTTTAATCAACCGGAAATTATTTCAGATTGAATTGCAGCCACAACCTTTTTCTAAAGATAAAATTGAAATGCTTCAGAAGAAAATTGCAAAGAAATTCGGAGTTGAAAAAACAGACTTGCAATACTTGTTAATTGAAGAATCAACCAGCAATAATGCGTACAGCCGGAAGGGTGATGCGATTAAAATTTTATTGAAGGATGGCAAATTAAAAGACATTGCCGAAGCATCGGACCAACTAAATATTTCTGTGCTATCAGAACCTGTTGTGAAATATTACATGTGCTGGCCGAAGGAAATAAATTATAAATTTTTGTAACAGGTTTTAACCATTCGGTCATACAATAATATTGCCGACAATATCAATGTTCTGAAATACAAAAGCCCTTTGAAAATCAAAGGGCTTTTGTATTGAAAAAAGTTTAGTGCGATTTATTATTCTTCTTCTTTCTCTTGTTCCTTTTGTTCTTCCAATGTATCAACCGCATCTTCATCAAACCCGGAATCTCCTTGCTTGTATATTACATCCTTACCAGGAATAACGCCAATGATTTTAAAATCAGTACGGCGATTTAACTGACGGCACGATTCACAATCCTTTCCATCCTCAGTTGTTTCTTTTACCAAAAGTTCTTTCTCACCCATTCCGGTTGCAACCAATCTTTCTTTTGGAATGCTTTTTTCCATTAAATATTTTACAACACTTTCCGCACGCTTTTGAGAAAGAACGAGATTGTAAGCATCCTTACCTTTACTATCAGTATGAGATCTTATTTCAATCTGAATAGTCGGGTTAGCCATTAATAAATTATAGAGCGAATCGAGTCCTTTAAATGATTCAGGTCGTAATCCAGCGCCATCGAAATCATAAAAAATATTTTCAATTACAATTGGTTCTTTTGGTGGAATAGGTGTTAAATAAATATCAACACGCATGGTGTCGTTTTCAAATTTCCGTTCAACACTGAATGTTGCATCATTACTAAAGTACCCTTCTTTATCAGCCATTAATTTATACGACATGAAAGCCTGAGTATCCCAGAAATACATAGTGTCGTTTTTAGAGTACTGATCTTTCCCCCATTTCACAGTATCGTTTGATACCATGATCACTTTAGCATTCGGCAATTTCATTTTTGTTTTTGCATCAAACACAAATCCGCGAACTGCATAATAAATTATCCGAGGGTATCGAATTAAAAATATATCGTCGCAACAGGTTTCGCTTTTAACCGAAATTGTTCCTGACCGATTGGATACAACATATCCAATGTATTTTTTCTCTGATAATGAATAATACATATCATCCACACTGCTGTTAATAGGATAGCCCATATTTTTTGAAGGTTCCCATTTTTTCAGTCCGCCTTTTGATTTGAAAACATCGTATCCGCCCATTCCAGGCCATCCATTAGAACTGAAGTATAGAGTGAATGTTTTTGAATCATAAAACGGAGTGATATCATCAGCAATGGTATTTACCTTTTTTCCTAAATTCATTGCCGGACTCCATATCTCACCTTTTTTTACGCTGTACCAGATATCCATTCCTCCGGTTCCCTGCGCACGATTACTACTGAAATATAATACTTCACCTTCTTTAGAATTTCCGACTGTTGGATGCGTTTGTGTCGAATCTGAATTCACTTCTGCAGGAAGCTTAACCGGGTTACTCCATTTTCCCTCCTTTTTCATCTCCGTCATAAAAATTTCACAACGCATTTTCATAGTATTCTCATCCAACTTGCAGCGTGTGAAATAAAACCGTTTTTTATCCGCTGAAAAAGCACCGTTACCATTATGCACATCTTTATCATTAATTGGCATATCGGTATATAAATAGCTTTCTCCAAAAGTGGAATCGGTCTCTTTTGAGACTGCATAAAATTGTGCAAATAATTGATTCTTCCTTTTGTTTTCAAGAATAATAATGGTGTCAGATTTTAATGATGAGTATAACAGCAAATCATTATTTGATACCGGAGCAAACTCAGTATATGGTGCATTAATATTCGCTCCCAGATGTTCCACTTTTACGGTATCCGGATGAGCAATCATTTTTAAAGCAAGGTCGCATCCTTCAGCTTGTATTTTAGATTTCTTCTTTAAAGCCGAAGCATTTAATCCTTTATAAGTTTTTTCAAATTTATTAAAAGCCGCTTTTGCTTCAGGATATTTTCCATTATACTTTAAGCACAAAGCATAAAAATATCCGGCTTCAGGGTAAGTATCAACATTCAGGTCTTGCAAAACCTTGAACCATTTTTCTCCTTCCTTGTAATCGCGAAGTAACATTTGTGCCTGCGCAATTTGATTTACAGCATACGCATTATTACTTTGTTTTTCATACACACGCTCGTAATAAGAAATGGCATTAAAATAACTTCCCATATTAAACAGGTAGTCGGCCATTTTAAGGCTCTGTTTTGCATTGAGGTTTTGCACAGGTTGCGCAAACGAAAATATAGGGGTTAAAATAAAAATTATCAGTATGCTATTGCTCAGAAGTTTCATGTGCTTATTCAGATTCGGCTTAGGGTTAGAAATGAAAAAGTTAATTAAAAATTTGATTAAAAACGCGGACACCAAAGAACAGGAGGCTCAAGAATTAAACCGCCAATACATCCGGTGTATGAAAGTGAAAGTTCAAATCCGCCCTTATTGTTGGTGGCCGATGAAAGGCCTGAAATATTAATGTCATAACTCAATCCTAAACGAACACTGTTAAACTCGCCGCCAACCATCAGGTTTACAGCATCACCTAATCTATAATATCCCCCAAAATAAATATCCGATTCCATATTGGCATTTGAAATATGGTAACCCAGGTTTGTTCCGAAATTTATTTCAGTAGCCTTTGACTGACCCATATATAAAACGGAAGGAACTATGCTCCATTTTTCATTAAACTTTACTTTGGCGCCTGCATGAGCAACCGTGCGCATATTTAATTTTGAATTTGCATTATTTAAAAATGATTCTTTTGGTTGTATTAAATGGAATGCTGCAGCGCCTGCATACACATTTATTTTTGGTGAAACATTGCCAACAAACAATAACCCGGCATTCATATCCAAGTAACCCAAACCGGTTTTAGGAAAATTTTCGTTGGTAGCAATTCCGGTAAAATTTGTTCCGTTAAATTCATCTTCAAAATCTAACAATTCAATGTTAAATCCTTTGTGCACATATCCGGTTTGCAAACCTACAGAAAGACTGTATTTTTTTGCTTCGTCAAAACTATACCGGTATCCGGCTGATGCCAGTACAGATGTATTGGATAAATCGCCATCGCCGGCTTTATCACTGAATATTACTAAACCTGCTGATAAATTGCCGGTTTTAATATTTCGTGCCGCAAGACTATTAATATCAAATGCGGCAGCAAAGGTGGTGAATGTGGTAGGAACAGTAATGCTATGCCATTGATTCCGATAATTTATGGAAGCACGATAGTTACAATCATTTATGCCTGTTAGTGCCGGATTAAGTGTGAGTGGCGAGGCATAAAATTGCGAGAAGTGAATATCCTGTGCTTTAGTTGATGCAGTACTGAATACCACTAACAAAACAAGGACTATTTTTTTAAGGTGATTTGGATGAATTTTCATTCAAGAAAAAAGTTTAATTAAGATTCAAGCTAAAAAGTGGAACGCAATATATATCAAAATCTATTTGAAGCAATTTTTTATACAAATATTTGAATAGGTTCCGTTTTTTTTAAAAATCAATTTTATTAATTTGAAATAAAAATTTTTCTGGTAAAACTTCCTTTTTTGCAACTTAGGTTTATTAAATACACTGAACTCGAAAGAGCAGGAATTTTCAGAACTACCTCATTCTGCCCATCTGAATATCCGTTTTTTATTATACTCCTTTCCTGACCTAAGCAGTTAAACAGATTCATAGAAAAATTCCCTTTATAATTATTAAAAAATCTTATACGAATTTCACCTGCGTAGATTTCCTGAATACAATAAAATTCAAAAAACTGATTTTCACCTTTCGGTTTGCTCACATTTAATTAGTATGAACAATCAAAGGCTTCATTGCCATGCACACAAATATCATCAACATAATATTCACTTTCTGGCCGGGGACATGATGGACAAATAGTTTGAAAAATAGTATTCGAATCGCTGAAGAAATTTCCTACACGCAAATAATTATAAGCACTGTCTGCCACAAAAGTTCCGGAAATGTTAACCCAATTGGTGATGTTCTTAACCACACTATCAGCACTTAACTGACATATATTATTAATTGCAAAAACTGTGTCGGTTGAAAATTTTATTCCAATTCTGTTAGTTGCATTTTGTGTTCGGTTTGATTTACTTACTTTAAAAGAAACAAAATAAGTAACACCCACAGTTAGGGGCTGAATTAACTGGCAATAAAAGTTTTCGCGGTAATCTGTATAAACTGTTGGTGCGGTAGTGGCCATGCACATATATGACTCACCTGTTGAAGCAACCTGATATCCCAATAAATTATTTGGAACAGTAAAATAATCTAATCCATAATTACTTCCACATGCATTTAAATAATCGGTATGATGAGTAAAGTTATTATTCTGAAAACTCCGATGCCAGCCAATTGCACTATCAACCTGATTGTAAAAATCAGGACAGCCATGGTGCAACTCAAAACTATAGTTAGGAACATAGTTATGAGCTGAAGAAGAAACGGATAAAGTCAACAGGACAATCAGGATGGAAATATCTTTCATGATGTGGTTTTTTTTGGATGAACTAAACATAAAAAGAAATTTCTATGAAACAAAAATTTGCTTCAGATTACTGACAGCTTGCTGTGCGCTGAAACAGTCTGTTATGATTTTTCGATTGCGTTCCTGAGCCACATCATTCAATGGTTGAATGAGCGAAAAATAATTTTTTGCTTCCTGATTATCCAAATCAAAAAGCTGAACATGCTGTTCAACTAAAAACCTGAATAAATTGCTTTTACTGTTCAATAAAACTTTCTTGCCCATGGCCAGCATCATAAAAATATTTCCTGCTGCTTCAGTTCGTAAATGATTCATAACAGCAATGTCAATGCGCGACAACAATGCTGCATAATTTTCTTTGCTCAGGTAATCAGTAAGCGGAATAAATTTTTCACCGAAAATACTTTTTCCTTTTTCAGCCACTGCTTTTGCATATCGCATATCGCCATAAGAAAGCGGGCAAATGATTTTTATATTTTCATTTTTCAGAAATGAAAAATGTTGCAACAAACAAAAATGATTATTGGTAAGCGATGCACTATGCCCGAGTTGAATTACTGTTGAATTTCCGAAATTAAATTTTTTATTAATTAATTCTCTATTCAAATCTTTTTCATCACTAAGTTTTGAATAATCATATTCGAAATAAAAAAATGGTAAGTGTTTGGTTTGCGTATCAAATAGTTTCAACAACAACTCATGATCGGATTTGTTATAATGCAGAAAAAAATCTATTCGCTTAATTGCTCCACTCCGATTTATCAATTGCTTTTTTTGAAATCTCGTTGGCGTCAATTTTCTTTTCAATTGCTTAATCAAATCAAAAAAACCATTTCCTGTTGATACAAATGAATCGTGTTTATTGAAATAGCTGATTGACTGCTCATCATATATTTCATTTTTAAAAAGCTGTGGCGGCAAGTACATATCAGCTCCCCAGAATGCCCAGTAAAATTTAGCATTCAGGTTTTTATTCCTCAAAATAAAATCACACATTTCATTACTAAGAAAATGAAAAAATATCCTTTTATATTGATTCAAATTTCGCGTTGTATGTTTAAATAATATGGAACCATAAGGCGCAACAATAATTTCTTCGTGTTTTACAAATCGTGGTATTGACGGTTTCTGAAATAGATTCCCTTTGTAAATGATATAACGGTTCTGACCTTGGCCTGAAATTTCTTCTGCTGATTTTATAAACGAATTCATAAATCCGCTGTCAGGAATAAAATGCAGATTCTCCATTTTATATTTTTCGTTTTATAACAGCAGGCACTCCCATAACAACAGCGTCATCAGGAATATCTTTTGTAACAACTGCTCCTGCTCCTACAACTGCCTTGTTTCCAATTTTTATTTTTGGAAGTACAATTGCCCCTGTGCCGATGAAAGTTTCATTTCCGATTTCGCAATTACCAGAGATACAAACTCCGGGAGAAATTTCGCAAAAGTCTCCAATGGTAGTTCCATGTGTAATTGTAGCATGAAGATTTACTAAACTTCCGTTTCCAATTGTAACCGTGCTTTCAACTATACATCCCGAAAGAATAATTGTTCCCTCACCAATTTCAATTTGCTCTTTTCCAATTACGGAAAAGGGTGAAATAATTTTTGCTGGCTCACCTCCTGCTTTAGTAAATTTTTCATAAAAAAATTTACGAAAGGCAGGTTGACCGATTCCTAACACAAATCGTTTATCTGTTGATTGGAAATATTTTTCAGCATCGCCAATTGAATGAAGTATTGAATATTTATTCAGAAATTTTTTTGAATGATTATTGTCTGTGTCATCATAAAAAACAAATTGTTCTTCAGGAAATATTTGATGCATCACATCAAACAATTGAATCGCAAATCCTCCGGCTCCTGCAATCAGCATCAGTTCATCGATTTTTTTATTACAGAAGAAATCAACCCCACTTCTTCCTTCGTGATTTCATAAAACAATGGCAACGATAACACACGCGCACTGATGTCTTCCGACACCGGACACGAAACTTTTTTAACGAATGGCAAAGTGTTGAGCGATGGATAAAAATATCGTCGCGCAAAAATATTTTCAGCTTTCAATCCTTCCATCACAGCCAGTAATTTTTTTTCTGATTCAAATATAAGCGGATGGTAAGCATGATTGTATCGGATGTTGAGTGATGAATGAGGGAGTTGTATTTTCAAACCTTTTAATTCTTCAGCATACCAATCGGCAACCAACTTTCTTTTCTCAATAAATTTTTCGACTTCGGGCAGCAGACACAACCCTATTGCTGCATGAAACTCAGAATTCTTTGCATTAATACCAACCGAAAAATATTCGTCATACACATGACCAAACTGACGGAATAAATAAAGTTGTCTCGCCACTTCATCGTCGTTAGTCATTATTCCTCCACCTTCAATGGTGTGAAACAATTTTGTTGCGTGAAAACTGCAGGTACTCACATCGCCGTAACTCAGTAATTGTTTTCCGTTCAGCGCGGTACCGAAAGCATGCGCGCCATCGTAAATAACTTTCAGGTTGTTTTTATCAGCAATTTTTTTTATGACATCCACATTGCATGGGTTGCCATATACATGCGTGGCAAGAATGGCAGATGTATCAGCAGTAATTTGTTGTTCAATCAGTGCTTCGTCAATACAGCAATCACTTGCTTTCACATCCACAAAAACAGGCTCGCATTCCTCCCACAAAATGCTGTTCACAGTTGCCACATACGAAAACGGAGTGGTAATTATTTTTCCCTTCAACCTTAACGCTTTAATGGCCATTTGCAAAACCACAGTACCATTTGTGCAATAGAAAAAATGTTTTACACCGAGATACTTTTTTATATCCTCTTCCAGTTGCTGAACAAATTTTCCGTTATTAGTGACCCACCGGTTTTCCCATAGTTCCTTCAAATACTTTTCGTATTGCTCAAGTGGTGGAAGATAAGTTCGGGTTACATTAATCATGAGGCGAAAGTAATTTTACAAGAAGGTAAATACAAGTGTTACAGAAATACATACAAGGGATGAAATCATTTGATGCTTAATACTATGTCGTTACATTTGAACCCTGCGAAAAAAACAATCACATTATATGTTTTTAGAAATTTTAAGACAACGACTGATCCACGAAACAGGAAATTATTATTCTGACAATCACGACGACATTGCGTTCCCAAAAAAACTTTCAACGAAAAAACAATTAGTCAATGTTGGAAAACGATTTCTGTTTACGAAAGCAGTGATGGGAAATCTTTTAAAAAATGATTATTTCTATAAGAAAATATTTTTGGGAAAAATGATGAAGTTTGATCGTTACCTGAATGGACTCGAATTTTTTTATAATAAATTGGAAGATGAAGGTTCAAAAGAATTGTTTATTCAATTAACAGCTTTTAAACTATTGGGATATTTAAAAGTAAGATTACCACTAAGTACACCAAGTTATTGGATGGGTTTAAAAGAAATGAGTGTTCTTGAAAATGAAACTGATTCGTTAAAAATTAAATCGCCACCCTGGAAATTGTTTGGTTATGATTTGAAAAAATTCGGATTCCCGCTCAAAGTTTACATCAATGCAAAAGGAGCTTACACCACTTTCGTGGTTCAGCAATATGTAAAAGATGTAAATGGAAAAAGATTAGGACCAGCAGCAGGCGATGTTGCATTGGATTTAGGTGGGTGTTATGGTGACACCGCAGTTTTCTTCAGTTATTTAGTTGGTGAGAAAGGAAAAGTTTATTCTTTCGAATTTATTCCGGGCAATATTGAAGTGATGAAAAAAAATATTTCAATTAATGAAACGATAAAAGATACAGTTGAAATTGTACCGTTTCCATTGTGGGATACATCAGACAAAAAAATTTATTTCAGTGATGCTGGTTCTGCCAGTCAGGTAAAGTTCGAAAAATTTGAAGGTTGCGAAGGCGAAACAAAAACTATTACTGTTGATGATTTTGTTCAGCGTTATAATATTCAGAAACTTGATTTCATTAAAACCGATATTGAAAGCGCCGAATCATTTGCTTTAAATGGTGCTGTAAAAACTTTGAAAAAATTTAAACCAAAACTGGCAATCTCAATTTATCACAACATGAATGATTTTACAGGACTCATCAAACAGATTGACGATTTAAATCTTGGTTACAAATTTTATTTAGGTCATTACACGATTTATGCGAGTGAGACTATCTTATATGCAAGTTGCGGGTGAACTTATTTTAATGTTTGAATTAGTTTGTTTTTCTTAGAAGTAATAAATCATTTCAATCATGAAAAAACATTTCTTATTTATTGCAATAACTCTTTTTTCATTTTCAATAACTGCACAAACGCTCACAGATTCACTCATTGCGTATTATCTTTTTAATGGAAATGCAAATGATGTTAGCGGCAATGGCAACAATGGTACAATTCACGGTGTTGTTCCTGTAGCAGACCGCTACGGAAACTCAAATTCCGCCTATTTGTTCGGGGCGAACAATGACACCATTTTATATTCTCCAAATTCGACATTTAAACCAACAACATTTCCAATAAGTATTTCTGCTTGGGTGAAATCCAATTGCATACAAAATACCGGAATAATTTTTAAAAACGATTTTGGCCAAAATGTTTATACCGGAGTATTGATCGGAGTCACAATGCCAGGCGGAAACCTTGTTGTTTCATTTGGAGATGGGGGGCCGACTAGTCCCGGTTATCGGCGTTCAAAAACCGGAACAAATAATATTA
Source organism: Chitinophaga pinensis (assembly GCA_945903305.1). GTDB lineage: Bacteria > Bacteroidota > Bacteroidia > Chitinophagales > UBA10324 > UBA10324. The sequence continues at coordinate 37,788 of CAMDOA010000013.1, forward strand.
ATGATAACCAATGGCATTTTGTTGCGGGAATTATTCGAAATGCAACAGATATGGATTTATGGATAGATTGTAAATATGAAATAGGTTCTTACAGCGGAACCGGAGGTCCAATTGCTTATTCTAATAATCCAGGATGTTCGGGTGAAGAAAATGATATGGCTCTTAACTCTTACTATGGAGGAGTGATTGATGATATTCGTTTTTATCATCGCGAATTAAATCAGAATGAATTAGAGTTACTGAGTAACACCCCATCTGATTTTCTTACACCTACGCTAAATCTCGGACCAAACATTACCACCTGCGATTTCAATTCAGTATTACTGAGTCCTAATGGATTTAGCTCATACTTATGGTCGACTGGTGCAACAACTTCAACAGTAATTGTTGATAGCGCAGGAGTTGGAGTTGGAAGCACGCTTATTTATTTGACTGCCGAAAAAGGCTTTGGATGTTCAGTTACAGATTCAATCACCATCACTTTTATTGATTGTTCTAACGAGGGTGATGGAACACAAGAAATTAATTCGCTGATTGGAATATCCATTTACCCTAACCCAACAAATGATTTTACTGTGATCGTTTTCAATAATGCTGAAGAAAGGCAGATAACAATTTCAGATTTAGCCGGACGAATCGTTTTAAAATCAGAAAAAATAACTTCTAAAGAATATAAACTTGATGTCCGTGAATTGAATGTTGGAATGTATTTATGTAAAGTAATCCCTACTTCAGGTAATTCGGTTACTAAATCTATAGTCGTTTCACACTAATCTGCTGCCAAACCAATTTAACAAAAAGTTAAAAAAGGTATGACGCCGGACAGCAAAAGTTTTGTACCTTTCTATATAAGAATTGTTAAATTTGTTTTGAAATGAAAAAAGTGTTTTCAATATATTTTCTTAAAAAAACAGAATTATTTTTTTAATTTTTGTTACGCTCACTTTTTTATATTCCAATCTATCATTTGCCCAACTTGTCTGGTCAAACTCAATTACTCAGCCTCCATTCAGCAACCGATTTGCCTGCACAAGTTTTTCAATTAATGGAAAAGGATATGTAATTGGCGGATGCGATAATGCTGCATATAGCCCACCATATCTTAACGAGGTTTGGGAGTATAATCCTGTTACTGATTCGTGGACACAAAAGGCGAATTATCCTGGTGGAAGCATTTATCACCCTGCAGCTTTTGTCATTGGAAACTTTGCCTATGTAGGCATGGGCTTAATTTCGGCGAATAATTGTTCGCCCGCTTTTTATAAATATGATCCGTCATCTGATACATGGACAAACATTGCCCCTTTCCCAGGAAACAACAGATATGATGTAATTGAATTTGTATTAAATGGCGAAGGATATGTAACAACAGGTTCAACGGGCGGGCCACCGTATGAACAAGATGGTTATAAATACAATCCGGGTACAAATACCTGGACACAAATTGCAAATTTCCCTGGAACAGCTGGAAGAAGCGGTGGTTCAGGATTTGATGATAATGGATTAGGATATGGTGGTTTCGGACAATATGATTCCGGATCCGGAGTTTTTCTTTCTGACTTTCATTCTTATAATCCGGCAACAAATATCTGGACAGCAAAAACAAATCTTTCATATGCAAACGATGATGCTTGGTTTATTAAGCTATGTAATAATTTTTATATAATAGCAGGGATTAACGCAAGTGGCGCATTAAATAAAGTCGCAGGATATTACCCTGGAGCAAATGCATGGACTGTTATGGCGAATGGCCCTTTCACTCCACGCTGGTTTGCATTTTCTTTTACAATTAATGGAACAGGTTAATTTGGAACAGGAAAAAATTCGAATACTGTGTATGGCGATTTTTGGAAAATAACTTCCCCTAATACAATAATATTAAATGATACATCAATGTGTTCGGGACAGCCAGTTCAGTTGAATGCCGGAACAGGATTTACACAATATTTATGGTCGCCTTCTATTGGTTTAAATTCTTCTACCGGAAATATTGTTAGTGCAAATCCCCAGGTTACTACAACCTATACATTAATCGCAACCAATGGAGCAGGATGTGGAGATACAGCTCAAATGACACTTACTGTTTTAAATTCCCCGACTGTTATAGCAACCGGCGACACTAATTTATGTATAACCATTCCAGTTCAGTTAAATGCTTCAGGTGCTACCAATTATCAATGGATTCCTCCCACGGGATTATCAGCATCAAACATTTCAAATCCTATTGCAAATACAATAAGCAACATAACATATACAGTTACCGGCTCTGATTCCACTGGTTGTTTTGCTTCTGACGAGGTAACTATAAATATTTTAGTTCCACCGGTTTCTTCATTGCCGGATACCACAATTTTTTGCAATCAATCCATTCAGCTTTACACAGGTGTTACCACATCCGGATTTAATTTTCATTGGGAGCCTGCTTATGGTTTAAATGATTCAACTTCTGTTTCTCCAATTGCATCTCCTGATGTAAATACAAACTATACCCTTGTAATTGAAACTGCCGATGGTTGCCAGGTTAAATATTCTATGACCGTAAATGTGGATGCAGCAAATATTTATATCCCTAATGCATTCTCACCTAACGGAGATGACAGAAATGATATTTACAACATCATTTATTCATGCGGGTTTGCGCTGGAATATTTCAGAATTTATAATCGATGGGGTCAAATGGTTTGGCAAACCTATGATATTGATGAAGGATGGGATGGAAATTTTGTGGAAGTTCCATGTGGAATTGGTGTGTATACATATGTAATTGCAGGCAGAAATTCATATAATAATGAAGGAGTGATGATGAATGGAAATGTAACTTTAGTGCGGTAAAAAATACAGACAGTTTTTTAACAATTTCTAATGTATCTGTTTCCAAATATTGAATTCTTTATCTCATTATCTTTATCAAATTCCCCTCTTTAAAACTTAGCACTTACCTGCAACGACAAATTTCTCGGTTGTTCAATCAGGGCTGGTCGTTCGGTGTATTCGCGGTTCAATAAATTTTTAGTGATGAGCGAAAGTTTTACATACTTATTTACTTTGATTGAGATTCGATAATCAATTATATAATCTCCGTTATGATGAAGTTTTCGATAGGGAACTATGCCCGGCACTACCTGAACCGGCAACATCGGATCGGTGCCGTTGAATATCGGATCAATGTTATCCATAAAACTATTGTAGCGAAAACTGAATCCTGTTGAGAATTGCATGTAAGAAATATCAAACTCTGCTTTTGCAGTCCATTGATAGCGGTAGTTCAGAATTTTTAATTTCGAAATGGAATCAATAATGGTCTGTGATGCTCCAGCATTTTCTTTCAATAAACTATCAACGAATGAAATTTTATTTATATCAATTGGAAGTATGTATGTAACTCCAGCTAACAAATTGTTCGGTAACCCAAATAATTTTCCCTGACCGATTACTGAAAACTCGCCGCCGCTGATTCGGGCATTGGTAATATTGATGGTTTTGAATCCGAGGTATTTTGCAAAGTCGGTAAAATCAATTGGGTCGCCGGGTTTCCAAGCATAAGGTGGATGATAACCAAAAGTGAATTCTAAAAAATCCTTGTACTCACTCATAAATGCGCACAGGTCAAGGTATCCTAACCAACTGCTTACTTTAAATCCCTGCTTCACGCCTATTTCCGCTGACCATCCGGTTTCAGGATTAACAGTAGGGTTTGGAAAAATTTTTAACGGCCCCACTTCTGTTGCAACAAATTTTTCGGCAATAGTCGGAAAGCGATAACCCTGCCCGAATGATGCACGGAAATAAGTTGCCTTCATCACCCTGAAATTTGCTCCTGCACGAAATAAAACGGGAGATTGACTGGTAATAGTATCCACCCGAAACATTTCGTACCGAACTCCGCCAACAATATTCAGTCTGCCTTTTTTCTGATCGAGTTGAAGGAACAACGCTTTGTTATCGGCAGTGTGATTCCCATATAAATCTGCGGTAATTGCTGAGGCATTTGCAGCAACTCCAGTAGTTAAGTTTAATCCGAATTTGAAAAAATGCTGGTACTGATATTCGCCATAATACAATTGTGCATTGGTGCTTTTGTTATCGCTTGCAATAGCATTAGTTAAATAATAACGACCATGAAATGAATGCCGGTTACCTTTCTTGTTAAAATAAGTCAGGTAAGGATCAAGACTTATTCGGGTATTATTATTTTCTGCGAGTGTTGTGGTTGCTGTATCCATTCCGCCTTGCGGACGGTAAGCACCTGTTGTATCATCCTGCCAGATAAAAAATGTTGCAGTATGCGATACAAAGGCATTCACATTTAATCCAACTGCCAATCCTTCTATTTTTTTAAACCGATAACGGCTGCCCACATTCACACGGCCGCGCTCGGTATATTCTCCTTCGCGAAAACCTGATTCGTTAAAAACATTGCCTCCAAAACTTAAATCAAGCTGACCAAATTTCTGACTGTGATTAAAGTACCCGCCTGAATAATACGGTTGCTTATTTCCCCACCAGATTAATTCTTTGCGTTTTGGATTTTGATAAATTCCCTGGTAAAAATTGATTTGTGTTTTCGGAACCGAAGTCGGATAGTTGGTGCGGATATTTATTACTCCGTTTAATGCCGATGAACCATACAGACTTGAAGCAGCACCTTTAATTATTTCCACCTGATCTAAATTTTCGAGTGGTAGAAAATCCCACTTCACATCACCGGCATCAGCAGCTAACTGTGGTACATCATCCACTAACACTAGTACCCGACTTCCGGCTCCATAACTATAACCACTGCCGCCGCGAATGTTTGCTTGACCATCAATAATATTTACCCCGGGTGCTTTGTTAATTGCTTCGCGCATGTCAACCGAATTGGTATTCTCGATAAACGATGGTTTTATTACTTCCATGCTCACGGTTTCTTCCGAAATCTTTTTTTCATACCGGCTCGAACTCACCACAATGGTTCCCAACTCTTTTGCATTGGTCATTAATTCAACATTCAATTTTATAGTGTCTCCGGCTTTTATCAGCACTTGCCTTTCCAAAGTTTCGAACCCGACAAATGAAAATTTTATTATTTGTGATCCGGATAGAAGTGTGAAAATATAATTGCCTGCATCATCACTTACAACTCCATTTGTCCCCGACGAAACTGTAACTCCGATTAATGCTTCATCAGAAGATGCATCGGTAATGGTTCCGCGAATGCTGCCGGTTTGGGCAAAAAGATTTGCAGATACAAAGAGTAAAAAAAGTGTGCTTGATTTTTTCATTCAGAAATTATTTATCGGGAATGAAAATAACTTGCAGTATCAATTTCGCAAACGGTGTGAAAGAAATTGAATGAACAATTATATTAGAGAAGAAGAAAAATATTCATTTACAGCATGCTGTGACCGAATAAGTGCTTCACCTTCTTCTGCTTTCACAAATTTATTTTTCTGTTTTTTGTCAATGATTCTTGCTTTCACATTGTCGCGCAATTGCAGTTGCAGAATTTCAGAAAGTTGTTTGCGATGAATTGGATTTTTTATCGGTAATAAAAATTCCATTCGTCGGTCTAAGTTGCGGGTCATTAAATCTGCACTGGTGATGTACATGCTTTCTTCATCGCCATAACGGAAAGAAAATATCCGTGCGTGTTCCAGAAAGCGATCAACAATGCTGATGATTGTAATATTGTTTTTTGGTTTCATGCAGCAAATGCTTCGAACAATAATTTCAATTTTTATTCCTGCATCAGCGGCTTCATATAGTTCCGGAATAATTTTTTCGTCTTCCAGGTTATTTACTTTCAGAATAATCCGTGCTGATAGATTTTGCTTTGCTGCCTGAATACATTTTTGAATTTCGAAAGAAAATGTTTGGCGATAATAATTGGGAGAAAATGAAATTTCAGTTGGGTGAAAATTCTTCAGCGATGCTGATTGAAGCGCTGCAAAAAAATCAGCAATATCCTGTGTGATAATTTTATTGGAAGTAAGAATGGCAATATCGGTGTACTTGTCAGCCGTTTTTTCATTGAAGTTTCCTGTATTCATAAGCATGGTTCGTTTTATGGCTCCATCATTTTCTTCTTCAATCAAAATAGTTTTAGCATGAATTTTCAATCCCGGGAAATTGCGCGAAATTTTTACTCCACCTGCTTCCAATTTATTGGCGAGCATAATATTTTCCTCTTCACTCTCACTTGCTTTAATTTCCAGATATGCAAAAACATTTTTTCCATTAGCGGCAGCAATCAATAAGTTTTCTACAAGTAATGATTGCGGCGCTGTACGGTACAAAGTGATGAATATATTTTTAACACTGTTGCTTGTGGCTGCTTCCTTTAATAAATTAACAACAGTAAAAAAAGAATGATATGGAAAATACATGAGATAATCTGATGCATTAATTGCTTCAAGTATTGAAGGAATATTTTCCAATGGATGAGCTGCTGCAATGATTGGTAGCTCTTTCATTTCAGCAGGAAGCAATTTTCCCAAATCGTTGAAATCACTCAACGCTAAAAAGAAATTTTTTTTTGCTAATGCATTCTTGCTTCCTTTCGTTCTCTGTAAAAGCGTTTTTATAATTTCTTTAGAGGTGTTTTTTTCAAACAGAAAATAATTTCTGATTTCCTGATTTTCATTTTCTGATTTTTTTGAAAATTCAAATTCCTCATCCGGCGTATAAAATTCATTTCCTGCAATCATTTCAAACAGAGAGTTCTCCGGAATTTCATGCCCGGGAAAAATTTCAGGCAGATAGTATCGAATGACCGCGTCGGCCAAAACATAAATTGATTTTCCTTCTGCTGATGGAATTTCAATAAACCGTTCGCTTTTACTGAATGGAATTTCAATGATCGCCTGTCCTTTTTCTTCATGAAAAATTAACTGAACAAACAAGTACAATCGATCGTTTTCAAATGCTGTTACTTCATCTTCATTAGTCAGAAACTTCGGATGAAGAACAGGTTTTATTTTTAAACGAAACCATTCGTTCAAAAATTTCAACTGCATTTCATCCAACTCTTCAATCGTTAAAACTTCAATTCCTGAATTCTTTAATGAGTTGAAAATATCTGTCAGAATCTGACCACATTCTGAAAACTGCTTCGCTATTTTTTTATTCAGCTTACTTATTTTCTCCTCATGTTTTTCAGTCAAAGTATTCAGTACAGCAAAAAACCTTTCTCGAATAAATACTTTCAAGTTGCTGCAAACAATGGATACAAATTTTAATCGCTCGGCTGGCAGATTATTTTCATCTGCGGCTTCCTGCATCAACCGGTGATTATAAGAAAGCCAACTGAAATCGCGATCGAATAATTTCATATAGCCGGAAATTTATTCATTTCCTTTCTGTTTTTTCGGAAATTCATACATCACCAGATGCTTTTCGCTTTCTTCAATTTCATCCCATTTGTCAGTGAGAATTTCAATTCCCACAATGCAGCAAGTAGGCATGGAAGGAATTTTATTACGGGTAAAATAATTTGCCAGTTCATGAAAAGTTGGATTGTGACTGAACAACAAAACAGTTTCGGCTGATGAATCAATTGACAGGATGAATGATAAAATCAAACTCGAATTAAACGAATACAAAACCGGATCAATTAAAATAGCATCTGCAGGGTAATTTAATTCTTTGGAAAAAAGTTTTGCTGTTTCCAAAGCGCGCACAGCCGGACTGCTGAAAACTAAATCGGGTTTCACTCCCCTCTCTTTCAGAATTTTTCCCATCATCGGAGCATCATCTCTTCCGCGATTGTTCAGTGTGCGGTCAATATCCTTTTGTTTCAAATCATCATGACTTGATTTTGCATGGCGGATGAGAAATAATTTTTTCATTGTGAATAATGAAAGGTCAATGTATTTTCGAAATATTTTTTCATCATTAAATTATCAAATCAATTCTTCATTCCCTTATCAAAACAATGACGACAGCGTGGTTCGTATTGGTCCTTTTCGCCGAGCAAAACAGTAGCATCGTATTTTGATTTTCGAAATGAATACGAAGCAAGATTTCCGCAAATCATGCAAATGGCATGAACCTTTGTAATGTACTCTGCTCTAGCTAATAGTTGTGGCATGGAGCCAAACGGTTTCCCCGAAAAATCCATATCCAAACCGGCAATAATTACGCGCGCACCTTTTGCTGCCAACTTATCGCAAACCATTGGCAGCTCGCCATCAAAAAATTGAGCTTCATCAATTCCAATTACTTCCAGTTCATTCGCCAACAACAATATGTTTTGTGAGTTGGAAACCGGTGTGGATGAAATATAATTTTCGTCGTGCGACACAATGTTACTTGTGTGATATCGGGTGTCAACCTGTGGCTTAAAAATTTCTACTTTCTGATTGGCAATTCTTGCCCTCTTCAACCGGCGAATGAGTTCTTCAGTTTTACCTGAAAACATGCAGCCGCAAATCACTTCAATCCAACCGGTTTGTTGTTTCCGTATGTGAGGTTCAATAAACATGTAATGAATTTTAAAATTCGGAATGCGAAAATTCACAAATCTTTTCCAATAATGAACAGAATTATTTTTAATTGTAACCCATTTAGGTAGAATCGGCGTTTAAATGAAAAATGTGGGTGGCTTTAAAATTTAAAATTCAAAAACAGAAATTGAAAGCATAACTTTGCACCCCGCTCTGAAAATGATATGGCTGATATAAAAACAGAAACAAAAATTTCGGTGTTGATTGAAAAAGTCAACTACTTGTTTCAATCCATTCAGTTTAATAACGGAGTGATAAACAAGATTGATAAAGATTTATTACTCAATTATGTTCGTGAATTATATGAACTCACACTCTCGTTGCCTGTTGATCATCCGCAGGCGAATTTGATACAGCAGTTTCCACCGCAATATCAGCAGCCGCAACAACAGCCTCCTCAGCAACAATATTATCAGCAGTCTTCTGCACCACAGCCGCAACCATATATTCCGCCGGTTCAACAATCTGCTCCACCTCCTGTTCAACAAAATGTTCCTCCACAAGTTGAACAACCAAAACTTCAACAGCAAATTCCTACAATGCCGCTAACAAACGGTGCGCAAAATGGAAATGGTATGAATGGAAATGGAAACGGCACTCATCGCCCAAATACAGATAATGCTGTTTTGAAAACCAATCCCGGTCAATCGTTGAATCAATCTTATTCAGGAAAGGGAACCCAAAAAACCGTATCTGATATTTATTCTGAACAAGGTGCAAAGCCTACAGTGAATGAAAAACTGAATCAGCCGCGAACTGAGTTGAATGATAAATTACGCAAGGCACCTATTAAAGATTTGAAAACTTTTATCGGGCTGAACAAACGATTTTCTTACATCAATTTTTTATTTAACAACGATGCAAGATTGTATGATGAGTCGATGGAAAAAATAAACAACAGCAGTAATTATGATGAGGCAATGGATTATATCGAAAACGCCTTGCGCAACCGATTGCACTGGAATACACAAGACGAAATGGTGGCTGAGTTCTACAATATTGTAGAGCGCCGGTTTTTAGTCTGAATTATTTTTTAAGAATTTCTTTATTCAGAAATTTAACAATTTGTTCTGTTGCTCCCGAATTTTTTTTCACATAATCAGTACAGCCGTCAGAACATTGATTGTATAATTTTTTATCAATAAGCAATTGATTGATTTTAGAATGGAACTCCTTTTCATTTCGGATACTGAAGCAACTTTGCATTTGAATCAAATCTTTTGCTTCACGAAATTTTTTATAGTTCGGACCGAATAAAACCGGAATACCAAGTACAGCTGCTTCTAAAATATTATGAATTCCTTTTCCAAATCCTCCTCCTACATACGCAATGGTTCCGTATCGGTAAATGCTGCTCAGCATTCCGATATTATCAATCACTAAAAATTGATTTTCGATTGTTGCCTTTTGAATTTGTGAAAATCGAATGGCTTTTTCGCCGAGTTGATTGATTAAATTACTGATGTGCTTTTCTGAAATTTCGTGTGGTGCAATTATCCATTTCAGTTCTGAATTTTTTTGTTGTTGAATAAATTGAATCAATATTTTTTCATCTTCCGGCCAGGTGCTGCCGGCAATTATTATTTTTTCATCGCCACAGAACTTTTCTATTTCAGGAAATTGCTTGGCATTGTTTCTTACTTGAAGCACACGATCAAACCGGGTATCAGAAGAAAGAACAGCATTGTTGAATCCAAATTCATTCAGCAGTTCCAATGAATTTATATCCTGAGTAAATATTTTATTGAACGATTTTATTACTGACAGAAACGGTTTTCCAAACCATTTGAAATATAATTGTTCTCTTCTGAAAATTCCGGAGATGAGAACGACAGGAATATTTTTTTTCTTCAACTCATTCAAATGATGAAACCAGAATTCATATTTAACAAAAATGGCGAGTTGTGGTTTTAAGACACTAATAAATTTTGCTGCATTATTTTTTGTATCAATGGGTAAGTAGAAAATATAATCCGCATCAGAAATATTTTTTCGCTGCGCATAACCGCTTGGCGAAAAAAAAGAGAGTACTACTTTACAATTTTGATTTTCAGCTTTCAGTTTTTCAATAACCGGTCGGCCTTGTTCATACTCACCAACCGAAGCACAGTGCATCCATACGATATAATCCTGCTCCTTAATTATGTTTTTAATTTCGTTGAATAAATTTTTTCTGCCCGCAATAAATTGTTTTGCTTTTGGATGGAACAGCGATGAAATACGAATGGCAAACCAATAAAACTGAATAGCTAAATCGTAAAGAAAAATAAATATTGAATTCATCAATTCGTATAAAATTCCTGGTAAGTGCGCCCATAAAGCGGGAGAAACCAGGCAAGTTTAAATCCAATTAAAATATCCAATCGGTGGGAATCATCACGGGCTTGCGAATCAAAATTCCAATCGCGACGATTTTGAGTGAAGCCTTCAGTCAGTTCAATTCCGGAATAAAAATTTAATAGTTTTCTGGGGTCGAAATGAGCGTAACCTAAAAATTGACTGATACAAATTCCATTCGTTAATCGATCGTAACCCTTTACATAATCACGTGAAAATTGTGGCAGATCATTATTTAATTGCTGAATTTTTATTTTGTGTTGCATAAATCCTGCCCCCACCAAGGTCATAATTCCTGAGTTGGGATTAGAATTAAATGCAGGAAATATTTTCCCGAATTTCCCTTGAATTAAATACCCTCGTTGGTTTAATACAATGGATGAATAAATGCCTGTGCTGCCAATAAAATTTCCGGAAGTAGTTTTTAGCGCATCCAATAGAGTGTCTTCGTTAATATTAGCACTGAACAAAAAACTTCCGGTTGCACCTATCGACCAGTTCTTCCCGAATTTGAATAAAAAACTTCCTTCAATGGTGCTGCCGTTTCCAAATCTTTTTGCCATATCAGCAGCCGGAAACTGATAAGTGTATGCTGCCCCGATTATTCGCGCATTCACCAAGGTATCCTTGATGTTTGTTTTTTTTTGAGCAATAGAATTCAAGGAGAGCAAACAAAACAGTAGGCTGAGTTTTCGCATGTGGCGAAAATAATCGCTGCTTTTCAGATGTGTGTTTTTGTTTTTACTTTTGATTTTAAGCTGACAAAAGATTTTTCATTGCCATTTTCAATTCAGCAAATTGAAATTGAAAACCGGAATCCAATACTTTTTGAGCCGAACAATTACAATCTTCAAAAAGTGCTTCGGCAAATTCGCCAGAAATAATTTTCAACATCCGCTTAGTTGCAGGTGCAGGCAATGTTTTTTTTTGCATAACGCGTGCAAGCGTTTTTATAAATTCAGAATAGGTGACTGAATGCGGTGCAACTGCATTGTAAGCTCCATTCATACTTTGTGTTTCAATGGCATGAATAAACAAATTGCATACATCATCAAGATGAATCCAACTCCAATGTTGTGATCCGGGAAGAAATATTGGTCGAACAAAAAATTTCAGCGGCAATTTCAATTCTTTCAGTGCACCGGCATTTATTGCAAGCACAATTCCGGTTCGCAGTTGCACGGTTCGAATATTTATTACCGCTGCTTTCCGCACTTCTGTTTCCCAATCACTGCAAACATTTCCTAAAAAAGAATTTGCCGAAAAAAAATCCTCGGTAATTATTTCATCTTTTCTGTTTCCATAATATCCGATGCCCGACGCGCTCACGATAGTTTTTATTGTGTTCGGCCTTTCTTTCAATGATTGAATTAAAAACCGTGTTCCGTTAATTCGGCTGCTGTAAATATTTTCTTTAACTACTGTGTTCCACCTTTTCTCATAAATATTTGTTCCGGCCAGATGAATGATTGCATCTGTATTTTCAAAAGCAGCTTTATCAATTTCTTTTTTCTCTATGTTCCAAATAAAAGCCGGAATTGGTCCATCGCTATTTTTTCGGGATAGATGATGAACGATAAAACCTTTCAGCAATAAAATTTCAGTCAATCGCTTTCCAATTAAACCTGATGCACCTGTTATGAGAATTGTTTTCATCGGGTTTCTTTATTTTTTAACAGAAACTGAATTCCGTTTGAAATTAAAATTCCTGAAACAATTATTTCCAGTAAAATGCCGGGTAAATAATATCGGTCGTGCAAAACTTCAAATGCACATGATCCAATGGAAATGGCGAATGGAAGAAGTACGAAAAATAATAGTGTAGGGCTGATTGGCTGTTGCTTTAGGCATTTCATTATTTGAATGATTAAGCCAATCCACAACAATACATTCAATAAAACATACGCTGCTTTTTTCGAAATCAAATTATACAGGTGATTCCAATTGTGATACGAAGAAAGCATGGCGCTTCGGAAGGGCGATGAATTAAAATTTTGTTTTTCTAACTCATTAACAAGTGGTGTGTGATGCTTGCTTCTATATTTAATTATATAATTTTTATAGTCATGAATATCAGAAAAAATGGCTTCTGTTTCTTGCAGATCAACCGGTAATTTTAATAATCCCATATTCAAAGTGTTTATAGAATAATCAACTGAATGTTTTTTAATTAATTCCATATCGACTTTTAAACAATAATCCTGAATTTCATGTGGTTGCAAACCAAGGTGTGAAAGTTGACTGGTTACTTCCCACCATGGGCCGTTTGATGGAATAAAATCCGGTTTATTTATTTTTTTTCTTAATTCAGTTGTCGCCTGTAATTTATCAGATGAATGCCCATCCGTATAAACTATTCGGTTCCATAAATTCCATCCAAAACCTTCGCGTAAATTCCATGTGTTGAAAGCGCTTTTGTTTAAGAAAGATTGACAAACCGGAAAACAGAAAAACAGCAAGCTGCATAATAAAATTGTTTTCAATTTAAATTTTGGACTTGCAATAAATAAGTATAACACAATTAATATTGGAAGCATAACACCGCCAACCGGCCTGACAAGAAATATATATCCTGCACTAAGAAATGTAAACGCGATATAAATTTTGCTTCGGCTTTGAATGGATTTGTCGAATAAAAAAATGACGAATAAAAATCCGGCAATAAACCAGGTTTCCGACATGGCCAGATGAGCATAATTAAAGAACGGAATAAACCACAAGTAAATAAGTGCAATGATTGATGCAGCTATTTGTTCTGATTGCTTTTTGGTAATAATAAAAACCATGCGTGCCGATACCAGATATAGTATGAATTGTAAATGTGAAAGCAAGGTGATTGAAAGAATATTAAACAGTTTTCCAAAACCATAAGTTAAGTAATGCGCTACCGGATATCCCATGGAACTGTAATACAAAACCGGCTCGCGAAAAGAAGGATATAACTCTTCATGAATCCATTGGCCGGTAATAAAGTAATGGCAATACATGTAGTACCAGGCCGGATCGTTCAGATAATGAGGCAAGACCGGAATGCAGAAATGTAAAAAAATCTGATAAGTTATTGTAATAAAAATAAGCAGTTGCAACCATGCGGTCGTGTTTTTAAATGATAGCCAAATTGCTTTTCTAACTTGAATCATTTGAAAATAAAATTGAATTTATTATAATTTTTTTCTGCTTGATTCAAATTATCCGGCCCAATTTTCTTTATCGAGGCTACGATAATGAATAGCTTCTGCAAGATGTTCAGTTTTTATATCGTCACTATCAGCAAGATCAGCTATAGTTCGCGCCACTTTTAATATTCTGTCGTAGGCTCTTGCCGAAAGATTTAATCGTTCCATCGCAGTTTTCAAAAGTGTTTCGCCAGCGGATGTGAGTTTGCAAATTTCGCGCACCTGCTTGCTCTCCATTTGCGCATTGCTGTGAATGTTTTTCTTTTCTTTAAATCTTTCTATCTGAATGTTTCTTGCTTTCACTACCCGCTCTCTAATAGATTCACTTTTTTCGGAAAGTGATTTCGATGATAATTCAGAGAACGGAACAGGAGTGACTTCAACATGTAAATCAATACGATCGAGTAATGGGCCTGAAATTTTATTCAGATATTTCTGAACCACTCCCGGAGCGCACACACATTCTTTTTCAGGATGATTGTAATATCCGCATGGACATGGATTCATGGAAGCCACTAACATAAAGCTTGATGGATAATCAACCGAAAACCGGGCACGCGATATTGTGACTTTGCGCTCTTCCATTGGTTGGCGCAAAACTTCTAATACAGTTCTTTTAAATTCGGGCAGTTCATCTAAAAACAAAACACCATTGTGTGCCAACGAAATTTCACCTGGCTGTGGATTATTTCCACCACCAACTAAAGCCACATCGCTGATGGTATGATGAGGTGAACGAAACGGTCGAAGAGAAACCAATGCAGTATCAGCAGGTAATTTTCCGGCCACTGAATGGATTTTTGTTGTCTCTAATGCTTCGGTTAATGAAAGCGGCGGAAGAATGGTTGGTAACCTTTTCGCTAGCATGGTTTTTCCTGCTCCGGGCGGACCAATTAAAATAACATTGTGCCCTCCGGCTGCAGATATTTCCATTGCCCGTTTAATATTTTCCTGTCCTTTTACTTCAGAGAAATCAAAGTCAATACTGTTTTGCGATTCGGCAAACTCTTTTCTTGTATCAACAAAAACCGGTTCGGGTTTTGTTTTTCCATTCAGGAAATCTATAACCTCATTTATGTGACTCATTCCATAAACATCAATCTTGCTGACAATGGCTGCCTCTCTTGCATTTTCTTTCGGAAGAATAAATCCTTTGTATTCTTCCTTGCGTGCCTGAATGGCAATGGGCAAGGCACCTTTTATTGGCCGTAAACTTCCATCCAGAGAAAGTTCTCCCATGATTATATACTGATTTAACAAATCGAGATTAAGTTGTTCTGATACTCCGAGAATCCCTATGGCCATTGGTAAATCATATGCTGAACCTTCTTTTTTGATATCGGCAGGTGCAAGATTTACCACTAACCGCTGCCGCGGCATTTTTAAATCACAGGTTTTAAATGCAGCTTCAATGCGATACAAACTTTCGCGCACTGCACCATCGGGCAATCCGACAACCACATAATTCAGTTGACCACTTCCATAATAAGTTTCTATCGTAATGGTTTGCGCATCAATTCCAAATACAGCAGAGCCATAAGTTTTTACGAGCATAGTTCAATAAATGTAAATGGTTAATTGAAATGGAGAAATGTAAAATGAATTTTTTTAAATAATAAAAGATTATTCGCCACTAAAGATTTTAGTTGCTGGGTTTGGTTCATTTGACGATAAGAATATATTTGCACTCCCGAATTAAAAAATAATTCAAAATTCCTCCTTAGCTCAGTTGGTTAGAGCATCTGACTGTTAATCAGAGGGTCTCTGGTTCAAGTCCAGAAGGGGGAGCTAAAGCGGTCAGAAAAATTTCTGACCGCTTTTTTATCTTGTATTCGGGTTACATAATGTTATCTGAAAAATACCTGGAATAATTTGTCGTCTTTTCTAATAATCCCGCAGGGCGGCCCATAGAACAAAATAGAAGCAAAGCCGGTGGAAATTTTGAAATTGAAAATTTTCTGTAAATTCAATTTAGTTATTGCCGGATATAAAAAATAAAAGAGGCTACCGGAATCCGGTAGCCTCTTTTATTTTCAAAAACAAATTAATTATTATCTAACTAGTACTCTTGTATTCATCATACCGAAATCATCATTTACCTGTACCAGATAAACTCCGGCAGGAAGCAGAGGAAGTTTTAAATTATAATTATTTTTTCCACTGTTCAGGTGAACGGTGGTGGCTTCTATCACATCTCTTCCTGTAACATCTTTAACTGTAATCACAACATCGCCAGCCAATTTGCTGTTCATTGCCAAACTAATATTTTCTTTAGCCGGATTAGGGTAAACCGATAAGGAATTTAAAACTGAATTGATAACCGGTGCACCAATATTGCAGGCATCAATTAGCATGGTAGTGGTTGCCAGACATCCGTCAGCATCTATAGCAGTTAAAGTAACAGTATAACTGCAAGAATCGTAATCGTGTGCCGGGTTTGCATTCGATGAAGTATCTCCATCACCTAAGTCCCAATAGTAAGATGTAGCACCAGTGCTGGTATTTGTAAAAGTTACTGTATGGCTGCTATTGCCACTGGCAATGTATGAAAAACCTGCAGTAACAGTTGGGATAGTAACGGTAATAGAATCAGTGAAACCTGCATTGCATAAACCTGTTCCATCCAAAATATTCATACTCACAAAATAGGTTCCTGAGGCAGCATATTCATAAGTTGTATCGCCCGGGTTGGTAGTGCCGGTAGTTCCATCACCAAAATCCCATTGAACAGTATTATAAGTTCCAGTTGATAAATCTGCAAAAGTTGTAACGCCACAGTTTGTAGTAGCAGTAAATAAAGCAGTACATCCGCTTCCACCTTGAGCTACAATATATCTGCATGTTTTACTTTCACACTGAATATTTCCACCTGCATCAGTATCATACAATGTTAAACAAACTTTATAAAGACCGCTTGTAGCGTAAGTATGTGCTGTTGGAATAGTTACATCGGTATTTCCATCACCAAAATCAATTAGATAAACCGGATTAAAAGCGTAAACCATTCCTGAATCAGTAAAATCCACAGGTCCGGCTGCTTGCGAAGTATAAAAATCAGCATGACATGCAGGAGCTAAATCGCCACACAAATCAAATGTGTAATGTGTAACCCCAAAATGGTTAAATGCAATACATTCATTTACATAACAAGAATCATTACATCCCCATACCGAATCTACTACAGCAGGGCAAATAACAGATAAATCAATGTACGACGATTCAACACAATTTAGAAATTGAGCTTTCGAGTTAAAAACTGCGAAAGAAAAAAGAATGGAGAGTAGGAGGTGTCTT
>CAMDOA010000014.1 GCA_945903305.1 Chitinophaga pinensis
GAGCCCGACGAGCTTTCCTTTTTTATTTACGACTGGAAGTTTTTCTACTTTGTAATCCTGCAAAATCAGTTCTGCTTTCTTCATATCAGTTCCTTCAGGAGCAGTAACTAGTTTATCCTTCGTCATCACATCGCGCACCAGTTGTGTCATGTTTTTTTCAAAACGCAAATCACGGTTGGTGAGAATTCCAACCAAATCATTCTTGCTGTTCACAATGGGAATGCCGCTGATTTTATTTTCCTTCATTATCTGAAGTGCCCGACCAATGGTGTCGTTTTCATTCAGTGTAATAGGGTCGGTTATTAATCCGCTCTCACTTCGTTTTACTTTACGAACCTGCTCGGCCTGCTGTTCAATTGTCATGTTTTTATGAAGAATGCCGATGCCACCAACTTGAGCAATAGCTATGGCCAAGGCAGATTCAGTAACTGTATCCATGGCTGCTGAAATAATGGGCGCATGGAGTTGAATGCTGTTTGTGAGTCGTGTGGAAATATCAGTGTCGCGCGGAAGCACCTCCGAATAAGCGGGAAGCATTAATACATCATCATAAGTTAATCCTTCGAGTGCAATCTTGGAGTTGCTCAGTGGCATAGATAAAATTTTAGATTGCGTGCAAAGGTAATTTTTAATAAGGATGAATGTTCAATGATATTTATTTCATCAAATTTTATTTTGACACTGCCTTTTCAATCATTCATTTCCGCTTCAGTTCGTGTCTTCACTACAACCGTTTTACGGATGCCTCAAATAGTTTTTTTAGGAACAATCCACAACGGATGCAATCAGCATGAAAACATTCAGTAAATGCTGAATTTATTTTTTAAAGAATAATAGTCAACCCGATGTTTCGTTTTTTATATTTTTCAATTTCCTGACGAAGATATTTTACCTGTTGATCACACATGAATTTTCTGAATAGGTTAACATCATTTGCCGCTCTGCTATCAGTTAATGATTTTATGTAGGCGGCTTTGTCTTCAGTAAATACAATGGATAATGGTTGGTGATGATGCGCTTGAATATAGTTCATCAGCAAGCGTGAAGTGCGCCCGTTTCCATCAAACCATGGATGAATGCTTACTAAATAAAAATGCGAATCAAACGCCAATTCATAAATTTCCTGAATGGATGAAATAACAGAGAGTTTTGTTTGTATTTTATTGCAAAGTTCATTTACCAGTCCAACCACTTTATCATAGTTTACAAAATAAGTTGTGCCGGCTGTTACATTTCCTAATCTGAAATCACCTTTAGTATCATCGCAAACGCCAAGGACTGTATTTCTGATTTGCCCTGTATTGGTATTAACTATTCCATTTATGTGTTTTAATAATCCGGGAGTTACCGCTGTTTTTTTTTCTGCTTCAGCAATACAAAACAGCAATGCTTTATAATGATCATTTACCATGTTGTGTTCATTCATGCTTTTTCCATTGGCAGTAATCCCTTCAGAAATAAGCAGGGTGGTTTCTTCCAGTGTTAGCGTGCTTCCTTCAATGGCACTGCTATGATGAACAATGGCAATTCGATTGAACTCTTCAAAGTTCACGACTTTGTTTATTTCAAGGGATAAAAACTCCGAAGTATAATTTTCTAATTCGCGCCACATGATGATTGCAAATATAAAATTCTGATATGACTATCGTGACTCATTACAAAACCGCCATTAATAATTCCCGAATCTATAATAAATTCCTTCCGCTGAATTCCTTTTCGATTTCAAATAAGATGATTCAGAATATTGATTCATGTGAAATATTTTCCGCGTAATATCTTTTCGTCAATTTATGCAGCCACCTTGTCTTCACCCTTACAAAGGTGATGGCTGCACATGGCGTGATATAAATGTTAAATGTTATTCATTCAATCAACTTTTATTTTGACACACCCATTACAATCATTCATTTCTGTTCCAACTTTCTCTTTCTTATTTTCACTCTCGAAATAATTAATCAATGAAAAATTTTTTCAACCCCACACGAATAATAATTACAGCTGCTTGTGTTTCGGCACTCTTTCTTTTTTCAAAACAAAATTCTTTTGATCAGAAATTTCAAGCAAAAAAAACTGCGGAAAAAGAAAATAATTTAAATGAAGTGAGCGAGCAGTTTTTTTTGCAGCGGAGTTTTCCGGATACTGTATTTGCTATAGCTGCTTATGATAAAGCCATGCAGCAGGCATTAAAAGACTCAAGACACTCGCGCGCTTTAACCGGGTTTGATTTGCCTTGGTTACTGGAAGGGCCAGGCAATATTGGCGGGCGGTTTAATGTGCTCACCATTGATCCGAACAACAATAACATAATGTATGCGGGTTGTGCAAGCGGTGGGATTTTTAAAACCACCAATGGCGGAACAACCTGGATTCCGGTGTTTGATGATCAGCCGTATCTTTCTATCAGTTGCATTACTCTTGATCCTGTTAATTCAAGTATTGTGTATGTTGGCACAGGTGATTTAAACATCAGTGGTTTTCCGTTTATAGGCGATGGAGTTTATAAATCAATTAATGGTGGTTCTACATGGACTCACCTTGGATTAAGCGATCAACGAATTATTTCTGAAATAAAAATTAACCCCACCAACACGCAAATAATTTATGCTGCTACAATGGGATTGCCAATGGTTCGCAATGCCGACCGTGGTTTGTATAAATCGGTAGATGGCGGTGCAAACTGGATTCAGGTTTTGTATGTGAATGATTCAACTGGAGTAATTGCCATGCAAATGGATTACAACAATCCAAACACTTTGTATGCAGCCACATGGAACCGAATCAGAAATAATCACGAAGGAATTATTTGGGGAGTGGATGCGCACATTTATAAAACAACTGATGGCGGCGCCAACTGGAATATTTTATCGAACGGTTTGCCTTCCGGAATTTATTCGCGCATCAGCATGACTATGTCGGGCACCAATCCGCAAATTCTTTACTGCACTTTTACCGATACCACTCTTGATTTGTATGGAATTTATAAAACCACAAATGGCGGTATCATTTGGAATCAAATTACTACAACAGGATTAAACAATCCTTTAAACGGACAAGGCTGGTACAGCGGCGGAATTTTTGTGAACCCAACCAATAACGATGAACTTTGGTTGTGTGGTGTTGATTTATGGCGAAGCGATGATGGCGGCGCCAACTGGAATCTTGGCGCGCCCGATTGGTGGACTTATGATGTGCATGCCGATCATCATGATATCAGTTTCAGCAACACAAAAGTCTTCGCTTCAACAGATGGTGGCACTTATTCAAAAAACTTTGCATCAACAACATGGACTGATATTGAAAACATTCCGAACAATCAGTTTTACAGAGTGGTTACACATCCATTTCAGTCCGGATTGTATGTGGGCGGTGTGCAGGATAACGGAACTTCGGGTGGCAATGCAACGGTATTAAATAATTGGGAAAGATATTATGGGGGCGATGGTTTTCAGGCGAGATACAACAATGTTGATCCGGATTATTTTTATTTCGAAACACAGAACGGGGGAATTATTGAAACTATTGATGGCGGGTTTAATTTTTCAGATGTAGGTGATTTAACCGACCCGAATGACCGGCGAAATTGGGATATGCCTTACTTATTAAGTCCGCAGGATCAATACACAATGTATCTTGCTACTGATAAAGTGTATAGTTATACCGCAGGCAGTGGTTTTGTTACACCTATCAGTAATGATTTAACTGATGGAAATGTTTTTGGTGAGCGGTTTCATAATATTTCAACGCTCGATCAATCTGCAGTGAATGTAAATTTTATGTATGCAGGAACCAGTGATGGAAATGTTTGGAGCTCAGTGAATCAGGGAGTAGCATGGAACAGCGTGACCGGAAATTTACCAGCCCGTTATGTAACAAGCATACATGCATCACCTGATATTGCCGCAACGGTTTATGTAACCCATTCCGGGTATCGCGACAATGAATTTATTCCGCATGTACATCGCTCCAATAACAATGGAACATCGTGGATAGATATTTCAGGCGATCTTCCACAAATTGCTGTGAACGATATTTTTATTTTACCCAATCATGATGATTCTGTTTTATTTGTTGCAACTGATGGCGGTGTGTATGCAACCATCAGCAGTGGAGTTCATTGGGAAAGATTGGGTGTTGGTATGCCTGTGTGTGCAGTGTATGAAGTAGAATATGATGAAGTGAACCATAAATTATTGGCCGGAACTTTTGCACGGTCATTGATGAGTTATGAAGTTGACTCCATGTTATATGTTGCGCCTCAAGACACAACGGTTGATACCACATTTGTTAGCGAAATTGACGCACAGATTTATAAAGTGTATCCGAATCCTGCTGGTGATTATGTAAATGTGATTTTGAAAAATACCAATGCAAATTCAACTGTTTCATTGTTAAATTCAGAAGGAAAATTGTTGCAAACTGTTTCGGTAAAAAATTTCTCTGCAAAAATTAATGTGAGTGAATATGCAAGTGGACTGTACTACATCGCCATAAAAAGAAATGAAAAACTAGGGATGAAAAAAATAATGGTGATGCATTAATAATCACCGCAACAACATCACCGTTCCTTTTCGCTCCGAATTGTACCCTTCATTATCCACTACCTGAACAAGGTAAGCATATACGCCTTGTTCAACCAGTCTGCCCTGATAAAATCCATCCCAGCCTTCCTCTGAATTTTTTGTGGAGAACAACAATCCTCCCCATCGGTTATACACCTGAAACAGATATGTTTTGTTGTCAGCAAACCGGAGTACCGGTTTAAAAACAGTGTTCACGCCATTAGGTGCAAATGCATTTGGCACTAAAATTTTTACTAATTGATCAATACACAATTCATTTGATGAACTTCGCACTGTATCAATTATTCCATTCGGAAAATTTAAAGTGTCGGTGGCAATAACAAGGTAACATAAAGTTCCGTTTTTATCAATAAATGGGGCAGCAGATTCTTCGTAATCATTTTGCACAAATGAAACCGTGGTAACCGAATCAAAGGTGTTTAATACTTTTCTGAATACAGTATAATTAACGACTTCACCGTAATTAACAAAAAAAGTTTCCCATTCGAGGTGATTGACTAAACTGCTGTATGCGCCGCCATCAAGCCAAATGCTTTTTCCAATTGTAGAATAGGTTTTAGCGCCGCAACTATCCTGTGCTTCAAAGCGGTAGTAATAACTCAACTCATTCGTTAGCGGTGTACTATCGGAATAATAATTTATAACAGATAAATCAGCAGGTACATCGATGACCGCAATGGCATTAAAATTAATTCCATCATTTCCCCTTTCTAATTTCAAAGTTCTTAAATCAGATTGCGCATCAAGGCTGTAAAAAATATCTATTACACCAGTGCCTGCCACGGTTACATTTCGAATGTAAAAATCCTGAACAGGGCTGCTTGGGTTTGGCGGAAGACAATAAATATTAGAAGCGGAAGTAAATAAACTGGTATCAGAATATGCAAGTACGCTAAAGCACATGCTATCGGCACTATAGTTAAAAACGGCAGTTGTATCGTTGGTGCTTAATAAAAACAAAGTTGGTTGATTATTATAGGAAACAAAAACCTCATAATGATCAACGCCGCCAACCCAGTTGTTGTATGCATTCCATACCAGACGGGCAGAGGAACTGCAGTTGGTTGTGATGGCATAATTAAAAAGGGTGTTGTGCGGAACTGTACTTATTAATCCTGTATTGCCACAACTATCCATGGCGGCTATGAGGTAGGTTAAAGCGCCGACATTCGGGTTGTTAATTGAATCGATATACTGATTTGTGTTTGCAAAAATTGTATCGAGAGGAAAATTGACACCGCCAATGACAATATAAATTATATAGGCAAATGCATCGGGTGATGCGCTGTGCTGAAATTGAATAAGTGTATTTGTTGATGATACCACAGTTACATAGTCAATAACAGGCGGCAAAGGCTTTTGTGTATCAACGGTATCACTTGTTAAAGCTATATAACCGGGGCATGCATACAAACTTTCCATAAAAAAAAACCAGGTGCCAACAGAATCAGCAATGATGTAAGTTGTTTGCAATTGGTTTACTACCGTATCAATTATGATATAAGGTCCGCTTTGATTTGTACTGCCATAAATAACATAACCAATAAATGGTCCGCAGGCATCAGGAGCCGGATTTGACCAGGTGAGAAAAATATCTCCGTTTGATAAAACATTCACGCATTGCAAATCGGGTGCTTGCCAGGTTTGCGATCTGGCAATGCCAAATGAACCAAGCAGCAAAAGCAACACACAAACTGTTTTTTTATGAAACATCATGATCGGTTGTTTTGTAAAAATACATTGTGCAATAACGAAATCAATTCCATTATCTTATTAAATCTTACGGCTTTGTCTGATAAATAAAATGATTTATTTCTTTCCGGCAATAACTTCTGTCATTGTTTCCGTATTAAAATATTTATTGGCAAGCAGAATAATATCATCTGATGTTACGGTCATCATTTCGGTCAGGCCCTTTTGAAATTCATGCATATCTAAATCGTAAATAACCAAATGTTTAACAATTTCTGAAACATTAAACGGGCCGTCGGTATCAGAAAGAATGGTGCCCATAATATAATTCTTAACCAACTTTAATTCTTCATCAGCAACTTTTTCGGTGCAAAGTAAACTCAGTTCTTTTTTAATCTGGACAAGCGCATCATTTGTTGAATTGGCATTTACCTCGGCAGCTATGCACAAATAAGCGTCATTTAAAAAGGAGGCAATGGAAGAATATACTCCGTAACAATATCCTTTGTCTTCACGCAAATTCGACATCAGGCGGGAACCAAAGTATCCGCCAAAAATCATGTTCATTACTTTCACTTTGTGATAATCGGCATGCTTTCGATTAATAAATCTTTTACCGATTCTGATTGCTGATTGAACTGCATCTGTTTTGAATTCATAAAATTCATTTCCTTGCAATTGATTTATTTGCAATGGCAGTGTTTCAATACGATTATCTGACGAAACAATATTTCCAAAATACGATTCAATGAGTTTCAAAGTTTGGTCAGTAACTTTTCCGGCGATAATAGCGGTGCAATTTTGAAACTGAAACCGGCTTGAATAAAATGATTTTAATAAATCTACATTCAGATTATTCAAATCATTTTCATTGGTGGTATATCCAATCGGATGGTTTTCGCCAAACAAAGCGGAAGTGAATTTTCGGTGTGAAAGAAATTCTACTTTCTCTAAATTCACTAATAGTTTTTGTTTGTTGTTTTGAATGTAAGTGTCCAGTTCTTTCTGTGGAAAAACAGCATCTGTTAAAACTTCATGCAGAATCGGAAGCAGTTTTGATAAATGTTTGTTAAGTGTATAAAGCGAGACTGAAGAAGTATCAATAAATGCTTGTGTGCTTATTGATGCACCACAAAAATCAAATGCCTCAGAAATTTCTTTTGATGTATGCTTGCTTGTTCCATCGCGTAATAACTGACTTACAGCTCCGGCCACTCCTTTTGCATTTTCGTGCATGCGACCGGCTTTAAAAACCAATTCTAATTTTATCACATCTTGCTCACCTGCATTTATTATATGCGCATTTAATCCGTTGGCAAATGAAATTTTATTTACAGGGAGCAAATCTATTTTCTCAATAGCTCTTAGCGGTGGTTCAAGGGTACGGTCTAAATTCATGGGGTGCAAAGAAAGCAAAAGACGGAAGTGTTTATTGGGTAATTAATTAATGTTAAAAAATTGTCAACAATATCAATAGAATAAAAACCCGGGGGGTTAAAATAAAAGTGCTTTTAAATGTGTGCTAACAGGTGTATGTATTAAAAAATGACAAGTTAAAACAGAATCAAAAAAACAAATTCGATTTTAATAAAAAATAATCATTTGCTTTTTGCATGATGTTTTTTATTCGAGTAGTTTTTCTAATTTGTGTATGCGCGAACCTTTTAATAAAAAGTAGTAGCCTGCAAGTTGCCGTTGCTGATAATGTTTTTTCAATTCATCAATTGATGAAAATAATTTTATGGTTGATGTTTCAGATGAAATGTCTTTTACGGCTTCAGAAAATTCGGTTCCTACCAACCAGGTCTCTTTTAACTGAATGGTATCAAGTTGATTTAAAATTAAAGTATGCTCCTGCGCCGAATATTTTCCAAGTTCGGCCATACTGCCAAGCACAGCTATTTTATTCTCCACCGGAAATCCCGCAAAATTTTCGAGCGCTAATTTCATGCTGGTTGGATTGGCGTTATAAGCATCCATAATAAAATAATTGCCATCCTTTATTTGTTGTTGCGACCGGTTGTTTGCAGGTTTATAATTTTCTATTGCCAGTATTATGTTTTCTTTTTTTACTTTAAAATGAAACCCAATAGCAGCGGCGGCTAATATATTTTCGATATTATATTTTCCTACTAATTGTGTTTTCACAAAGAAACTTTCACCGTCAATAAAGGTGAGTTGTGCGTGCAGGTGTGGAAATAAATTCACAACTTCTGCCTTTACAACGGCATCATCATGCGCACCATAAATCAATCGTTTCATTTCAGTTGATTGCTCCATTAAATCTTGCTGGTTGGCCGAAACAAATGCAACCGCGTTATTTTCTTTAAGAAATTCATATACCTCTCCATTTCCTTTACGAACACCCTCTAAACTACCATATCCTTCTAAATGATCTTTACCATTGTTTGTGATTATTCCATAATCAGGGTGCGCTATTTCGCATAAAAATTTATTTTCAAGCAAATGATTTGCGCCCAATTCAATAACAACTATTTCGGCCAAATCAGGAATTGAAAGCAGTGTGAGTGGAACACCGATATGATTATTCAGATTGCCTTGAGTGCTGTATGTTTTAAATGTAGTTGACAATATTGCTGATAACAATTCCTTGGTGGTGGTTTTACCATTGCTTCCGGTTATCGCAATCACCGGGCATTTTAATTGTCGTCGATGATGCAGTGCTAATTGCTGAAGCGTGTCAAGTACATTATTTACAAGAATGGTTTTACCTTCAATAAAAAATTCGTGTTCATCAATAATGACAGCGATAGCGCCATTTTCAACAGCCGTTTTTGCATATAAATTACCATTAAAACTGGGACCTTTTAAAGCAAAAAAAATACTTTCTTTAATCGTTTTCCGGGTGTCGGTGTTTATACCCTCTGACAATTTATATAATTGATAAATTTCTTCAATCGTCATTATTCAGATTTGGTCTAAAATTAAAAGTCCTCTGATTGTTATCAGAGGACTTTTTAAAACATTTTTCTTCAATCGATTATTTATTTGATTTTTTATATCCGCGGCTATCTAATTTTTTCTTGCCTTTTACTTTAAAATAGTTTCCGGCTTTTGATTCATTGCCCATCGGGCTTCCTAAACGAGCCATTGCACAACGAAACCCTAAAGTAGCCAAATCCTGATTTTCATCTAAATACCTGCGAGTTCCTGGTGACATCCAGTAAGCTCTATCAGACCATGAGCCACCTTTGTACACTCTTGCTTTGTTGTTAATTAATGAAGAAACTCCGTATTGATATTCATTCCAAGAGGAACTGTCTCCATCAAGATAATCAATCACATTCGACTTTTTATAGTTTAAGCGGTTTATGTTTTCCTGCTCTGTTACCGGAATATTTACTACACGACCCAACGAATCTTTGTCAACATGAGCAAAATCTTCATCTAAACTATCTTTATCAAATACATTACCGCGGAAAGAGTTAAAGTCTACATCATCATAAAAAGTATAAGGACGATAAACATCCATCACCCATTCGCTTACATTTCCTGCCATATTAAATAATCCATAATCATTAGGCATGTATGAAAATACAGGAGCAGTAATATCGGCAGCATCATTTAATCCTCCGGCAATACCCATGTTATCACCACGATCGCGTTTGTAGTTGGCTAAAAAATCACCCTGCCATGATCCATGTTTCGAATCGCGTAAAACATCATTGTTCCAGGGATAAATTTTTCTGTCGGTAATAGTTTCTTCGCCGGCATATGGATTATTACCAATTAAAGCAAGAGATGCATACTCCCACTCAGCTTCAGTTGGCAATCGATATTCGGGAAGCAGAATTCCATCTTCAATTCTTACTTTTCTTCGACCAGTACCATTTGGGCTTAAATCTTTTAAATTTTTATTGACCATACCTTCATATTGACCAATAACATATGCACCGGTATTAAAATTATCCTGACCAATTTGGTTGTTATTTCTTTCTAAAACACCTTTATCAATCATAATTCCTTCATTCACACGATCTGTTCTCCACTTACAAAATTCATTTGCCTGAACCCAGGTAACACCTACAACCGGATAAAAATCGTAAGCAGGATATCGGAAATAATATTCAACATAGGGCTCGTTATAAGCTAACTCTCTGCGCCAGGAAAGGCTATCAGGTAATGCGTTCCGATAAACTTCAGGAAAATCAGCTCCAAACACGCGATTTACCCAATATAAATATTCGCGATAATGAACATTGGCAACTTCTGTTTCATCCATGTAAAATGAGGCCACAGAAACAGTACGAGGAATATTGTCATTACTATACAATACATTCTGTTCTGTCATTCCCATTGCAAAACGACCGCCTTGAATCAATACTAAGTTAGGCCCGGTTTGCTGTCCTTTAAATTTCAATGAAACCTGAAAACCTCCCCACTTGGAGTCATTGTAATTCCAACCGGTTGAAGCCGATTTGTCTTTCTTGCAAGAGGTTAAAAACAAAACCCCGATGGCAGCAATAACTAATGGAATTCTTTTAAGCATCTGATTGAATTTGGATGTATTAAAAATGATTAAACGCAAATGTAGCTAAACTATTGTTTTGTCAAAGAATGTCAGGACACTCGGTATATCTTTTCAAGCGTCGTTTTTTTTGAGCGCTTTTTTGATCACCAAGATTAATTGCCAAAGAAATTTCGTGGGCTCCACCACTTTTACCACTAAGCCCCGAAGTGGTTATGTCGTAACTATAAGCCGATTTAAAAACGCCGTTCTTTATTCCAAAAATTAGGATAAATGCATCTGGGTTATTTACTGTATACCGATAATTTAATCCGGCAATTAATACCCCTGTTCCAGCCATAACACCGCCATTTAATTGGCGGAATCTGCCTTGTTGAATTAAAAGAAAATTGGGGGCAAAAAATGATTTAGACCGCTTGTTTTTTTTAAATTCATATCCGAAATGCAATGCCACCCGTACCGGCAAGGTTGATTTTTCTCCGTCGTAAAACGAAATATTGGGTTGAGAAAGATGTTTTACACCCACACCAAAAAATAATTTTTTACTATAAACCAAAAACCCGGCAGCAAAATCAACATAATTTTTTGATTGAAATGAAGGTGTGGATTCGTTCGTAGATTGTGTAACAGTTACTGAATTCGGATCAATCATATCAGTAAAAATAAATTGATCGTAGTTAATATTTTTTTGCGCATACGAACTGCTAATTCCCAACTTCAAAGCATACAATTTATTCATTTTAAATTGATACGAATAAAACCCGGTGAATTGTAAATGAGAATAAAGGCCACTTCCCTGTTTATCAGAAAAGGCCGATAAGCCAATTCCTCCATTTATTTTTTCAATATCCTGATCGTAAGAAATTGTATAAGTAGTGTATGCATTATTTATTGATGGCCATTGATTTCTGAAATTGGCAATAAATCTTGGGCCAATACCCACTCCAGCAAAAGCAGGATTAAGATATAGCGGATTATTCAGAAATTGACTGAACTCTGCATCCTGAGTTTTTGCTGATTCGCAAAATGAGAGCATGATTAACAAGATTAAGAGGAGTTTTTTTAAGTTCAACCGAATGAATAATTTATTATTAGAAACAACGCAATATGATTCCTTTTATTCCGTTGTGCAACTAAAATCTTAAATTCGGAAGACAGTTTATACATTTAAACCTCCAATTTTGTTTCATGAATAAGGGTATATTTTTTCTAAGCTCATTTTTTTTCTTGTTTTGTTCAATCGAATCTATTTCGCAAAACAAGACTTCTCAGGTAATTTTTTTAAACTGGGCGGATACTACCAAACAATTAATTCTACCCGATTTTAAAAAGCATGACACCTATTATTTTAGTGGGGCACAATATGATTTTATTGAAACCGGGTTGATTCCGCTTTACACAACTACCATTAAAATTCCGTCAAATTCATCGTTGGATATAAAATTAACGAATGAAGTTTATGGACCAATTCCTGAAAATTTTTTACTTGATTTCCCAAAAAATATGAAATCAACTTTTTATAAAGTTGGATATGTTAAGGGATCTCCGGTTGCTGATATTTATGTTTCGGCATTGCGAAAAAACAGTGCAAACGGCAGCGTTGAGCGATTAATTTCATTTCAGATTGAATATATTTTTAATGCTCAATTCAAAGAAAAAACTTTTGAAAAGGAAGCAAAATCATTTGCTGCAAATTCCGTTCTATCAACCGGTAGCTGGTATAAAATAGGAGTGAAGGAAGATGGAATTTATAAAATTGATAAGGCGTTTTTAAACTCACTCGGAGTTAATGTAAATCAGATTAATCCAAAACATTTGAAGATTTATTTTTCAGGAGCAGGAATGTTGCCCGAAAGTAACAGCGCTGTTAGAACCGACGATTTAAAAGAAATGGCAATTACAATAATTGGTGAGGGTGATTTATCATTTGATGAAAGCGATTATATTTTATTTTATGGGCAAAGCCCAAACCGTTGGAATTTAGATACCAGTACAAATCAATTTAATCATGCACATCATTTGTATTCCGATTACACTTATTATTTTTTAAATGTTGCGGCAAATAATGGAAAAAGAATATCTGCTTTAGAGAGCGAAAATTTAACACCTACTCAAACCTATAATTATTTCGACGATTATTTATATCATGAAGCCGATACTGCTAATTTGCTTGATAGCGGCCGAGATTGGTATGGCGAATCGTTTAAATATATTTTATCTCAGAATTTCAGTTTCGTATTCCCAAATCATTTGCCCGAAACTTCAGCCAAAATAAAAGCGGCGGTGGCTTCGCATACTATTGATGGACAGGGTAGCCGGACTTTTGATTTTGATTTTAACAATTCCTTTCTTGGAAACATAAGCATACCCACAACTTGTGGTAGTTATACATGTCCAGTGGCGGTGGCAAAAACACAAAGTTTTGATTTTCTGCCTGCTTCTGATAACATAAATATAAATATTACATACAGCAGCAATGCCGATGATGCAAATGGTTGGTTAAATTATTTAGCATTAAATGTTAAACGATCTTTAATAATGAGTGGTGATCAAATGCCATTCAGAGTTGCCGCCTCTGCCGGCAATGGAAATATTTCAAAGTTTGATATTAGCAATACTTCATCAATATCAGTATGGGATGTTACAAATCCATGGCTTGTAAAATCAATTTCATTAATTGATAATGGAAATATAAAATCATTTGTAGTGAAAACAGATGAGCTGCATGAATTTATTTCATTTACCGGAAATTCGTTTCTTATTCCATCCAGTTTCGGAAAACTAAAAAATCAAAACTTGCATGCAACACCTTCAGTTGATTATATAATTGTTACACCATCTAATTTAAAATCCAGCGCCGACAAACTTGCTGATTTTCATAGAACAACAAACAATTTAAAAGTCAGAGTCATACAAACCGAACAAGTTTATAATGAATTTGGCGGAGGCATTGGTGATCCAACATCCATTCGTGATTTTATGAAAATGTTATATGACCGAGCCAATGGCGACACTATGCTTATGCCAAAATATTTATTGTTGTTTGGTGATGGTTCATTTGATTATAAAACCCGTGTGGACAATAATACTAACCTGGTACCTACTTTCGAAAGTTATGAATCGCTTAGCCCAATAAGCTCATTTAATTCTGATGATTACTTTGGTTTTCTGGATGATAGTGAAGGAGGAAATATGTTGTTAAATAATATTAAAATGGATGTGGCAATTGGTAGAATACCTGCAAAGGATGAAACAGAAGCGGCAGCAGTGGTAAATAAAATTATAGTATATAAATCTGCAGCTTCGCTTGGCCCGTGGCAAAATGTAATCACTTTTTGTGCCGATGATGAAGATGGTAATACCCATTTAAATGATGCGGATGAAATTGCAAATTATATCAATACAAATAACCCTGAATTTAATATCGATAAAATTTATTTGGATGCCTTTCCGCAAATTTCTACTCCCGGCGGCGCCAGAAGCCCTGATGTGAATACCGCCATTAACAATAGAATTTATTCCGGGACTTTGATTTTTAATTATATGGGGCATGGCGGTTACACCGGCTTGGCGCATGAAAGAATATTAAGCAATACTGATTTTGATGGATGGACAAATCTTTGCAAACTGCCCTTGTTTATTACAGCCACTTGCGACTTCAGTAATTTTGATAATGCAAAAATTGTATCGGCTGGTGAAAGATTATTATTAAACCCCAGTGGCGGTGCAATTGGTTTAGTTACAACTGTTCGCCTTGTATATTCTTATGCAAACAAGGATATGAACCTTAATTTTATGAAACAGATTTTTCGGGTAATAAATGGCGAACCGATTACAGTTGGTGAAGCTCTTCGCATAGGAAAGAATAATGTAACTACTGATGTTACTAACAACCGCAAGTTCACCCTCCTTGGTGATCCGGCTATTTCGTTAATCAACTCATCCGATCAGGTATTAACTTCTACCATAAAATCACACCCAGTTTCATTAGTTCCAGACACCTTAAAGGCGCTTGAAAAAATTACCATAACCGGATTTATTGCGGATAAAAACGGAGTAAAAAATTCATCATACAATGGAATTGTCAGCCCGGTTGTTTATGACAAATCGGTTAATTATGTAACCTTACAAAACGACCCAAGCAGCGCAAAAAAAACCTTTACCCTACAAAAAAATGCCATATTCAACGGAAAGGCAAGTGTAAAAAATGGTGAATTCAGTTTCACATTTATAGTTCCAAAAGACATTGCTTATCAATATGGTTTCGGGAAACTAAGCTACTATGCACAAAATGGAATTTCCAGTGCGAGCGGATATAAAAATGATGTAGTTGTAGGGGGTTCTGCTGATAGCTTTGATTTAGATAACATCGGACCGCAAATTGATATTTTTATGAACGATGAAAAATTTGTTTTCGGTGGAATGACTGATGAGAATCCAACTTTGTATCTGAAACTAAAAGATGAAAGCGGTATAAATACAGTTGGAAACGGAATTGGGCATGATTTAACCGGAGTACGAGATGAAGATTCAAAAAACACTTTTGTACTAAATGAATTTTATGAAGCCAATTTAGATGACTATCAATCCGGAACGGTGAATTACCCTTTTAAAAATTTAACTGAAGGATTACATACCATTTCTGTAAAGGCCTGGGATGTTTACAATAATTCAAATGAAAGTTATACTGAATTTATAGTTGCTTCATCAGCTAAAGCAGCGCTGTCGCATGTGTTAAACTATCCTAATCCATTTACTACACAAACTGAATTTATGTTTGAACATAACCTTGCCACAGAAAACATTCAATATAAAATTGAAATATTTTCTGTGAGCGGTAAACTGGTTAAAACAATAATGCAAACAATTCATAGCGGAAGATCAGAAAATGCATGTGAAGGAGAAACAATTACCGGTTCATATCGTGTAAATGGAATTATATGGGATGGAACAGATGATTTTGGCGACCCAATTGGAAAAGGAGTTTATGTTTACAAGGTAAGTGTAAAATCTGATTCAGGATTAAATGCAAATACCTTTGAAAAATTAGTACTTTTAAAATAAATTTGACCTTTAGAAAACACCAATTATGAAAATCAACTCAGTTAAATTTATACTATGTATAGCAACCTGTTTTGCTATCAGTAATCAAATGAACGGACAATCACAATCAATTTCTACCAATGAGTTAGATGGAAGAATAAATACAATTAACACCGCCGTTCCATTTTTGCGTATTGATCCCGATGCTCGTTCAGGAGCAATGGGTGATGTAGGCATAGCCATATCAGCCGATGCAAATGCCATTTATTGGAACACTGCTAAAATTGCTTTCGCACAAAAAAATACTGCGCTATCTATTACTTATACCCCGTGGTTAAAAGAATTAGTGAACGATATTTTTCTTGCTAATATTTCAGCATATAAAAAAATTGACGATAATCAGGCAGTAACTGCTTCTTTAAGATATTTCTCTTTAGGAAGTATCACTTTTACTAATATCCAGGGGGAAATAATCGGAAATTTTAATCCTCGTGAATTTACTTTCACTGGAGGCTATTCAAGAAAAATTGCTGAAAATTTTTCAACCGGTATAAACCTATCTTATATTTATTCAAATTTAGCAGCTGGTCAAAGTGTAAGTGGGGTGCCTATAAAAGCCGGAACGGCGACAGCTGCCGATATCTCTTTCTTCTATCATAAAGACACAAAGTTTGGAAAAACAAAAGGCGATTATAATATTGGGTTAACCATTTCAAATATCGGATCAAAGGTTACCTATACTCAATCGGCCGAAAACAAAGATTTTATACCCACCAACATGGGATTGGGGGCTGGTATAAATTTTAAATTTGATGATTACAATTCATTAATGTTTGCCGGCGAAATAAATAAACTATTAGTGCCTACACCCGATAGCGCAGGATTATTCAGAACTAAAAGTGTTCCATCTGGAATTCTGGGCTCTTTCTCTGATGCACCCGGTGGTGGAAAAGAAGAATTTCGCGAACTCATGTTTTCTATTGGAAGTGAATATTGGTATAAGAATCAATTTGCAGTACGAGCTGGATATTTTAATGAACATTCAACAAAAGGAAACAGAAAATATTTAACTGCCGGCGTAGGAATCAAGTACAATGTTTTTGGATTAAATTTTTCATATTTAATTCCAACAAGCAGTCAAAAAAATCCATTGGATAATACACTTCGGTTTAGCTTGCTGTTTGAATTTGATAAAACAAAAACAACAAAACCGGCACCCACTACTACAGAATAAATGAATATAAGAGTAGGGTATGGATTTGATGTTCACCAATTAAAAGAAGGGCGCCCCTGCATAATCGGGGGCATTTTAATTTCAAGTAACATTGGACCTGATGGACATTCAGATGCTGATGTGTTGATTCATGCAATATGCGATGCACTTTTAGGTGCCGCAAATCTTCGCGATATCGGGTTTCATTTTCCAAACACCGATAACCAATATAAAAATATTGACAGCAAAAAATTATTGTCGGAAGTTGTAAAACTTTTAACAGACAAGAATTACAAAATAGGTAATGTGGATGCTACAGTTATACTTGAAAATCCTAAATTGAATCCGCACATTCCGGCCATGCAAAAAGTTCTTTCCTCTTTAATGAATATTGAAACGGATGCAGTATCAATTAAAGCAACTACCAGCGAACAACTCGGATATGTTGGTCGTGAGCAAGGTGTGAATGCCTCAGCAGTAGCGCTTATTTACAAATCCGAAAATTGAAATTATAATTTTTAGAATGGCTGAGAAAAAAGTAATTGGAGTTATTGGTGGTGGGCAGTTAGGAAGAATGTTTATTGAAGAGGCAATACGATATAATATTGATTGTATTATACTGGATGCAGATAAAAATTGTCCGGCATCGGCTATTGCTCACGACCATATAATCGGAAGTATTACAGAATCAGAACCTATACATCAATTAGCCAAGCGATGCGATGTGCTTACTTACGAAATTGAACATATATTAATTGAATCGCTCATTGAAATTGAAGCCCAGGAAAAAAAATTAATTCCGTCGGCAAGCATTCTGCAAATGATTCAGGATAAAGGGATGCAGAAAAAATTTTATGCTGATAAACAAATTCCAACGGCCGATTTTGAAATAGTTAGTTCACCAGAAAATTGGTTACTAGTATTACAAAAGAAAAACTGGAAAAAATTTGTTGCCAAACTTTGCCGTGATGGTTATGATGGAAAAGGAGTTGAGATATTGGAAACAAAAAATATTTTGAACAACCCCGATTTAATTCCATTTAAAGGACAAACTGTTCTGGAGGAATTTATTGAGTCGGAAATGGAAATTGCCATTATTGTTGCAAGAAATGAACAAGGCGATATAAATTGTTTTCCGGCAGTTGAAATGGAATTTGATGCCGATGCTAATTTAGTAACCATGCTCATTTGTCCGGCCCGAACAACACATGAAATACAGAATGAAGCTGAAAAAATTGCTTTGAAAGTGGTGAAAGAAATGAATGGCGTTGGATTGTTTGCAGTTGAACTTTTTTTAGGAATTGATGGAAAAATTTATGTGAATGAAACAGCTCCGCGGCCACACAACAGCGGGCATCATACTATTGAAGCCTGCTATACATCGCAGTATGAACAATTGCTGAGAATACTAATTGGATTGCCACTCGGAAGCACCCAAATTATTAAACCGTCAGTGATGCTAAATATTTTGGGGTCAAAAAATTTTAAAGGAAAATATTTTTTGGATGGAATGAAGGAAGTCTTATCAATTGAAGGAGTTTATATACACATGTATGGAAAACATGAAAGCAAACCCATGCGCAAAATGGGGCATGTAACCATTCTGGGAAACACAATTGAACAAGCAATTGATAAAGCGAAAATGGTGCAATCAGTATTAAAGATCAGCCAACTTTAAATTGCACAAGTTTCTATAATTACTTTTGCGCAAACCAATAGCAACATGAAGGCATCACAAGCAACAATTATTATGGGTTCTGATTCTGACCTTTCTGTAATGCAAGAAGCCGCAGCCATTTTTGATGAATTTGAAATAAAATATCAGCTCAATGTTTTATCGGCGCATCGCATGCCTGTGCAAATGTTTGAATTTGCAAAAAGCGCTCACCTCTCAGGCACTAAAATTATTATTGCCGGTGCAGGTGGCTCGGCGCATTTACCCGGAATGGTTGCATCACTAACACATTTACCGGTAATTGGGGTTCCTATTCAGTCAAAATCATTGGCCGGAGTTGATTCATTGTATTCTATTGTTCAAATGCCTCCCGGAATACCTGTGGCCACTGTAGCAATTAACGGTGCACACAATGCAGGCCTGCTGGCTATTCAGATTTTAGCTTTAAATGATTCAGCGCTTACAAAAAAAATTATTTCGTATAAAAAAAAGTTGAATGAATCAGTTCAGGCCAAAGCGCGAAAGCTGGAAAAAATTGGATATAAAAAATATTTAGAAGGAAAATAATTCGCTAATCAATTCGATTGTATTTGCTTTTACTTTGAAAAAAAAATAAGAGCGAAAAATTTATCCTGACAAACTGATAGCTGAACCAAGACCTAAATAAATGAAAATAGCTTTTATGTGCATACTCGCTCAGGGTAATTTCATGACAATCTTGTTCAATAATTTCCTCCATTTCACTTTGAAATTTACCAGCTAATTCTTTTGAAATAATATCAATATTCATTTCGATGCTGCTGTAATCACTCAGGTAATTAACATTGTAAGAACCAATGGTCATCCATTCTGAATCTACAGCCATCACCTTTGCATGAACAACGGAGGGTTTGTATTCAAACAACCTGATTTTATTTCGCAACATCCACCCATATAAATATTCTGTTGCTCCTTTAGCAAATGGCACATCCGCTTTTTCACTCAACACAATTTTTATTTCTACTCCACGGCGAGTAGCCGACTTTATAATTTTTCTAAGTGAAATACCCGGCATGAAGTAAGCGGCAGCCAGCACAATATTTTTTTTTGAATTTTTTATTGCCTGCTTGTACGAAAACCTGATTTGATTTTTTCCGCGTACCCAATCATTTTGTCGAACACTGGCTAAAACCTGAATTTGTTTTTTTGAAACGGCATTAAAATTTACAACCGATATTTTTTTTCGCGACAAAAATCTTTTTGTCTCAATCTTTCTGCAAATAGTTGATAACTGATTGCAAATGGGACCTTCTAACAAAAGAGCATAATCCAGCCACGCTTTTTCATCCTGTGTTCCACAATACCGATTTGAAATATTTATTCCGCCAACCAGTGCTTGCGTCTGATCTATTACTATTACTTTATGATGCAATCTGCGACCAATATATATAGCCAAACCCTTTAACAATGGCTCGAATCGTCTGATTGTTATTCCAAATGATTTCAGATTTTCTATTGTGTTTTTATCAATGCCACCCGATCCAAAAGCATCAATTAACACGGAAACATTTACTCCACGCTTAACCGCCTTTTTTAAACAATCCAGAACACGCTCACCTGTTTCATCTAATTCGAAAATATAAACATGAATTAAAATTTCATGCGATGCATTGCTAATTAATTTAATAAGCGTCGAAAAATATTCTTCCCCACTGTGAATAATCTGTGCGTGAGCAGAATAAAATTTTTTCAGTGAACTGTTTTTCACAATTATTTATCAATCGGCAAATGTGATTTCATTATCGGCAAGCAACGGGAGATTTTTAAAACGCAATATCATTTGAGCCACAGTTATTACATCGCGTCGATTGTACTCAACAATTCTGCTTAGCCCGTTTTCTTTCCAGTAAACCCGACCAACATCCCTTCCCTCCATATCGGTTTTTGGCGATGGCAAACCAAGCACCGCAGCAAGTAAACGAAGCGAAGTAAAATGCTTGTAGTCACCGAATCGCCAAAGTTGCATCGTATCAACCCAATGAACTTCATAAGGTTTTTTACCACTCACATCCATCAATGATGGAATTTCAATTTGCAAAGCCAGCATTCGCCGGCACAAGTATGGAATATCAAACTCGCGAACATTGTGGCCACAGAATAAATACTTATCAGTCGAATAATGCTTTTTTAATAATACTGAAAAATCTTCTAAAATTTTCCGCTCATCATCTCCCGAAAATGTTTTTAATCTGAATTTCCAATTGCTCTTTTTATCCTTTCGAAAAAATATTCCAATAGTTATACAGAGCACTTTTCCAAACTCGGCATAAATTGCAGCATGATTAAAATAATGTGCGTCGGGTGTTTCTTTTTCATCGCGCAGCCTTGTTGATTTTATTTCCCATAAATCTTTCCACTCTGCATCTAAATTTTTTATGGTAGGAAATGCAGGCGCCGTTTCAATATCAATACACAACAGGTTGGAGAGAACAATAGAATTCAACATAATTTTTTATTCGGTTAGATGAATAAAAATAACAGAGAATCTTTATTAAAAAATAAAGTTCCTGAAAATGTTCTAAATGAAATTTTGAATTCTTAAATGATTCCGATTAGATGATATCCATAAAGCGAACACCAAATGTGAAAACAAATGGAAGCGCAATCCAAAACAACGAAGGCATAACCATTAACAAGACTCCTGTAGCAGCAACTGCCACCACAAATCCTACTCCGTATATTGTTTTTGATTTTTTATTTTCTGCTTCTCCCATTGTGTTTATTTTTTGCGCGCGCTAACATAATTGCAAAGCAGCAGTTTTGCAAATAGCGATAATGAATTTAGCATGAATAAGGTAAATAACATTTGAAAAAGAGGCCGCAGCATCTAACCGAAGAACAGTGGTGTGATAATTTCCATTGGTTGGGAAACTTTGTGACCAGCCGCACATGATGTATCCGCCATCAAATGTTTGTTCAATGCCCATTGCATAATCATTGTTAACACCTGCATAAGTTTTTGCCCACTCAGTGTTTCCGATGCTGTCAGTTTTGCGCACATACATTTCCATGCCGGTGGCGCCATAACTGATGCCTGCCATTATAAATCCGCTGTCAGAAGTTTCCTGAACCGTGTATGGATAATTCAAATGCGGAAGACCGGTGTAAGAAGTTCGGGTCCACAGTGTATCGCCATCTGAATTTGTTTTAAGCAAGCAAAGCCCGGTGGTACTTCCACTTCCGGCAATTACAAATCCACCATCGTAAGTTTCTATTACAGAACTGCCATAATCATCGCCGGTGTTTCCCCATGTTTTGGTCCAGAGCGTATCGCCTGCATCATCAGTTTTAATTAACAACGCATCATGTATGCCACCGGAATTATTTTTTGTACCACCAATAATGTATCCGCCATCAGCAGTTTGCTTCACTGAATAACCGGTGCCGCCTATATTTCCACTGTAAGTTTTTGACCACAAATGATTTCCGTTCGCATCAGTTTTAATCAGGTAAACATCTTCAATGTTTGCTGAAAAACTATTTGACATTCCTGCAATAATGTACCCGCCATCGGAGGTTTGTTCAACAGAATATCCTTTATCATAACTGGCACCACCAAAAGTTTTTGTCCAAACGGTATCGCCACCTGCATCTGTTTTTATGAGGTACACATCATCAATAGTATTCACTCCGAATGTTTGTGTCATGCCTACAATTATGTATCCGCCATCTGAAGTTTGTTTCACATCGCTGCCTTCTTCAAAGCCGCCGCCACCATAATATTTTTCGAAAGTGATTTGTGCCTGCGATTGATTGATTATAAAAAAACAGCAAGCAATTTTGAGTAGTAAATTTTTTTTCATGGCAATTGAATTTAATTTCAAAGAACGAAATATACTGTTCTTAAATCAATCGCATGAAAGTAAGTTTTTGAGAATGTAAAAACTGATTCGAAATATTATTCCTGATCTCTGAATTTATTCAAATGCTTTTCGTGAGTTGAAATAAACGCAACCACTTTTTCTTCCAACTCAGTGTGCGCTTTTGTATCACCTGCAAGAAGTGATGAATATCTCTCATTCAATAAATCAACATCGTGTTCTGTAAAACCACGCCGTGTTAATCCAACTTTATTCATGCGCAGAATTCTGCAAGGCGAGCCTGCAACAATTACAAATGGCGGAATATGTTTATTCACTGCGGCATTCATTCCCACCATTACATTTTCTGCTACATCAGTCCACTGATGCACGGCCGCACCCATTCCAAAATTTGCATTGTCGCCGGCTGTTACACCACCACCGAATTTTGTGAGTGCGCTCATCATCACACCATCACCAATCTGGCAATCGTGTGCGATGTATACTTTGTTCATGATGTAGCACTTGTTTCCAATCTGTGTTGTCTTGCGGCGCACCGGTGAGTGCACATTTACATATTCACGAAATGTATTTCCATCACCGATAATTATTTTTCCATCTTCAATAAACACATCACCTTTCGCACCCATTTCGCCGAGCGCACCAATAGCAACAAATGCTTCAAAGCGATTGTTGTTTCCGATTTCAATATTGCGTGTGAACAAACAATGCTCGCCGATATAATTATTAATTCCGAGCGTGATATTGCCACGAAGAATACTGTATGCTCCAATGGTGTTACCACTGCCGAGATTCACATTGCCTTCTACAATTGCAGTCGGGTGAATGTTGTTTGATGTATCGTTCGCGTTTTTCATGAAATCATTTTTGCAGTTGAATACATCCGTTCAATTATTTCCACCACTTTCATTCCTTCCACCGCATTGGTCATGATGGGTGCTTTGCCGAGCAGAGCATCCACCACATTCGAAATTATTTTGTCGTGGTTGCTCATGCTACCTTGGTAAAAACCGTAATCGTTCGCCGGTTTCGATTCAGGTAAATCGAAATTATCGAACCCATTTGTTTTCTGATATTCGAGTGTGTTCAAATACTGTCCGCCAATTTTGATGGTTGCATTTTCTGCGAATACTGTTATAGATCCCTCCATGTTTTGTTGGTAGCTCGCTGTGGTATAATTCAAACTGCCGAGCGCACCGGTTTTGAATTTGAAAGTGAATGCTCCTGTGTCTTCGAAGTCAATCAATTTATCATGACAAACATTTTTCATTACTCCGCTGATTGAGTCCAGCTCCACATCGCCGAATAAATAATAAGCGATGTCTACAAAGTGAGAGAACTGTGTGAATAGTGTTCCGCCATCATCCACCCGCCTTCCTTTCCAGTCGCTGTTCTTGTAGTAGTCGTTATTACGGTTCCAGTAACAGTTCACCACCACAAAAAATATTTTTCCGAGCTTACCTGTTTCCATCAGCGAGCGCACATGCTGCACCGGTGGATTGAAACGATTCTGCTTCACCACAAAAATCTGCTTGTTCATTTTTAAAGAAGAGAAAATGAGTTTCTCCGCATCGTCTTTATGCAGTGTCATTGGTTTTTCAATCAATACATTTTTTCCGGCTTCCAATGCAGCGATCGCTGATGGAAAATGATTTCCATTGGGCGTGCAAACGCAAATCACATCAATGTCTTTGTTGCTGAGCAATTCTTCGAGCGAAGATGTTGCAGGCAAATTGTATTGTTTTTCAAAAGCAGTTTTCTTTTCCGGCTTTATATCAAAAGCCGCAACCAATTTTGCTTCCGTGTTTTCAGTAATGTGTTTAGCGTGGCGGTTTCCGATATATCCGCACCCAACGATTCCGAATTTTATCATAAAAAAAATTTGAGTTGCTAAAATAAAATGGATGTACGAGTATCCTAATGAAATATAAGAATGCGAAAGGGTAACCGCCGACTTTAGTCGGCGGACAGTGACGGCTTAAGCTGATGGCTTTAGCCATGACTTTTTCTCAGTGATATTACTGTGCATGAAGTCAGGGCTAAAGCCGAGGGCTCATCACCACGGAAAATCCTCCGACTAAAGTCGGAGGTTATCATAGGAGCGAGGCATTAACCGCCGACTTTAGTCGGCGGACAGAGACAGCACCTGTAGCTGGGCTTTAGCCATGACATTTTCATTCGAGTATTTGTGTTTGTGAAGTCAGGGCTAAAGCCGAGTGCTCATCACCACGGAAAATCCTCCGACTGAATTCGGAGGTTATCGGAGACGGAAGCATTAACCTCCGACTTTAGTCGGCGGATTTCTGAGCGCGCTAATTATATTTCGAAAAAAAATTTCACTCATGTCATTTGTAAAAGTGATGATTCATGCAGTTTGGGGAACGAAAAACAGGAATAGAATTCTTGAAAAAGAAAAACGACAAATTCTTTTTGAGCATATAAAAACCAAATCGAGAGATAAAGAAATTTTTATCAAAACCATTAACGGGCACCTCGACCATATTCATATATTATTTGGGTTGAATGCTGAATTATCACTCTCAAAAACTATTCAGCTTATTAAGGGCGAATCATCATTCTGGGCAAACAAGCAAAAATTAATACTGCCTAAACTTGAATGGGCGGAAGGTTATTATGCAGTATCAGTAAGCGAATCGATTGTTCCGAAAGTTGTGGCTTACATAAACAATCAGGAAGAGCATCATAAAAAGATTTCATTCAATGAAGAGTGCGATTTGTTTCCAAAGAAATATAATTTCACTCATGCCGGTAAAGAATGAGTCTCTCGCCTGAAAGTTTTTATCTCAACTACAACAATCACCGAATTCATTATCTGAAATTCGGTAGCGGTGAGAAACTGCTTTTTTGTTTTCACGGGTTTGGGGAGAGTGCGTATGTGTTTTCAGTTCTGCAATCTTCGATTGAAAAAAATTACACGGTTGTTTCCATTGATTTACCCTTGCATGGTTTGACTCAGTGGAACGAAAAATATTTTGTGAAGAAGGATGTGAATGAAATCATTCTGCAGTTGATGCA
The DNA here is from genome assembly GCA_945903305.1 of Chitinophaga pinensis. Classification (GTDB taxonomy): domain Bacteria; phylum Bacteroidota; class Bacteroidia; order Chitinophagales; family UBA10324; genus UBA10324. The sequence goes on from CAMDOA010000014.1 coordinate 25,589, forward strand.
AGATTTCGGAAAGGAAAAATGTTCGCTAATGGGTTTCAGCCTTGGAGGAAAAATTGTAATCGGTGCCATGAGTCTGATGCCCGAAAGTGTGGAAGAAATATTTCTGATTGCACCGGATGGTTTGCGAAAAAACATCTGGTACAACCTTGCCATATATCCTTCGTGGGGACGGAAATTATTTCTCAATCTGGTGCAACATCCGGAGAAATATATTGCGCTCGTGAAATTTCTTGCCGCTATAAAAATTGTTCCGAATGCAATGAAAAAATTTGTGGAGTCGCAGCTTGAAACAAAGGAGAAGCGCCAACAGGTTTTTGATGTGTGGCTGTGCATCCGCGATTTCGACACGAAAGTTTCTGAAGCAAGAATGCTGTTGAACAAGCACAACATTGCTTGCTATCTTTTCTTCGGAGAGTTTGATAAAGTGATTCGACCTGCATTCGGGAAAAACTTCGTGCGAGGTTTGAAGAATTATCAATTGAGCATTCTTCCGAAAGGACACAACCTGGTGAAAGATTATCTGAATTTAGAATTGCAAAAAATATTATTGGCAGTCAGAGATGGAAAGCACTAACCGCCGACTTTAGTCGGCGGATGGTTCGTGCTTCTGGCTTTAGCCATGACCTTGCTGCCATGAAAAATTCTTTTGCAGGTCAGGGCTAAAGCCAAACTCACCGTTCCCACTTACATCCTCCAAATAAGGTCGGAGGTTACAAAGTTCTTCTTCAATAAATACAATTGCTAATATTGACTTCGTGACCGCATTTATAATTCTCTCAGCAATTTTCACCGGAGCATACCTCGTGCTCATGCTGCTGTATTACACGGGATGGATTGCCACGAAAGAATTTGTTGTAAAAGATTTTCAACCCAAAACAAAAGTTGCCGTCATCATTGCCGCGCGCAATGAGGAGAAAAATATTCTGAATGTAGTGCGCGATATTCTCGCTCAGAATTATCCGAAGGAGTTGATGGAAATTTTTGCGATGGATGATTTCTCTTCTGATAAAACTTTTGAACTGTTGAATTCAATTTCTGATTCGAGATTGAAAATCATTCAGATGAAGAATGAAGTGAATGGTGAAAGAATTTCTTCAAAGAAAAAAGCAATTGAAATTGCCATCTCAAAAACACAAGCAGATTTAATTATCACCACTGATGCTGATTGCAGAATGAAATCGGAGTGGCTGAAAAATTTAGTTGCCGCTTATGAGTTGCACGGCAAGCAATTTATCATGGGACATGTGAAGTATCACGGCGAGAAAAATCTTTTTCAAAAAATGCAAGCGCTCGATTTTTTTGGTTACACCGGCATTGCCTGCGGAAGTTTATTCTGGCGAATGCCTGCGCTCTGCAATGGCGCGAACCTCGCTTACTCGCGAAAATTATTTTATGAGCTGAATGGTTTTGGTGGAAATGAAAACATTGCCAGCGGCGACGACATGTTCCTGATGACAAAAGCATTTCAGAAAAATCCTTCTTCGGTTTTCTATTTGAAATCTACCGAGTCAACCGTGAGCACATTCGCATCTGCCACATGGAAAGAATTTCTTCAACAGCGAATTCGCTGGGGAAGCAAATCGAAACACTACACCGATTTCAAAATCACTGCATCACTCTCAGTTGTATTTCTTTTTTACCTCCTAATGATTATCGCAGCAATTCTGTCAACTGCCTACTGCGTACTGCTTACTGTTTTCTTTTTCATGTTCCTCAGCAAGTGCCTCGTCGATGCAATTTTTCTCGGCAGTGTTGCCAACTTTTTCAACCGGAGAAAACTGATGCTGATATTTTTACCCGCACAAATTTTTCACATCACTTATGTTTTAATTGCCGGAGTTTTAAGTCAGCTGAAAACTTACAACTGGAAAGGCAGAACAAATAAGTAGCCGCAATGAACGACCTCGAGTTTCAGATTATGGATGAAGTTTATTTCCTGTGCTCATTTCAGCAGTTGCATCAGGTCATAGGTTGCGATGAAGAAAAATTAAATGATTCGTTAATTGAATTATTGAAGCAAGACTTTATTCAGCAATTGGTATTTGAGGATGAAGAAAAAGATTATCTGAAACTGGAGTTACCTGATTTCTCGCGCATAAAAACCGCGAGTTATGTTGCCACCAAAAAAGGTTTGCTCGAACACAACAGCCGATGACCGAAAAAAAGAAATCGTCTGAAACACCCTCTGCACTCGCCTGGCGCAGATTAAAAAAAAGCACCCCGGCGATGATTGGTTTATTTCTGATTGTACTCGCCATTTTTATTTCAGCATTCGCATATATTTTTTCTACTGATAATTCACCGAATGCAAACGAAATGATTCCCGAACTTGCCTTGCAGCAGCCCGGATTTTCCATTGAGTTTTTAAAAGTTAAAAAGGATAAGGAAGAAATTTCAGAATCGCTGATTGGAAAATATTTTTCAGGAACAGAAAATAATTATCGCATGATTCCGATTCTGGAACATCATATCGAAGGAAAATATGTAGTCATAAAATCTTTTCATGGCGAAGGTCTTGACCCCGAACTGATGACTTTCAATCTGGCTGATGTGGCATTCGCAAATTCATTAAGTGATACTTCTGCTCAAATTGAAAACGGACAAATTGTTTTTAAAAACTTCAATAACCAAACACAAAAAATTTCAATCGCTGAATTGCAGCAGCAAGTAGAAAAAGAAAATTTCATTCGACGCACTTACTGGTTGGGCACCGATACTTATGGTCGCGATATTCTCAGTCGCTTATTAATCGGAACACGAGTTTCATTGAGTGTTGGTGGCATTGCTGTTTTTATTTCGCTGTTCATTGGAATTCTTCTCGGCTCGGTTGCCGGATATTTCAGAGGAGTAACAGATGAAATTATTTCGTGGCTCATTAATGTGATTTGGGCGATACCAACTTTGCTTTTAGTATTTGCAATTACCATTGCATTAGGAAAAGGTTTCTGGCAAATATTTTTTGCTGTGGGGCTTACAATGTGGGTGGGCACCGCGCGCGTGATTCGCGGGCAAGTAATGAGCCTGCGCGAACTCGATTACATTGAAGCCGCACGCAGCATGGGTTACAGCCATGTTCGAATAATTCTTCGTCATATCATTCCGAATGTGATTGGTCCGGTGATGGTGATGGCGGCAAGTAATTTTGCTACCGCCATTCTGATTGAAGCAGGTTTAAGTTTTCTCGGCATTGGTGTGCAGGCACCCACGCCTAGCTGGGGCAGCATGATTCGCGATAACTATGGATTTATTGTTTCCGGCAATCCGTCAATGGCAATAATTCCCGGAGTTGCAATCATGTTTCTTGTTCTGGCATTTAATCTTTTAGGAAATGGATTGCGCGATGCGCTGGATGTTAGGACGCAGATGAAATAGAAGTTGATTGGTTATTTGAAGATTAGTTATTGGTAATACACTGAAAATATTTTCTTGAATAGAATTTTTTAACTTGAATTTAAACTAACATCTGTTTTTTTTATCGAACCCAAAACTTTTTTATGAAAAAATATTTTACTGTTTTCTTTTTGCTCGCTTCAGTTTTTTCGAGGGCGCAACTTTCTCCAGCCATTACTTCGTGGATTATCAATAACAACTGCGCAACCGGTTTTGCAGGAATAGAAACCAATGTGCAACTCGTTCAGTATTCAGCAAACAATGTATATGTGAGTTGCAGTGACATTGCCTCGTGGATTCCCATTGGTTATGACTGGCCAAACAATCCGTGGTTTCCACAAGACATGGCTTTCACTTTTAAAATTACATTGAATCCGCAACACAATACCGGAGCGCCGGTGGTTCCATGGTTTGGGCACATCGGCATCTGGACCAATGGTGTTTCCATTTACAATCCGATGGATGCAAAAACTTATTTGGATTCAGGTGTGTGGTATCAGAATGCCGTGTTCTTTGAGCACCTCGACATGGAAACAATGGATTCGTGTCTCGGTCACCCGAACGGCATGCACGAATATCACCTGCATGTGCATCCAAAATGTTTGTGGGATGAAACCGACAGCAGTGCGCACTCTCCATTGCTTGGTTTTGCGTTTGATGGATTTCCGGTTTATGGTTCTTACACTTTTGCAAACACAAACGGAACAGGCGCCATCACCAGAATGACATCAAGTTATCGCCTGCGAAATATTTCTGACCGTACCACTTTAACCAACGGAACAATTCTTCAGCCGCAATACTATGGACCTTCATTCGCCACTTATTCGCTTGGTGCTTATGTGCAGGATTATGAATTTGTTTCGGGACTTGGAACACTTGATTCACTGAACGGACGGTTTTGTGTAACTCCGGAATATCCCGTGGGCACTTATGCTTACTTCGTTACACTCGATATTAATTATGAGCCCGTGTATCCATATGTGTTGGGCGCTGCATATTATGGAATGGTGCAGCCCGGAAATACCGGACCGGGTTCAGGATACAACACGGTGAGCGAAAGCACGACCATTTATAATTCGGTGAGTGAGGTGGATGCACAAATAAATTTTTCACTTTATCCGAATCCGGTGAGTGATGTTTTGAATTTTAAATTGTCGAGTTCAAAAACTTTTCTGACTGGAAACATTTATAATTCACTTGGTGAGCTGATAAAAACCGGAACGGTGTATTCAGGAATTGATTACCGATACAATGTGAGTTCGCTGCCGTCGGGAATTTATTTCTTCAAGCTTTTTGATTCAGCACAAACGCAGACAGAGCGATTTGTGATTGCGAGATAACTAAGGATTCATTGCCTCAAACAAACCTTCATTGGTAATTATTTCAGGAGTTGTTATCCTGTTTCTTGTTCTTGCATTTAATTCTTTTGGAAATGGATTGCATGATGCGCTGGATGTAATGACGCAGATGAAATAAAATATGTAATGCAATAAAACTTTGAATTATGAAAGTGCTAATTACAACTGTTCTACTTTGCTGCGCTCAATCACAAGGCGATAAAAATCTTCATACTCCGGAAGAATTTTATGTACATCAAATTCATTGGCTTGCTTCAACGCATTTAGTTTGAACAGATTTAATTTGTTTTCGTCCAATAATAAGTTGATTGAATTTTCAGCCATGCTATCCACATCGCCTATTGCACTCATATAACCTGTTACACCATCAATATTTACTTCCGGAATTCCGCCTGCGTTAGTACTGATAACCGGGACCTGGCAAGCCATTGCTTCCAATGCAGCCAATCCGAAACTTTCGGTTTCAGATGGAAATAAAAACAAATCGCTCACCGCTAATAATTCTTCAACCGCTTCCTGCTTTCCAAGGAATCGAACATGTTCCATCACTTCCAATTCGCGGCAGAGTTGTTCCATTGTTTGCCGTTCAGGGCCATCTCCCACCAGCAATAATTTTGAAGGGATTTTATCCAGCACTTTTCTGAAAATTTTCACTACATCATCTGTTCGTTTTACCTGCCGGAAATTGGAAGTATGAATCAGAATTTTTTCGCCAAGTGGTGCAATTGCTTTTTTAAAATGCTCCTTCTTGGCTTTATGAAAACGATCGAGGTCAATAAAATTGGTGATGACTTTTATTTCCTGCTCAATCGGGAAACTCTTGTAAGTTTCTTCTTTCAGAAATTCTGAAACTGATGTAACACCATCTGATTTGTTTATTGAAAAAGTAACCACCGGTTCGTAAGTGGCATCCTTACCAACGAGAGTAATATCAGTTCCGTGCAATGTGGTGATGTAGGGAAGATAAATATTTTTTGTCTTCAGAATTTCGCGTGCGAAGTAAGCAGTTGCCGCATGTGGAATGGCATAATGCACATGAAGAATATCCAACTTGGCGTGCAAAACCGTGTCAACAATTTTACTGGTGAGCGCCGATTCGTAGGGTGCGCGTTCGAACAACGGATAGTCGGCAAAATTTACTTCATGAAAAAAAATATTCTCAACAAACGAATCCAATCGTGCAGGCACACGATACGAAATGAAATGCACTTCGTGACCTTTCTGTGCCAGCGCTTTTCCCAGTTCAGTTGCCACTACACCACTTCCGCCATAAGTCGGATAACAAACAATTCCTATTCTCATTTTTTCCATTTTCAATTGATGTGTTTGACGAACACGCGATTTGAATATTGCGTTCAAATTTATTTACATAAAACTTCTTTTCCCTGTTATTGAATTTTTCTTTCAACTTTGAAGGCAATTAATAAACAAATTATGAAATTCGGTTCCACCACTATTACTACTGCCATGCTTGCACTTGTGCTGATTTGCTTCTTTCTGCCGTTTGCAGAAATCAGTTGCAACAATATTCCTTTCTATTCACTAAATGGAAAAGACTTGCTGAGAGGAAAGGAAATTACGCGCGATTTGTTTTTAGAATACGCTAAACGAAGCGGTCAGGAAGAAGCATTTTTAAAAGCCGAAGAAAATCCGGATACACTTTTTGATACAAAAGCTATGAATGAAAAAATGCCGGCAAATCCATGGGCAGTGGCCGCTTTTGTTATGGCTGCAATCGGTGTGCTAGCAGGAGTTGTGTTGCGCCGGTTCGGAACAGTACTACATCTTGTAACATCAGTGGCTACTGTTATTGCATTAATGGGTTTACAAATTTCAATGAACAACGAATTTTCAAAAACAAATTCGTTTGTCAAGATGATTGTTGAAGTTAAATTTTTAGCCGGTTACTGGATGAGTTTAATTATAAGCGGATTGGTGGCAGGCATCAGTGTGATTGCTTTTTTGATTGAAAGAAAAAAAGAAAAACATCAACAGAATTTTCCTGATGAAAAAGTAAATGAAGCGCCACCTCCAATGGATACCCCTGTTGAATGAAAATTTGAAATTCTCTTACTGCATTAATTGCGGTGGTTATTTTAGCGCGCTAATAAAAAATCATGCAAAGAGATAATTTACTTTTTGGTCTTATAGGCGAAGAATTAGAACGACAGCGCCACGGAATAGAATTAATTGCTTCAGAAAATTTTGTAAGTCAGCAAGTGCTCGAAGCAATGGGTTCGTGCCTCACCAATAAATATGCTGAAGGTTATCCCGGTCGCAGGTATTACGGCGGGTGCGAAGTGGTTGACAAAGTTGAGCAATTGGCCATTGACAGAATCAAGCAGCTCTTCGGTGCTGAGTATGCGAATGTGCAACCGCACTCGGGTGCGCAGGCAAATGCTGCAGTAATGCTTGCAGTATTACAAGCGGGAGATAAAATTTTAGGATTGGATTTGGCGCACGGTGGTCACCTGACTCATGGTTCTGCTGCAAATTTTTCGGGCAAAACATACAAGCCATCTTTTTACAGAGTGGAAAAAGAAACTGGTCGCATTAACATGGATGAAGTGGAGCGAATTGCGATTGAAGAAAAACCGAAGTTGATTATTTGTGGTGCATCAGCTTACTCACGCGATTATGATTATCCGCGCTTCCGTGCAATAGCTGATAAAGTTGGTGCATTGCTGATGGCGGACATTGCGCATCCCGCAGGTTTGATTGCCACAAAATTTTTGAGCGACCCGTTACCGCATTGTCATTTCGTTACTTCCACTACTCATAAAACTTTGCGTGGGCCGCGTGGCGGAATTATTTTAATCGGAAAAGATTTTCCAAATCCGTTTGGCTTAACCAATCCGAAAGGCGAAGTGCGAATGATGAGTTCCATTATTGATGGCGCTGTTTTTCCGGGCACACAAGGTGGCCCACTTGAACATGTGATTGCATCAAAGGCAGTTGCATTTGGCGAAGCACTCACACCTGAATACAAAGAATATTGCGGACAAATAATTAAGAATGCGCAAGCTTTGGCTAAAGCAATGACGGCTCGCGGATTTGAAATTGTGAGTGGCGGAACCGATAATCATTTAATGCTGATTGACCTTCACAACAAAAATATTTCAGGTAAGAAAGCGGAGAACACATTGGTGCGTGCAGAAATTACTTTGAATAAAAACATGGTTCCGTATGATGATAAATCTCCGTTTGTTACATCGGGAATTCGTATTGGTACAGCAGCAATCACATCAAGAGGAATGAAGGAACAGCACATGGACCAGATCGCTGAATGGATAAATATTGTTTTGATGGATGCTGATAATGAAGCAACAATTACAACTGTAAAAAGTGAAGTGAACAAATTCATGAAGCAATTTCCATTGTATGCTTAATAGAAATCAAAAATTCTGTCCTGGCAGGGTTACTGTAATCAGAACCCTGCGCAGTTTTAACGCAGGGTTCACTTCGTGTAACCCTGCTGAAACAAAAATTAAAAATCAAATATACTTGTCCGCAAAATTTGCCGCAACAGTTTTTACTCTTTTATTTTTAATTTTTAATCTCACTTCATGTACGCAATTCTGGTTTGGGGGAATTCAGCAGCAAGCTGATGAACTGGTGATTCAGTTTTATTCGCACGATAAAAACAAACCCGACCCAGTACCAATTGCTATCACAGATAAATCCACTATCGATAAAATTTCAGCATACATTGAAAAAACAGAACCCGAAAAAAAAGATTGCGGCTACGATGGAGTTTTAAAATATAAATCGAAGGGCAAGGATTTATTAGATGTTGAATTTTCTATTGCCGACACCTGCAATTATGTGGCATTTGTACTTGACAGTAAAGTGAATTACCGGAAACTTAGTGCAGAAGGTGTCAGGTATTTGAAAGAGTTGAATCAATAAATTTCTTGCTAATTATTAATCAGAATTTTTTTTCTGATTATTTCATTCGCCGTTTTTAACATAAGAAAATAAATTCCACTGGAAGCTGATGAAAAATCAATTTGCACTTTGTCATGTTGAGCTTGTCGAAGCATAGAAGCGAAAACTTTTTCTCCAATCAGATTTACAATTTCGATATTTTCAATTTGCAATAAATTCGAAATTTCAAGCGTGAAAATTCCATTATTCGGATTGGGAATAACCTGGATTAATTCATTTACATCAACTGCTATTATTCCATCAGCTAAACCCACTGTTGCAGTATCACAAACCGAACATCCATTTGCATCAGTTACACAAACCACATAATTGCCGGGGTCAAGATTGATAATTGGATTATTAGTGCTTCCGATATTCCATTGAATGGTGTAAGGTGGAGTTCCACCCCCGGTTATAAAAACAGTTGCTGAACCATCGTGACAATTCGCACAACTCGCATCAACATGGCTGACTGTTATTGTTGGTTGAATGGTAATGCAAACTGCATTTGCAACGGTGGTATCATCAGAGCAGCCATGATTATTTGTAAGTAATAATGTAGCACAGAAACATCCTGAATCTTCAGGATAGGTATATACCGGATTTGGGCCAACAATACCCGGAGTTCCATTACAAACATCCCATTGATAACTTAAGGAGGATGAACCTGCACCAATTGAAGAACAGCTACTGTTAAAACTAATGGGTGTTCCGGCACAGGCAGTAGATGGATTCACTGTAAAACACGCCGTCGGATTACAGTAGATAGGAATTGTTTGAGTTGCGGTAAACGATGGTGGCCCTCCGCCATTAATTACTAAGGTTACCTGTTGTAATGGATTACAGATTGGGAAATTTACAATACCAGGATGCTGTTGTGCAGATGTTGAAGGAATAGCACCGGGTCCAAAATTCCATGCCCAACTGGTGGGAGGAGTTCCGGTTGTGGCATCATTGAATATTAATGTTACCCCCTCGCATTGCGGAGCACCGACCGGAAATACTGAATAGGTGAAATTGGCATTTTGTGCATAAAGATTATTTGCAACAAATAGCAGCGCAATAATTTTAATTGACATGTAAAATTTTTTCATGAGCAACAATTTATATGAAGAATGAAAATTCGTCCTCCTAAAGATAGGTTTTTAATTTATCGGCAAAGTTTTTATTTCATAAACTTGTTTAGTACAGTCTCCGCATCTTTTAAATTTAAGTAAAGTGAGTAAGTGCAACAATTTAAAGCAGGTGCGCGGTTAATAAATTTCCAACTTCAACAACACAAACAGTAAACCGAACAATAAAAAGAGTATCGAAACAGTTATTGCCTTTGTGATGCAAAAAATAATTAATCTTGTGCCTTGTAAAAGCAGTTATTAATTTATTATGGAAAAAATACAATCAGAGATTATTACAGATATGGATATCGCATCGAAAATTGATCACACGATTTTGAAACCGGAAGTAACGGTAAATGAAATTCAGCAGTTATGTAACGAAGCAATAGAATTTGGTTTTGCAGCTGTGTGTGTTCCACCCATGTATGTGAACGAAGCGAAACAGTTTTTATCAAAATCAAAAGTTAAAGTGGCAACAGTAGTTGGCTTTCCGCTTGGGTACACCAATACATTGATAAAAGTATCGGAAGCAAAAAAAGCGATTGACGATGGCGCCAATGAAATAGACATGGTGATGAATATTTCAGAAATGAAAAACAAACAGTACAAACAAGTACTGGATGATATTCAAAGTGTGACCTTGCTCGCTCATTTTCATAAAGCCATTGTGAAAGTAATTTTAGAAACCTGCCTGCTTACCAATGAAGAAATTGTTCGTGCGTGCGAGTTGTGCGAAGAAGCCGGAGTTGATTTTGTAAAAACATCTACTGGATTTTCTAAAGCAGGAGCAACCGTTGAAGCCGTGAGACTGATTCGTGAATCTTTGCCGAAAAAAATAAAAGTGAAAGCATCAGGCGGAATTCGCACGAAGGAATTTGCTTTGCAATTAATTGAAGCAGGTGCCGACCGGCTGGGAACATCCTCTGGAATTTCAATAATTAAAGAATGAAAGCAGTGCTGCTGATTGCCTTGATTTTTTCGTCCTTCACACTGAAGGCCCAAAATATTTCTTTAATGTTTCCCAACGGAAATGTAACTATCACCGAAGATACATTGATAAAAGTGTTGCTGGATTACAGCGATACAATTGCAGTTCATAAACAAAGTATTCAGGGATATCGAATTCAACTGGCAAGCAACAACAACCGGAAAAGCGTGCTTGATATGAAGGCCCAATTCTCCAATCTGTATCCTGATACAAAAGCTTACATTGAATATCAGCAGCCGTCATTCAAATTGCGTGTCGGCGATTTTGAATCACGCATTAGTGCTTATGCTTTTCAACGGGAAATTCTAAATGCTTTTCCTAATGCATTTATTGTGCAGGATAATATCAGTCTGGATGAAGAATAAATAATGGATAGCAATTTTTATTCGGTTACATAAACTGTAACAGTTGCTTCACCCGCTTTTTCTTTAATTACCAATGGAATTCCACCTTTTACAGTTTCTGAAATGGTGCTGTCGTATCCGATTGAGTACAAATAATAATTTCCCTTTTTTAATCCTTCAAAATGTACATGCGAATCGGTGCCAGGATGGGTAACTGCAATTTTTGAATCATCATAAACAGATACATCTTCTCCAGGAAAATCTTTTGCATTGTATTTTATATATACAGTAGCTCCGGATATTTGTGTATCGTGGTGATAGGTTAGTACCTCAATTGTATATGCACCACCTGTGCCGGCCTTCTCGCAAGCTGAAAGCAAGCAGACAACAGTAACTAAAATTAAGGTTAATTTTTTCATCGGAATTATTTTTCTAATTATAAAAAAGCTAAGGAAGTTGAATGTTTGATTTTTTTGAAATAATTTTTCTAAACTATTTGCCGACTTGTTTTTTTAGCTTTTTAAAATCAATTCCTGCTATCACTTCCCCAATGTAATTTCTTGGTAAGCGTATTAAGAAAATTGTGGTCGGCGAGGCGCACGAGATCAATATTGAAGGCGCATTTTTTTACAGCAATGTGAAATGAATTATCAATGGTTTCGTAACGCGAATCCAGAGTGCAGAGATAATTATCGCCGCGACCTTCTATCTCGAATGAAATAACTGAATCGTCAGGAACAACAATTGGTCGCACATTTAAATTGTGTGGTGCAATGGGTGTAACAACAAAACTCGCAGATTGCGGAGTGAGAATAGGACCACCGCAACTCAAACTATAACCTGTGGAACCGGTAGGAGTACTCACGATTAATCCATCCGCCCAGTATGAATTCAGAAATTCGCCATTGATATAAGCATGAATGGTAATCATGGCGGAAGTATCTTTTTTGTGAATCGCAAATTCGTTGAGCGCATAATTCACATTTCCGAAAAGTGGTTTGTTGCTGTCGAGTTCAATGAGCGAGCGACGGTCGTGCACATAACTTCCTTTCTGCAGTGCTTCAAGTGCCGAGTCAACTTCTTCTTTTCCAATGTTTGCTAAAAATCCAAGACGACCGATGTTGATGCCGAGCACCGGAATTTTATAATCGCGCACAAAGCTGAGTGTATCAAGCAAAGTGCCATCACCTCCCAATGAAAACATGCACTCAATGTGCTGGTGCAAATCTTTATGGTTATTGAAAGTGCGGAATGAATCCGGTACTTCAAGATGCTCGCGCAGCTGCTGGTAATATGGTGCATGCACAAGGGTTTGAAATCCGCGGTTGTGCAAAGTGTGTAATAACTTCTGAATAAAAACAGCATGTCGCACATTTAATTGCCTGCTGTAAAGCGCTACGGTCAAGAGATTAAAAATTAAAGATTAAAAATGAAAAATTTTTTGCTTCCATTGAACTTGTTTCTGTTTTTTCTATGATAAATCTTTCATCTCTAAAACCTCACCCCTAACCCATCTCTCAAGGAGAGGGGAATAGTCGCGAAAAAAATTAATCTGAGTCTCTGCGCATCTGCGGTAAAGAAATCAGAAGAAGGAACTGAAGTGTAAAAATAACCCATTTTCTCCCCGATGGTTGAAAGAATACTGTAATTGAAAACTTACATCGTAAAACATCACTATATCAATTCCGGGTCCGCCACCAATGAGCAGTGAATTATTGAGCGGATTTCCTTTATAGTAATAATCATCCTTCACATAACCTGCATCAATCTGACCAATCAGAAAAACATTGAATGGAAACTTGCTTGCCTTCACCACATTGTTTCGAAAATTATTTCGAAGGTTGAATTTTAAGATGCGATAACGGGAAACCAGTTTCCCCAACCAGAAACTTTGTCCGTCCACCACATAATATTCGTAGCCGCTTACATAATCGAGTTTGTAACCAAATCCTTTTTGTGTGTAGTACGGTTGTTTTACAGGCGAAGAAAATTTTAGTTTGTTGCGAATGGCAAAGTATAAATTTTTTCCTGCCTGAACATATTTCGCATGATTGATTTGCAGCGAATAAAGTTGCGTGTTATCAGTTGGCAGAATTCCGAAAGCCGAAACACCAACATCAAAATAACTGCCGTGCAACGGAAAGCCAACAATATCGCGGCGATCGTGAATGAAAGTATAACCGAGCGCAAAATATTCCTGTAACACTTTTCCGTTCAGATAAAAATCAGGATTGCGATGTGCAACGGTATCATCCACTTCCGAATGTAAAAATCCGACGGAGAAAATATGTTTGTCTTCGTAGCCGGGTTTCAATGTGAAATCCAGTTGTGATAGAAAGGTTCTTCTTACAAATGCATCGGGATTAAAATAATATTGTTCATGATTGTCAACGGTTTCAGTAGTGGCAAACTTGCTTCGTGTGTAGGATGATTTGAATTGCAATCCCACTTTTTGTTGCTGATTGATGTATGGAACCGTGTACGACAATTCAAATTTTTGCGCGAATCCAAACAGGGCATTGATGCGCAAACTTTCATTTCGGCCCCGCATATTCATTTGCAGAAACCGAACTCCGTACTGCAATCTTTTTCCATCGTGATGATGCTCGACAAACCAGGCATTAAAGTTCCTATCGAAAATATCTACGGTCGGAATTGGGTAAGTATATAACCGTTCTTCCAGCGAAATAATTATATCCATGTTGCTTCCTTCCCAGTTGCGGATGTTGAGTGTTACATTATAAAACAAACCGGTGTTGATGATGTACTGCTTGCTTTCATTCAGAATAGATTGTAAACTATAAAACGGAATCGAGTCGCCTTTTTTAAAAGTAAGCTGACGGAAAATAATCTGCTCCTTCGTTTTTTTATTTCCTTCGATCACAATATCGTGAATGAATATTTTAAAATCTTTTTTATAAATCGAATCAATTAAAACCTGCCCTTGCGATTTTTGAGATGAGAAGATAATGAGAAATAGAAAAAAAATATTTTTTATTGAAAAAATTTTAGTTCTTAGAAACTCTGCGCCTCTGCGTCTCTGCGGTAAAAAAATTACAGAACAAAAATTAAACATCCAGATAATCCATGAGTGAATCATAGCGGTCTTTCAGGTCTTCGAAATATTCCGGTTCCTGGTACGAATCTTTAACAACATAACTGTGTCGCTGCAGCGATTGAATAATTCCCTGAATGTCTGATACATTCAGTTTCAATGTCAGTTCAATTTTTGTTTTCTCTTTATCAGTGCCCGCAAACACACATAAAATTTTTGCGCTTTCCTGTTCAATGATTCGTGCAATATCAGCGAGTGAATAATCAGCCACCGCAATTTCCAGAACTACAATGGCACCCGGCTCCAATATATCTGTATCGCGCACGAAATAATTCATCAGGTCTTCGAGTGTAATGGCGCCCAGATATTTTTCTTCCTTATCTACCACTGGAATCACTTTCAGTTTCAACTCGCTCGAAACTTTCAGCACTTCAAAAATATGTTCGTAGTCGTGAATGAATGGCTTCAGCAATTTCAGTTTCATCTCCTGCAACTTTGCCTCGTTGTTGTGATGATTCAGAATATCTTCTTCGCGCACCAGCCCCAACAATTTTTCACTCTGCACAATGGGTAATTGCGAAAGATGATGGTCGGCCATGGTTTGTAAAGCGAAGGAACCGGTGTCAGTTTTTTTCAGAACAGGCACCGAGTGCGTAATTAAATCAGCAGCTCTCATGTATGTGTTTAGGCCGTAACGGAAATTTTATCAAGAAATTGGTGCAAGAGCTTATTAAATTCTTCGGGCTTTTCCATCATCGGCGCGTGACCGCATTTATCCATCCAGAATAAATCGGCGTGTATAATCAGGTGCTTGAATTCTTCAGCCACAAATGGCGGAGTAATGGTATCGTTCATTCCCCAGATTAAACAAACAGGACACTTGATATTGTGTAAGTCCGACGCCAGGTTTTCGCGCATCGCAGATTTCGCAACAGAAATAATGCGGAATGCTTTGCCGCGGTTGTTCACCATTTCAAAAACTTCATCCACTAATTCTTTCGTCGCAGTCTTCGGGTCATAGAAAGTATATTCAGTTCGCTGCTTCATGTATTCATAATCGCCGCGCTTCGGAAAAGTGCTGCCCATCGAGCTTTCAAACAAACCACTTGCACCTGTTAAAATCATGGCCTTCACTTTTTCAGGATGAGCCAGACAATACAATTGCGCAATGTGTCCGCCGAGCGAATTACCCAGTAGAATAAAAGTATCGTACTTGCGCGCCTGCACAAACTGATGAACATATCGCTCCAGTCCTTTTACAGTCGCACTGAAAATTTCTATCTCCGTGATAGGAATAATTGGAATCACCACCTTGTACTTCCCCTTAAATTCATTGAGTATAAATTGAAAATTGCTGAGCGCGCCAAACAGTCCGTGCAGCAGCATCAGCGTTTCGCCTTCGCCCTCTTCAATGTATTTAAAATCGCCTTCTTCCTTAATCTGGTATTCCATAGCTTGAAACTTAGAGGTGCTAAAATATATTTTTTAAGATAGCAAAGGAGGAAATTGAAAATTCTGGTATTAAGAAAATGTAATCACATGTAATATTCTATTTTTTCTTTGCTCTTATCCTGCTCAAAGTCTCCGGAGTCATACCAAGATAAGATGCGATGTATTGCAGCGGAATAAATTGAAAATAGTCGGCGTGTTTTTCCATTAAAGAAGTGTAACGCTCCTCGGTAGTCTGACGCACAAACGAAATCACTCTTTCTTCTTTTAATAAAACATGATGCTGCATAATTAATCTTCCTAACCGCTCGAGCTTCGGATGTTGCGAATACAGATTTTCAACCGACTGATAGGGAATCACCAGCAACTCGCAATCAGTAACCGCCTGCAGATTTTCATGCGAAGGTTGCTGCGAAAAAAAACTGTAAAACGGAATGATGAATTCGCCCGGCGGCGAAAGGTGAATGGTCTCTTCGCCTTCAGGGCCATTAATATACTTGCGCATATATCCGTCTTGAATGAACGCGAGTTGCCTCCCAACTTTTCCTTCCTTCACAAAGTATTCGCCGTGTTTTAATTCAAGCGGTGAAAAAAATTTGTAAACCTCATTGAGCTCATCGGGCGTGAGTGTTACAAATTGCGAAATAAATTTTTTCAGTTTTTCCATTGGCAATAAAATTACAGATAATAATTTACCGCAGAGACGCAGAGGCGCAAAGATTTTTATTCTTAAATATTTCGCACTGAGAGAATTTGAGAAATACAACACGGAGAAGCTGGAGAATAAATTTTCTCAATGAGCTTTTAATTTGAATTATCAAAAGTTGCTGCTAATAAAAAATCAACAAACAACTAATCAACCTTCAGCCAAACCACCAATTCCGCAACATCGTCATTCCATCCGGAGTTAAAATGCTTTCCGGATGAAATTGCAATCCTATAATTTTATAATCAGGATGTTCGATTGCCATTATCTCCTGCTCATTTGTTGTTGCAATAATTTTCAGAGGTGTGTTCTCCACTTCTTTCAGAAATAAAGAATGATAGCGCATCACCATCAGCGGTGATGAAATATTTTGAAACAGAAAATGATTTTGAAATAGGAGTTCTGATGTTTTTCCATGCATCGGTTTATCGGCGTGTAACAATTTCGCTCCGAAAAATTCACCAATTGCCTGGTGCCCCAAACAAATTCCCAGCAACGGAATTGTTTTATAAAAATGTTTTATCACCTCATTCATCACTCCTGAATCGGCAGGTCTGCCCGGTCCTGGTGAAAGCACAATTGCTTTTGGATTTAACTTTTTAATTTCTTTAATGGTGATTTCGTCGTTGCGTTTTACAATGCACTCTTCATTCAATTGCAACAAGTAGTGCCACAAATTGTAGGTGAACGAATCGTAATTATCTATAAGAAGAATCACTGCTCAACGGAAAATATCAGGAAAACGAATCTGATCATAATAACGGTTGATGTCTTGCAACAATCCTTGCAAGGCAGGAACATTTCTTCCCAACCAATCGAACACCGCAGGCGCCACGGGATTGATGTAATCAAATAATTTACTCTGCGCTTTTGTTTCAGGACTTATAGCACCGGCTTTATTGAATAACCAGATGATGACACAAAACATCAGAAAATAAATGGATGCTTTAAGTAATCCACCGAGAGTCTTATTCAACCAACCCATCTGCACGACCTGAATCATTTTCTCTAAAACTTTTCCCATGAAATAAATGATGAGGGAAATAATAATCATGATTAATACGAAACTGATGATGGGATTATAATCGGTTTTGATTCCTAAATTATCGCGAAGAAAAAATGCACCCCATGAAGAAAATTTCAACGCACCCAACAAACCAATTGACCAGGCGAGGAAGCCGAAAATGGCCACAATGATTCCGCGCGTGAAACCGCGCCAGAAACCGAAGGCAATAAACAAAAGAAAGGCGATGTCGATTAACACAAATAAAATTTTAGAATTTAGATTTTAGAATATTTGACACTTCAATAAACTCAGTGGGACAAATGCTTTCACTATAAGCTTGTCGAAGAATTATCCGCCGGCTAAAAGTTGTTTCACCATTTCGCTGATGGATTTGCCATCTGATTTTCCGGCGAGTTGCTTGTTTGCAGCACCAATTACTTTTCCCATTTCAGCAGGAGATGTTACACCCATTTGAGAAATTATTCCTTTAATAATCTCTCTCAACTCATCCGCGCTCATTTGTTGCGGAAGAAATTTTTCTATCACTGCTAATTCTTCCAGTTCTTTTTTTACTAAGTCGTCACGATTTTCTTTCTGAAAAATTTCTATAGACTCCTTTCGCTGCTTAGCCAATTTTTGTAAAATTTTAATTTCAATTTCTTCATTTACCGTTCCATCAGAACCCTTTTCGGTTTTTGCTAATATGATGGCTCCCTTGATAGCGCGCAATCCACGAAGTGCACCTTCGTTTTTAGCGAGCATGGCAGGTTTCATTTCACTCATTATTTTTTCTTCGAGAGTCATTAGAAATATTTTTAACAAATGTAATGATGCACTCAAACCATAAAAGCAATTTGCGTTTTACATACTCACGCAATTATTAACAGGCATGCTTCAATCAAAAACGGAAATTGTATAGATCAATTATTTTTAAATATAACTTCAATTTCCCCCCCCCTGCTATTTACTATAGAAAAACGATCAATTTGTTTTCTACTTTATTTTTTATTTTTTAAAATCCAATTGACTTTTAATTTCAATATTATTTTCGTTGCATGAGCAATTTAATTGCAATTAATTCAGCAGAAGATATATATGAACAGTATCGGAATACACCAATAGGTTTATTGCTTGAATACCACAATTTGAAAAAGGAGTTTATTAAGTATTCAAAAGCAGAGATGCTAGTGGGAATATGCATGGATAACCGAAAGCACCTGCACATGCCCGATAATTTTGCATTCATTATTCGTTCTGGTGGTGCCAACATGCGTTACAGCGAATTTAAAGTTTCGTTTGCCATATCCATCGGGGGCATCAGGCGCATTGCACTTATTGGTCATACCAATTGCGGCATGGTGAATTTGATTGCACGCAAACAACAATTTATTGAGGGGCTTGTGAATGAAGCTGGTTTGGACAGGAGTGGCGCCGAAGATCATTTTATGCATTTCGCTCCGATGTATGAAATTGGAAATGAAATTGATTTTATATCGAGCGAGGCCAAAAGATTACGGATGCGATACCCTAAAATTATGGTTGCGCCCATGCTTTATAAAGTGGAAGACAATAAACTTTATCTGATTGAAGAGTAAAAAAATAACTCAACTTTTCCCCCAACTCGTTCCATCTTTTCCATCCTTCAGTTGAATTCCTGCTTTCAGTAATTCATCACGGATAATATCGGAGGTGGCAAAATCTTTTTTCTCCCGAGCTTGTTTGCGCAGGGCAAGAACGAGTTGCATCACATCATCCATGTTTGAATTATCGGCGGCGCTTTCATCTTTCAAACCCAAAATCACTTCGGTGAAATTGTAAAAATTCTTTTTCAGCAGTTGAAAAGTTTCCGATGTTATACTCATTGGCTGCTGACTATTCTTCCAGGCATTTATTTTTCCGCTCAGTTCAAATAGGGTTGCCATCACCATTGCCGTATTCAAATCATCGTTCATCTGATCGTGCAGATCAGCAATTAATTTATTCACGATTTCATCTTCACTGTTAACGTTGGTTTTAACTCCGGCATATTCAAGCGATTTTAAAATAGTGCTTGTATTCATCAGCCTCTGCAAACCCTTTTCCGCTGCCTGCAATCCTGTGTTTGTAAAATCAAGTGTGCTGCGATAATGGGTTTGCAAAATGAAAAAGCGTACAGTCATTGGCGAATACGCTTGCTCAAGCAATTTATGAGTGCCCGTAAATAGTTCGTTCAGCGTAATGGTGTTGCCATAACTCTTTCCCATTTTTTTTCCCATAACTGTAATCATGTTGTTGTGCATCCAGTACTTCACTGGCGGTTTTCCGTTCGAAATATTCGACTGCGCAATTTCACTTTCGTGATGCGGAAATTGTAAATCCATTCCACCACCATGAATATCGAAAGTGGTTCCGAGATACTTAGTCGCCATGGCCGAGCACTCAATGTGCCATCCGGGAAATCCCATTCCCCACGGCGAATTCCATTGCATGATGTGTTCAGGCGCGGCCTTTTTCCAGAGCGCAAAGTCAGCGGCATTTCTTTTCTCCTCCTGATTTTCCAACTCGCGCGAACCTGCAATCATATCATCTAGTATGCGTCCGCTCAGTTTTCCGTAATCATTATTCTTCGCATACTTCAATACATCAAAATAAACCGAGCCGTTTGCTTCATACGCAAAACCTTTCGCCATTAAATCTTTTATCATTTCAATCTGCTCCACAATGTGTCCGGTGGCAGTGGGCTCAATGGATGGTCGCTCGGTGTTGAGCAGCGCCATCATGTCGTGATAAATATTGGTGTACTTGGTTACGAGTTCCATTGGCTCCAGCATTTCGAGCTTCGCTTTGTTCGCCACTTTATCTTCTGCTTCACGACCTTCTTCTTCAAAGTGACCGGCATCAGTAATGTTGCGCACATAGCGCACTTTGTATCCGAGATATTTCAGATAACGAAACACCACATCGAAAGTGATGTAAGGTCGCGCATGACCCAGATGTGTTTCGCCGCTCACGGTGGGGCCGCACACATACATGCCTACATGCGGTGCGTGCAACGGTTCAAAAATTTCTTTCGCTCTTGTTAAGCTGTTGGTGATAGTAAGTTGGCTCATATCGGTTGCGAAAATAATCTGTTTTTAAATTTTTGTCTCAGCAGGGTTACACAAAGTGAGCCCTGCGTTTAAAGTACGCAGGGGTTTGATTACAGTAACCCTGCTGGAACAAATATTTTCATTGCTCACATTTAGACACAGCTGTAATTGTTCCGTTAATACAAAACATTATTGTTGCACTGATTGTTATGCTAACCTTGGAAAAGTAATAATCAAAAATCATTGCTGCCTTCAATAAGATTTTTAAATCTAAATTTGTTCCATGATAAAAAATACAAAGTTCGTCGCTGTTGCTTTCATGATGGTGATAATGGCCATTAATTTTTCATTCGCACAAAACACCACCAACATTTCGAAGTGGATACAGCAGGTTGCTACCACTCCGCGCGAAGATGTTTTCCCTTCATATAAAATTTTTAATTCTGATTTGCGTGAAAAACAAATTGACCCGATGTTCGGCGAAATGGTGAAAGTTTCATTGTTACCCGATGCACTTAATTCAGTGGCAAGTGATAAACCTGCAACTATGGAACTGGAAATTCCCTCCACCAATAATTCAATAGTGATTCTTCAATTAGCCGAAGTAAATATTCTGACTTCTGATTTTAATGTGGCAACTAAAACAGCAACCGGAACTAAGAGTTATAATTATTCTCCCGGAGTTTTTTATCGTGGAATAATTAAGGGCGATGAATATTCAACCGCTACTATCAGTATTTTTCAGAATGAAATGATTGGCTTATTTACAAACAGCGAAGGAACATTCACCATTGGAAAATTGACTGATGAATCGGAGGATTATGTGATATACAATTCCACCAAATCAAATTATCAGCCCGCCATGAATTGCGGAACCGATGATTCCAATTATCAGATTGAAACAAATACCATTGACCGCGGCGTTGGTTGCAAAGAAGTTTCTATTTACTTCGAATGTGATTATCAGCTGTACTTGGATAAAGGAAGCAATGTGACCAATGTGGTGAATTATGTAACCGGGTTATTCAGTCAGGTTGCAACAATGTATATCAATGAAAATATTGTAATAACTCTTCAATCAGTTTATGTGTGGACTGTTGCCGATCCTTATGTTGCGCTTTCAACTGCAAGTTCAATTCTCTCACCGTTCGCAACCGATAATTCTCCCCTCACCACTCCTAATCTCGGGCATTTTTTAAGTACACGAAGTATTGGTGGCGGAGTCGCCTGGCTTAATGTTTTATGTTCGCAATATTCCAATTTCGCAGTAAGTGGAATTTATAATTCCTATTCCAATGTTCCGACATACTCGTGGAGCGTGATGGTTATATCGCATGAGTTAGGTCATAATTTCGGTTCGCCTCATACACATAGTTGTTCATGGACAGGTGGAGCAATAGATAATTGCGGACCAACAGCCGGTTACCCCACTGAAGGTGGTTGCGCAAACGGTCCAACACCAGTTGGAGGGGGAACAGTGATGAGTTACTGTCACTTGGTTGGTGGTGTCGGAATAAATTTTAACAATGGTTTCGGAACACAACCAGGAGATTTAATTCGAGCAAGAACCATTGCAGCTAATTGTGTGAATGCAACAGGCACATTACCGGCCGGATTATCTGTTTCAGGTTTGAGTGCCAGCACAGCAACACTGAGTTGGAATTCGGTTGTTGGCGCAACCAATTATACTGTTGAATATAAAACAGCAGCTTCCACTTCATGGATTTCTGCAGGGTCAACTTCCTCAACTTCTGTTGCTTTAACAAATCTTACAGTGAATACTGCTTACAACTGGCATGTTAAAACTGATTGCTCAAATTTTACTGCCAATGGAAATTTTACTACTACCAATTATACCTGTGTTAAGCCAACCAATTTGACAGTAACAAGTATCACAACAACAAGCGCACAATTAAACTGGACTGCTGTTGCAGCAGCTACAAGTTATGTTGTTCAATTCAGACTCTCAATTACAACTACATGGACAACCGCCGGAATTACTACCAGCACCAATTATCCATTAACCGGGTTGTTTGGTTCAGCCACATACAAGTGGCGGGTGAAAGCAAATTGTTCGCAATACACGACTGTATCAACTTTTTCAACGCCGGTAATTTCATGCATTAAACCAACCGGTTTAGCCACTCAATACATTGGAGGCACTTGGGCTTATTTAACATGGACAGCGGTTTCGGGAGCGGCTTATTATTCAGTTTATTATCGTGTTACAGGAACTCCGACTTACACTTTAGCCGGAACTTCGTTTTATAACAACTTTTATCTTTCAGGTTTAACAACAAGTACTTCCTATGACTGGCGGGTGAAAGCAAATTGTTCAGTGAACAGCATTAAATCTGTTTTCACAACTACTGCGGATACCGGACAAGGTGGATCAGGGGGAAATATTTATTCCCAGGATTTTAATTTTTATCCGAATCCTGTTGCTCAGCATTTGATAATTAAACAAAAAGAAAAAACTGATTTGCAGGTGGTAATTGAAGTTTCAGATTTGTTGGGAAGAATATTAATTAAGCAAGCAGCAACAAACCTTGAATTGCTTACTACGAATTACAAATTGGATGTGAGCTTACTTACTTCAGGCGTTTATTTTATTTCGTTGCGCGATGAAAACGGAAACAAGCAAGTGAAAAGTTTTATTAAGGAATAGTTTTTTTTAGTCCTAAGTCTTTAAGGCTATTTGAATATCATGCTTCTTTTCCATGGCATGATTTATATTTTTTTCCGCTACCACATGGGCAGGGATCATTACGCCCCACTTTTGGTCCAACACGAATGGGTTCATGTTTTACATTTTCGGATTGTCCATCTCTGCCAGCTTCATTTTGCATTTGCCGTCCCTGATTAGTGTTTGGATTAGTGATGGCGCTTGTATCATCTCTTCCGGTTTTCATTCGGCTGTAATCAGTGCGCTGTGGCGCTTGCGCCTGATTCATTTGAGTTTGTTGTTGCTGCGGTAAATTTCCTTTGAACAGAAATGATAATAATTCACGATTCACTTCTGATACCATTGTTTTAAATAAATCAAAAGCTTCGAGTTTGTAAATAAGTAGTGGATCTTTTTGTTCGTAAACTGCTGATTGAACGGATTGTTTTAATTCATCCATCTGACGAAGGTGTTCTTTCCAGGCATCATCAATCATCATCAAGGTCAACCCTTTTTCAATTGCATGAACAACTTCCCTTCCCCTGCTTTCAATTGCTTTTTTCAGGTTGAAAATTATCTGTGTAGCTTTAATTCCATCGGTGATTGGTATAACAATGTTTTCAATTGTTGAACCGCGTGTATCGAATAAATTTTTAATGTTCGGAAAAACAGTTTCAACAAGGTGGTGTGATTTACGTTGGTAAAATTCTGTTGCTTCAGCATATAATTTTTCGGCCAGCACATTTGCTTTTGTTGTTTCAAATTCTTTTTCATCGATGTGTGTGTCGGTTGAAAGAATGCGAATACAATCGAGTTTGAAATTTGTAAAGTCTTTATTGCCC
The DNA here is from genome assembly GCA_945903305.1 of Chitinophaga pinensis. Lineage (GTDB taxonomy): Bacteria > Bacteroidota > Bacteroidia > Chitinophagales > UBA10324 > UBA10324. The sequence continues at coordinate 49,502 of CAMDOA010000014.1, forward strand.
TGATGTATTGCAATTAACTCTTCGCATAAATCATACAACATATTGTTCAGGTCAAACTGCAATCGTTCACCGAACAATGCGTGACGGCGGCGCTTGTAAATAACTTCGCGTTGCGCATTCATCACATCATCGTATTCCAATAATCTTTTTCGGGTACCGAAATTATTTTCCTCCACTTTTTTCTGTGCCCGCTCAATGGATTTGGTAATCATACTGTGTTGAATCACCTCACCTTCTTTGTAACCCATTCGATCCATCAATCCCGCAATTCTATCGGACCCGAAAATCCGCATCAGGTCATCTTCCAACGAACAATAAAACTGTGTAGAACCCGGATCTCCCTGCCGACCGGCACGACCGCGCAACTGACGATCCACTCTTCGTGCTTCGTGTCGTTCTGTTCCTATAATGGCGAGACCACCCACTTCTTTTACTCCTGAACCAAGTTTTATATCTGTTCCGCGACCAGCCATATTTGTTGCAATAGTCACAGCGCTTTTCAGTCCTGCTTCCGCAACAATTTCTGCTTCGCGCTGATGTTGTTTTGCGTTCAGAACATTGTGTTTTATATTTTTAAGTTTTAACATTCGCGCAAGCAATTCACTAACTTCCACTGATGTTGTTCCAACAAGTACAGGTCTTCCCTCCTTTGTTAATTTTTCTATTTCATCAATAACAGCTTTGTATTTCTCACGCTTGGTTTTGAAAACAAAATCTTCCATGTCTTTTCTAACAATAGCGCGATTGGTCGGAACAACAATAACATCCAGTTTATAAATGCTCCAGAACTCACCTGCTTCAGTTTCAGCTGTACCGGTCATACCCGCGAGTTTGTGATACATACGGAAATAATTTTGAAGTGTAACTGTTGCAAAAGTTTGTGTCGCTGCTTCCACTTTCACATTTTCTTTTGCTTCAATGGCCTGGTGCAATCCATCACTGTATCTTCTACCTTCGAGTATGCGACCCGTTTGTTCATCCACAATTTTCACCTTTCCATCCATCACCACATACTCCACATCCTTTTCAAACAAGGCATAGGCTTTTAATAATTGCTGTACAGAATGCAAACGCTCACTCTTGATACTGAAATCCTGCAGCAACAAATCTTTCTTCGCGAGCTTTTCATCAGCGTTCATTTCTGATCTTTCTATCTCGGCAATCTCAGCGCCCACATCGGGCATCACGAAAAAGTTTTTGTCTTCGCCGTCAGCAGTAATCAGTTCAATTCCTTTATCAGTTAATTCAACGCTGTTGTTTTTCTCATCTATGTGAAAAAACAATTCAGCATCCACTTTCGGCATTTCGCGGCTCTGATCCTGCATATAATATTTCTCTGTCTTCAGCATCACTGCACGATTACCTTCTTCACTTAAATATTTTATGAGTGTTCCGTTCTTTGGTAATCCTCGAGCTGCACGCAGGAGTGCTAACCCTCCTTCGCCTTCTTTTGGTCCGTCTTTTTTCGCTTCAATACTTTTTTTCGCTTCATTCAAAAAGGCATTCACTACTTTTTTCTGCGCTTCATAAATTTTTGTGATGCGCGGTTTCAGATTATGAAATTCCTGGTCTTCGCCTTTCGGAACCGGCCCTGAAATAATGAGTGGAGTTCGTGCATCATCAATCAACACACTATCCACTTCATCCACCATGGCATAATGCAATTTGCGCTGCACCAATTCTTCGCGTGTGCGACTCATATTATCACGCAGGTAATCGAAACCAAATTCATTGTTGGTTCCATAAGTTATATCTGCATTGTAAGCTTTGATTCGCTCGGGTGAATGCGGCTGATGATAATCAATGCAATCAGTAGTTATTCCAAGAAAATTAAATATCGGACCATTCCATTCACAATCACGACGCGCGAGGTAATCGTTCACGGTTACCAAGTGAACACCGAGTGCTGGCAATGCATTGAGGTATGCAGGAAGTGTAGACACCAAAGTTTTTCCTTCTCCGGTTCCCATCTCCGAAATTTTTCCCTGATGCAGCACCATTCCTCCGATGAGCTGAACATCGTAATGAACCATGTTCCATCTGGTTGGAATTCCGGCAACATTCCATTCATTTTTATAAGTTGCAATATCTGCGTTGATGGTTACGAAATCTTTTTTGGCTGCAAACTCTCTGTCCAGTTCAGTTGCATTTACTGTAAGCGTTTCGTTTTGTGAGAAGCGTCGGGCAGTTTCTTTTACCACTGCAAATGCTTCGGGCAAAATCTGCATGAGTACTTCTTCAATTTTTTTGTCGCGCTCTTTTTCTAGTTTATCTATCTCATTGTATAGCTCATCTTTTTTATCGAAAGGAGTTTCGTCTTTTTCCGCTTCTTCTTTTATGGAATCAATTTCATCATCCAATTCTTTCACGAATTCGGTAATGCGGGTGCGGAATTCTTTTGTTTTATTCCGAAGCTCATCGTGACTGATGGACGCATATTGATTGAAGAACTCATTGACCTGGGCAACGAGTGGTTGTAATTCTTTAATGTCTTTATCGGATTTGGAACCGAATAATTTAGAGAGAAATCCTAACATGTAGTATGGCGCTTATCACTTTTTAAAAGGGGAACAAATGTAATTAACTGCAATTGTTATTGGTTGCCTGTTGGTTGATAGTGGAAAAATTGTTGGTTAGACAATGATGATGCCTTGGGATGTTTAAGTGAAATAATGGCGTACGGTTTCTTTAATTGACATGATTTTAATGAAGAAATTTTTTTGAACGGAATTCTTTGAGATTTTTACATTCGTGAAACTTCAATTAATTAAAGTATGAACAAAACACGATTAGAAGCTTTCAGCGACGGAGTACTCGCTATCATAATCACCATCATGGTGTTGGAATTAAAAACACCGGAGTCAACCGATTGGGAGTCGGTGAAACACATTTTTCCTGAACTTGGAAGTTATTTACTCAGTTTTGTTTTTGTCGGCATCTATTGGGGAAACCATCATCACTTGCTTCATACAGTTAAAAAAGTGAATAGCCGGATAATCTGGTCGAATATGAATTTACTCTTCTGGCTATCGTTAATGCCTTTTGCTACAAAATGGGTAGGAGAAAATAATTTCGATAAAATTTCAGTTGTGGTTTATGCTACTTTGCTATTAGTAAGCGGACTGTCATATTACATTTTACAACAAGCAATTGTAGCTCATGATCACTTTCATGACAAAATGATGGACGCACTGAACAAGCAATCGAAAAAGGAATTATTTCGATGTTCGCCTATCTGACAACTATTGCCACCGCCTTTGTTTATCCTGTAATTTCAGTAATAATATTTCTTGGAGTTGCCATTATGTGGTTGATTCCGGATAAAAACATTGAGAAGGCGATGGAGGAATGAAAACTAAATTTTAATTTAGTGACTTGCTTTTAAAGAAGTCACTAAAATTGTAATTAATTGATGCCCTTTGTAACTCGTTTACCTTTTAAATAACAACTCTCCGAATGAACAATGCCGATATTATCAGTGGTGCAGGTGTATTATTA
>CAMDOA010000015.1 GCA_945903305.1 Chitinophaga pinensis
GAAATTTAGAAGCAACACTTGCTGTGAATCGTTTACCGCAATCGTTAAGCATACAGCATGCTTCTTTAGCAACTGCACTGAACTCAACCGGAGTCGCTTCAGGATTTTTTAATGGAAAGCTGGATGAAGTCCGCATCTGGAATTATTCACGCACTCAGGCTGATATTCAGAACAACCTCGCTCTTGAAATAAGCAGCGCAACCGGATTAACAGGCCGATACAGTTTAAATGAAAATACAGGAACAGTTGCTGCTAATACCGGTTCAGCAGGAACCGCAGTAAACGGAACTTTGGTAAACACGCCTACCTGGATTGCCGGTTCAACTTTCACACCACTTAACAGCAATTCATCGTTACAATTTGGTGGAACAAATTCATATGTCACCTTTGGTAATAATGCATCGCTCGGTTTGTCGCAATATACTTTGGAATGCTGGTTCAGAAGAGAAGGAACAGGTACTACTACCAGCACAGGCACAGGAGGAGTGACAGCAATACCAATTATTTCTAAAGGAAGAAATGATGGAACTAATGGAACCACCAAAGACATTAATTATTTTCTTGGTATAAGAGCCAGCGACAATAAAATTGTTGCTGACTTTGAAGAAGGCTACGGCCAGCCAGCACCCGGGTTGAATCATCCTGTTGCAGGTGTTACAGTTATCCAAACAAATGTTTGGTATCATGTTGCTGCAACTTATGACGGTGTAAACTGGAAAATTTATCTCAATGGAAATTTAGAATCAACACTTGTTGTAAATCGTGCAGTGCTGTCATTAAGTATTGAACATGCTGGAATCGGAAGTGCAATGACATCAACGGGGACTGCTTCAGGATTTTTTAATGGTAGAATTGACGAGGCAAGAATATGGAATACAGCAAAAACTCAATCAGAAATTCTGAACAATATTAATTCACAAATCACAACCACTCAATCCGGATTAGTTGCAAGATGGGGGATGAACGACAAATGCGCAACCACAGTTACCGGTATTGGAACCACAACAATAAACGGAACAATTACCGGAAGCCACTGGAACTGGAACAGTGGTGCACCTTTTAATATTGGTGTGGCCTGCACAATTCCAACTGTTCTTTCCGCAACATCAATAACTTCCTCGACTGCTTTACTCAATTGGGATGCAATCGCATCAGCAAGTTCATACAATGTACAATACAGAATTGCAGGAACATCAACCTGGACCAGCACCACATCAACTGCAAATAACAAATCAATCAGTCTGCTTAGTTCCTCATCAAATTATGAATGGCAGGTTCAAAGTGTTTGCGCTTCAGGTACAAGTAGTTTTTCATCTTCATCAGCATTCACCACACTTTCACCTTGTTCAATTCTGGTAAACCTGATTTCATCGTCCATCACTTCAAATTCCGCTCAACTAAATTGGACTGGTTCAACAGGAGCTACCGGATATAATATTCAATACAAAGTAGCAGGAACTTCAACATGGACCGCAACTACTTCATCAACAAATACCAATTTAATTAGTGGGTTATCGGCATCTTCCATTTATGATTGGCAGGTACAGAGTATTTGTGGTATAGAGATTAGCAGTTGGTCTTCAGTGCAAACATTTACTACAGGTACTTCTGTATCATTTACAGATTCCTTAGTTGCAACAAATGCAGTTTGGAAATATCTTGATAATGGAACAAACCAGGGCACTGCATGGACTTCAACTTCATTCAACGATGGAACATGGGCATCCGTAGCGGCACAATTAGGTTATGGTGATGGTGATGAAGTAACAGTGGTGAGTTACGGGCCAAGTTCAACTGCAAAATATATAACTACTTATTTCAGAAAAACATTTACTGTTTCTAATCCTTCGGCTTATAATTTTTTAAAAATGCAATTGATGCGCGATGATGGCGCAGTGGTTTACATTAATGGTGTGGAAGTTTTCAGAAGCAATATGCCGACTGGAACAATTTCATATACAACCCTTTCACCGGTTGCTGCTGCAGGAGCAGAAGAATCAACTTACTTCAATACCGATTTAAATATATCATCACTTATTTCTGGGACAAATGTTATTGCGGTTGAAGTACATCAGAATGCTGCCACAAGTTCTGATGTTAGTTTTAAATTAAGGTTAGTAGCAAGATTTTCTGTTCAAAGTTCTGTTCTAATTCGGGGAGCTTATTTAAATTCTGTTACACCAATTGGAATTGTTATTCGTTGGCGAACTGATATTGCAACGGACAGTAAAGTTTCATTCGGAACAACTTTGGGTTCATACACTTCTTCAACAACAAATTCCACTGTTACAACAGAACATATTGTTCAGCTGAACGGACTTTCATCAGCCACAAAATATTATTATCAAATCGGAAACAGCAACACGGTATTGCAGGGCGACGCTGAAAATTATTTTAGTACATCACCAGTATCAGGCAGTTTAACACCTGTTCGCATTTGGGCACTTGGTGATTTTGGTGCCGCCACAACCATTGAAGCTGCTGTACGAGATGCGTACATGAATTACACCGGTTCAACTTATACCAATCTGTTTATCTGGCTTGGTGATAATGCTTATGAAACAGGAACAGATGCAAATTATCAAACGAATGTTTTTGGTTATTTCGGAAGTCAGTTTAAACATTTTCCGGTTTTGCCTGCACCTGGAAATCATGATTATGCAAATGTTGGTTATCAAAGCGCTTCTGCTCTAACAACAAATTGGCCTTATTACGACAACTTTACTATGCCTATTGCAGCTGAAGCCGGAGGTGTTGCATCCGGTTCTGAAAAATACTATTCATACAATTATGCGAATATTCACTTCATAACTTTAGATAGTTATGGAGCATTAAATAATTCTTCGAGCCCTATGTATCAATGGCTTGTTTCGGATTTAGCAGCAAATACACAACGATGGACCATTGTTTATTGGCATCATCCACCATATACAAAAGGAACTCACAACAGTGATTCAGATGCAGAACTGATTGCCATGCGGCAAAACATTATTCCACTGCTTGAGCAATATCATGTTGATCTGGTGCTAACCGGACATTCGCATGTAAACGAAAGAAGTTATTTAATCAAAGGGCATTATGGTTTAGCTAACACTTTCACTCCAGCTATGAAAGTGAATACAGCAACAAACACATTTACAAAAACACCGCCTTACGATGGAACTATTTATGTAGTGGCTGGCACAGGTGGCAAAGCACCGGGTGGTCCACAATCAGGATGGCCAATGCCTTGTATGGCTTTTTCGAACAACACACTTAATTGCAGTGTTGTGTTGGACATTAATGGCGATAATCTTTCCTGCAAATTCATTGCAACTGATGGCAGCATTCCTGATCAGTTTACCATTACAAAAACCGGAGCAGGAAGATACGATGCTTCAGATGGTGAAAGTTTATTGGGACTGAATGTTTTTCCAAATCCGTCAAGTGATGAGTTTACGGTTTTTTATGAATTAATGCAGGAAGGAAATGTTAGTTTGCAGTTAATGGATATTACCGGTAGAGAAATTAAAGGAAGTAATCGAACAGTTTTTCAAAACACAGGAGGTTATCAGATGCACTTCAATAAATGCCAATTGAATTTAGCAAGTGGCATTTACTTGTTCAGTATTTCGGTGAACGAAAAAAAATATTTGAGAAAAGTGGTGATTGAATAAACAATTTTATTTCACTTCATATGATAGGTACAATTGAATAAGAATTAAAATCAATTCCTTTTGCTTTTTTCTTCAAAGCTTGTACACTTATCTTAAAACAAGTTTTATGATTTCACTATATTTTTTCTGAATACTTCACCCTTTTCGTTTTTAAATTCAAGCAGGTATAATCCAACGGGTAATTTTTCAATATCTAATAAATAGGATTGAAGGCCAGAAATGTTTTTTGTCAATATTATTTTACCTGTTGAAGAAATAACTTGTAGTTGTTCGAAAGAACCCGGTTTATTAAAATTAATTTTTATAATTCCATCAGTTGGGTTTGGAAATATATTAATTCCAATAATTTTATCATCAGGAGTTTCAACCGAAGTAGCGAAATCAATAATTACTTGATCAACAAAAAATATTCCGCCAGCTAATGCCGAATCAGGGTTTGATGAGAAAAAAGCCACAACTATTGAATCGGGATTAACTGCTGCATTCCAATCACTGATTGCTACTTCAAATAATTCATATCCACCTGCAAGAGGTAATTTCTTTATTCCAAATCCAATAGTATCAGGTGCGTTAAGAGAGGCATTCCATTTTTTATTAATTACAATTACCCAGGCAGAATCGCCGGAAGTAACTGAAGAAAATTTATAGAAACCCCTTACATTAATTGGTTTTCCGGTTACAGTTTGACCTCCTGTTATTGGGAAAATTGTGTATGAAGGCGAAGTTTCAGTTTTTGCTTTACCGCATACTAATCCACCGGCCCTGTTAGTGCCGAATACATTTAAAGTTCTGATTTGCGAAGCAAAATTTCCGCTGTGAGAATCGGTTGTTTTTGAAATTCCGGCCCCTATAAACTCAGTTACAGGATTAGTTGATGACCAATCAGTAGGTTGCAGCCAATTAAAAGGGGCTGGTGAACCTGATGAATCCCATTGTTCAAATCCAGCATTTGGAATAACAATTTGCGCCTGAGAGATAGAAACCAACCCAATTACATTGACAACTAAGCATGTAAATTGTTTTAAAAAATTTTTCATGACGGTTAAACTTTGTTTAGCTAATCAGTGCTTTTTAAAAAATAATTTTACTATGGGATTACATAGTAAAAAAATTCTAACTTCATTTAACAACGAAAAAGTATTAACGAAAATTTATTTTCTGTCAATAATTAATCGACGGGTTAACGAACCTGCGGATGTACTTACTGAATAAAAATAAACGCCTTCTGATAATGACGAAGCATCATAATTTATTGTATTGATACCACTTTTTGCATCAATGTATTTTTCATAAAGTACATTACCAATCAAATCAAAAACTTTAAATGTTGCATAACCTTTTGCTGGCATGTTAAATGAAATATTTGTTTTATAGTTGAAAGGATTCGGAAAATTTTGTGATAAATCAAATTTGCTGTTACTTATTGAAGGAACAGCGGTATTGGGTTCAACCACAATTTTATAATAAGTGATTGTGTAGGATTGTGTTAAAGGTTGTGTGGTTCCTGTTATGTGAGCATGTGCAGTTACTGCAACAGCTAAATTGTATGTGCCGGCGCTTCCAATAGAAGGAGTACCTGTTAAGTTGATGCAACTTACACTGCCACCCGGAAAAATGCCATTAGCTGGATTTGGAACATAAGTAAACGGAGAAATATTGGGAATTGTGCTTAAACCGGTTACACCTGTTATTGTAATATCATCAATCGTAACGGGAATTGTGCCCTGATAAAGTGTATCCAATGGAGCTTTAAATTGAATGGTAGCATCGTATGCAACTCCTTCAAAAGCATGAGGAAGATTGGTTACGCTGTCTGGTGATATTCCTGTTCCGCCCCCAGTAGGCCAAGATGGAGTACATTGTCCCCAGCTTTTTATTCCCATAGTAAAAATCAGTATTACCGCGAGTAAAGTTTGTTTCATCTATGAATCATTTTTCGTTTGCAATGTAGCAATTTTATTAAATCTATAAATTTTGCCTGTCCAAAAGTAATATTATTTGCCTCAAAAACAAGTCAGGCATCATCTCTGAACGATAATTTTTCTATTTATCACTTTTTTATCAGATTGAATTTTTAACGAATAAATTCCATTCGTCAAGATTTTTGTATCAATTGTAAAAACATTTTTTTTCATCACGGTTGCCATTTTAATATCATATGCAATAATTTTTTTTCCGGAAATATCGTTTATTGAAACTTTTAAATTTTCAATATTGCCTTCTATTAGTTCAACATGGATAAAATCTTGTGCAGGAACAGGATAAATTGATAGCTCGTTTTCATCATCTTCATTTATTATAAAATCAAAATTCAAATGAAATGTATCAGAACTTCTTTGACAACCTAATTCATCAATAGCAATTAAATAATAGTCGCCTGTTTGTGTATAAACATATACCGAACTTGTAGCTCCTGAAATTGGTAATCCATTTAAACACCACTGTAAATTGTACTGGGTTAAAAAAGCAGTGAGCGTATCATTTGAAATCTGAAAATTAATAGCTGGTAACGCTGGTAATTCTGTGATAATAACTGAATCAGAATAGGAGGCACATCCATCAGTATTTATAACAGTAACAGCAAATGCACCAGTTTCAGTAACTGAAATCTGATTATTTGTTCCGTTGATAATTTCCAAACCATTTTGAATCCATTGAACGGCATCACCATTGCTGTTGCTAATTGATAAGCTAACACTATCGCCAAAACAAATAGAATCATTTGGCGAAATAGAAATTACAGGAATAACCGGCGAATTTGAAATATGAATAATCGAAGTATCATTAAAAGTGGAAAGTATTGTTGTTCCGATATTTAAAGAACCGCTTGTACCACCAGCGCCATTGTATGGGAAATTTCCAGCTGCATTTCCGTTAAAAGCAAATGAGCCGAGATTATCGTTTGCCGAAATAACATCAATATCCCAAATAGTTATTGAATATGGTGGGTTACTTAATGCAATGTTTAAACCATTCCAACTACCAGAATTTTGATCGGTTAACTCGGGTGAGGTATACAAAGTATTTCCGCCGGCATCGGTAATAACGGCTACTAAATCTGGATCGCCCTGACAACCGAAAATATTTGGCTCCTCCACATCGCCACACCAATTGTTGTTTACCGAATTCACTGCAATATCGGTTAATATAAATCCGAGAATTTCTGTTTGAAGGGTTACTTCATAATTACCCGAATCAGTATAAGTTTGTGTTTCGCTTATTTGTGTTCCTGTATTTCCATTTCCAAAATCCCAGTTATAAGTTACCGGATTTGTTGCGCTTGTTATAAGTGCCAAAAAATCAATTGTCGCAGAATCGCAGCCACCAAGAGGAGTATAAGAAAATCCACTATTGCCTCCTGAAGCAGGCAAAATTGTAACAACTATATCAATAGTTGAATACTGATCACCAACCGGAAAAGGAAAATTTGCAACCACATTTACTGCAACTGTAAAAGTTCCGGTTTGCAATGGAATTCCACAAACTTTTACACAACCGTAAATACTTACTTGAGGATCGTATTGGCAACCATTTCCGGTGCTGTTGCACTGCCAGTTTAAACCAAAGGGAAGATTATTTACTCCTAAAATTTTAAAATAGTTAACAGTAAATCCGCTTGTATCTGTAAACATGACAAAGGTTACATCCTGATCATAAGGCTGCCCCTGCGTTCCATCAGGCAAAGGATTGGGATAAATGCCCGGTGATGTAAATCCGGTATTAATTAAACACCCCGGACACTGTGCAGAAATTTCGGTTGTAAAAATTAAATTGAAAAGAAAAGCCGTGAGTAAAAATCGTTTCATTGGTTATTGGATTTTTCGAAATGTATAAAATGTTTTCAGTAACTGCAGTATTTTCCTGTGTGAAGATTTCAAGCGGGGTTTATTGAATAAAAAAAAATTTCGCAGATTAACTTTGAAATTACATTTACAAAAATGAAATCTGCATCGGCATTCAATTATTTATTAAGTCTTTCACCGGTTCCACTGGTCATAATCGGAAATTTATCGGGTGGGATTTTTACTACGATGAATGCGTTTTATGGATTAGTGATTCTGATTTTTTCAGAAGGATTTTTAGCTGAAAATAAAAAGGACAATCATGCCTCACCGTTTATTTCAAACCTGATTTTACTACTTCATCCATTAACTTTAACAGCGTGTGTTATTAGTTTTATATATGGAATGCGAATTGGAATTATTTCGGAAGGTTGGATAATTACTGCTGCAATTTCAACCGGATTAAACAGTGGAATGGCAGGCATCACATCGGCGCATGAATTAATTCATCGGAAAGAAAAATTTTTAAGAATAATCGGAATCTGGAATTTAGTATTAGTCAACTACGGTCATTTTTATATCGAACACATAAAGTGTCATCATAAATTAGTGGGTACAAAAAAAGATCCGGCTACTGCGCGATATGGAGAATCGGTTTATCATTTTTTTTTAAGAACTGTTCCTGCCCAATTCATCAGTTCTTTTCGAATTGAATCCAATCGGTTGCAAAATGAAAATAAATCTTCTTTCTCAATTCTAAATTTTGTTTTAATGATTTCGATACTGGAAATCACAAGTTGCATTTTGCTGTGTTATTTTTTAGGTCCAATAGTTCTGCTTGCATTTTTACTGCACAGCTTAGTGGCCATTTTTCTTTTAGAATATACCAACTACATTGAACATTATGGTTTGGAACGGAATGAAAACGAACGGGTGAATGCTACTCACAGTTGGCAATCAGATTTTTTATTGAGCCGGTTTTCATTGTTAGAATTATCTCGACACGCCGATCATCATTATTATGCTTCAAAACCATTTCATACTTTAAAATCTTACACCGAAAGTCCTGTTTTACCGAGTGGTTATTTCGGTTCATTTTATACAGCCCTCTTTCCACCATTGTGGTTTAAAAAAATAAATCCGATTATTGACCGCATGAAAATTTCTTCTTAAAAAAATGTATTTCTCCTTATTATTGAAACCAATCATTCAACTCTTTCAGTTTAAATTAATTTAACACCATGAAAAAAATTATTGCAATTGCTTTTCTATTGTTTTCTTTTCAATATTTAATAGCACAATCATCCGATGCACCACTGTTAGTGAAGCAGGGAAAAGATTTATTAGCCCAAACGAAGGAAGAAGATGCGCTTGAAAAATTTAAAGGCGCTTTAAAAAGCGATCCGAATAATTATGAAGCTGCCTGGCACGCAAGTTTAATGTGTTCCAGAATAGGAAACCGACAGGCTGATGAAAATAAAAAGAAAGAATATTTTGTGGTGGCAAAACAGTATGCCGTAAAGTCTTTAAAATTAAATCCGGCCGATGCTGAATCTAATTTTGTAATGGCAGTAGCCATGGGACGAATGGCATTAATCAGCGGCTCCAAAGATAAAGTTGCCGCCAGTCGCGATATAAAAAACTATGCAGATCTTGCGATTAAATACAATCCCAATCACGCAGGCGCATGGCATGTGTTAGGAAAGTGGAATTATGAAGTGGCAAATTTAAATTTTGCCGAGCGTGCAGTTGCTAATTCATTATTCGGTGGTTTGCCAGAAGGTGCCGATGTGAAAACAGCCATTGATTGCTACAACAAAGCCATTAGCCTCGATTCAGAAAATGTGTTGTTTTATCTTGATTTAGCGAAGGCTTATCAAAATATTGAATTGGATCCGAAAGCCAACGAAACTTTAAAAAAAGCGCTCACTTTAAAACCCAAAGTAAAAGATGATAACAACTATCTTTTACAATGTAAAAAAATGCTTGACGATATTCAGGCCGATTGAATATGCGGGTACTGATACTTTCTTTTTTTTTGTTTTCAGAATTTGCCATAGCTGAAAAGGCACCTACCAGCGGTTCATTACTCTGGAGAATTTCAGGCAATGGATTGCATCAATCTTCCTATTTATATGGAACAATGCATACCCGCGACCGAAGAGCTTTTCATTTCAGCGATTCGGTTTTGCATTGTTTTATGCGATGCAAGTCATTTGCAATGGAATTAAAATTAGATGACTTAAACAGTGAGACGGTAATCAGTAGTATGATGATGGACAGCGGAAAAACCATTGAAAATTATCTTTCGAGAAATCAATATGATTCGCTGCAACAAAAAACTCAATCTGCCACCGGCTTTCCGCTGAGCTTATTTGAAAGAATGAAACCAATTTACCTGGCTACTATGCTGTCGAATAACGAACTACTGAATGATACTTCTTCTGAAAATCCGAATGCCTGTTTTTTAGATGAGTATTTTGAATTGCTGGCAAAACGCTCGGGTAAAAAAGTATATGCTTTGGAAATGCTGCAAACTCAATTAGATGTTTTTAATTTTCTTTCCATTGAAGAGCAGATTGTCATGTTAATGAAATCCATTCGGGAAGGAAACAATAAATCCGAGGTTGATACTTTCATCATGCATTATATAAATGGTGAATTGGAAGTTTTAATTAATAATAAAGAAAATGAATTGTGGCCTGCTGATTTTGTGAATCAGATTTTGTATCAGCGTAATAAAGGGATGGCCGATAATATTGAAAGTTTAATAGTAACACATAGCACATTCGCAGCATTTGGTGCGGCACATTTAACAGGCGATTCAGGAATAATTTCATTGCTGCGCAAAAGGGGATTTAATGTAGAGCCAGTTGATGCCTATTACAACGACATCAGTGAAGAAGGTTGGCTGTATGTTTATCCGTGCAGCGTGATTGCTGTTCCAATGCCCGGCTTTCCTCAATTTTCTTACGATACTTTGCCAACTTCAAATCTCATTTATCAAAAATGGACATCAATGCAAAGCAACAATTATGTGGTGGCGCATTTTGATAAATCGGTATCAATAAATAAAAAAGTACTTGAAGAATTTGCACAGAATGAATTAACAAATCAGGCAAATTTATCCCGCACCAAAAATGAATTTGTTTCTCACAGAAATGTTAAAACTTTCAGTCTGACTGAGAAATCGGCGAACGGAAATGCATTTATTATTGAAAACGGAAATGAAAAAATTGCTGTGTTGGTTTTGAAAGATGACTCATTAAATGAAAAGGAATTAATACGATTTTTCTCCCTTATTCGATATAAAATTTCATCTGTTTTTTCATATTAAGTTGAAATGAAACTATCAGTAGAAGAAGCGATCAAAATTTTATACAAAGGGGGTGTCATTGCCATTCCCACTGAAACTGTTTACGGTTTAGCGGCTGATGCGACAAATAAAAAAGCCATTGAACGGATTTATGAAATAAAAAATCGCCCAACTGACAATCCGCTCATCTGTCATTTTTATTCTTTTGTTCAGGCAAAACCATTTCTGGCTTCTTATCCAAAATATGTTGAGATGTTGGTCAATCAATTTACTCCGGGGCCGGTCAGTTTTTTATTGCCATTAAATATGCCTTCATCTTTACAAGCAGCCACACGAGGTTCGGCGCATGTTATTATTCGCATTCCGATGCATGAATTATTATTGAAACTGCTTAAAAAAATTTCATTTCCATTAGCCGCACCATCAGCCAACACATCAGGAAAATACAGTGCTACCACTGCTGAAATGGTGGAAGCTGATTTAGGAAAAAAAATTGAGGGAGTTTTAGATGGTGGTGCAAGTTCTATTGGTTTGGAATCAACTATTCTCGATTGTCGAAACAAAGATGAAATCAAAATTCTTCGACCGGGGGTAATTGGCAAGGAAGATATTGAATGGTGTTTGCGAAATGAAAATGTAAAAGTGATTGATACTTTATCCTTTGAGCTTGCAACTCCCGGAAGCAAGTACAAACATTATTCGCCTGCAACACCAGTTTTTCAAATTCATACTGAAAGTGAAATTCCTGTTAAAAAAAATATTGCAGTAATTGGATTTGAAGAAGATTTTAAAAATGTTTCTTCCAGTGAAAATCTGAAATTTATTTCATTGGGTTCAGAAAATAATTTATCTGAAGTTGCTTCATCGCTATACCGAAAAATGTTTGAACTGGATGCGCTGAAAGTTTCAGAAGCGTACCTGTTACAAAGAGATTTTGGAAATTCAGCAATCGGAAAAGCAATTTCCAATCGCCTCGAACACATGCTATCGCGATGATTTCTTCGGGTGATGATGCGGCTCCACTTTTATAATAATTTTTTTATGAGCTGCTTTTGCTTTTTCCTCAGCCCGCTTCTTTTTCTTTTGGGCCTTAATACTTTCTATCCATGGCAACCAATAATCAGACCCGTACCAAACAAAAATTTCTTCCCCTGGTTTTATGTGACGGCTTGCAATAATATATGACCTGCGATTGCGCACTGCATAGTAACTGTTGTTTCTGCAACCTTTTTTCCGCGTTAATCCGCGTGCATCATTTGCATAGCGCGCCAGGTTTTTGGGTTCGGCATATGCATCAATGCATTTATACTTTGTGATGTAAAAAACATAACCGCCCTTTCCATCATCATCGCGTTTTTCGGCTTCGGCCCAGGTGATAATTTCGCCTATGTATTCTAAAACCTTATCGTCTTTTTTAATTAATGTATCAGTGTACAAACCCATGCCTGCCTCGGGTATCTGACTCTTTTTAACAAATAACAATGAGTAAGTAATTTAACTATGAAAATAAATTGTACTGGATGTGATCCGGATTGGAATCGAACCAATGACCCACAGCTTAGAAGGCTGTTGCTCTATCCCCTGAGCTACCGGACCTGAATTATTTTTTATCTTTTTTTAATACTGAACTTGAATTTTTTAGCGCCGCAAATATATTAAAGCAAGTCAATGCTTTATGGCTAAAATAAAACAAGGTTTCAGAAAGATTGAAGACATTAATTCAGAATCATTTAGGTTTGTTTGCATTCAATTCAAATATGACTGTGCAAGAAAATTTAACTACACTAAATATTAATCCCGTATTGGAAGAAAGCTGGAAACAAGTGATGAAGGAAGAATTCACCAAGACTTATTTCCTAGAACTGAAAAAATTCTTGCTGCAAGAAAAGGCGGAAGGACAAATTTTGTATCCTGCAGGTTCGTTAATATTCAATGCCTTTAATCTCACGCCATTTAATGATGTAAAAGTTGTGATACTAGGGCAAGACCCCTATCATGGTGATGGTCAGGCACATGGCTTGTGTTTTTCAGTTCCTGATGGAGTGAAGCCGCCACCATCGTTACTAAATATTTTTAAAGAAATTAAATCCGACTTAGGAAATGAAATTCCTGTACTTGGAAATTTAGAACGATGGTCAAAGCAAGGAGTGTTATTGTTGAATTCGTTGTTGACTGTTTGTGCCAATCAACCTGCTTCGCATCATAAAAAAGGTTGGGAACAGTTTACTGATAAAGTGATAGAAACCATTTCGAAAGAAAAATCAGGAGTGGTGTTTTTGTTGTGGGGGCGATTTGCGCAGGACAAAGAATTGCTGATTGATCATTCAAAACATTTTATTCTGAAAGCCGCACATCCATCACCATTGTCATCATACAACGGTTTTTTTGGTTGCAAACACTTTTCTAAAACGAATGAAATTCTGCTACAACAAAAAAAGGCAGCTATTAACTGGTAGTTGATTTTTTAGACCTGACAAAAGCCGATATAACGAGGGATACAAATAACCCGGCAATCATAGTACCTCCTGATTCAGCTGTAACCTGACCCATAGGCGAAAAATAAGCGCGGGCATTTTCTTCAACCTGTTTAATTTCTTCAGGCGATTTTTTTTGCTTGATCATTTCATTTTGAAATTGGGCAACCATTTTTTCTTTTCTGTTTGTATCCACAACACTATTGAAAACATAGGCATTTATCCCCATCATCAGGGCAACAACAAAACAAATAACCATTCCGCTATAAAAGGATTTTCCAAAAAATAATATTCCATTATTTATTGATCTGATCTCCCGAACACCCATGTAAGTACCTGTTGCTAATAATAAAATTCCGATATATGCGCTGTATTGCCCAAAAGTTTTATCGGGCCATCCCATATAAAATTCAAAGGCTCGCCATATCACACAAGCCATTCCGGTTAACATTCCAAACTTCAATTCCATAAAAAAAATTTCCCGCAAAGAAACTTAAATTCTTTACGGGAAAAATTAAGATTACAAACTATTTTTTACTTAAAGATTATCAATTTGGAAGCAGCATTACTATTTCCATTTAATTCTACTAAATAATTGCCCGATGGTAATTCTCCGATTGAATACTGAAACCGATAATTTCCTATTTCCATTTTTCGATTTGGAAATAATTGTTTTACAGTTTTTCCTAAAACATCTTTAATAATTAAGGAGTAGTTTCCGTTTTCTGAAATGGTAAATTCAGTAATCAGTTTATTTGTAGTCGGATTAGGGAAAAGTAATAAACCGGAATTTTGATCTTGCAATTCAGAAATTCCTGAGCTGATATCAACCAACGGCGAATTATCGATAACAATGTTTTCATCACCCGGAAAATAAATGGTGAACTCAAAAAAAGTAATCATCATTTCATTCAAGGTGCCTTCGCCGGCGTTAACTAATTGAGGCGGGTTGTTAGGGTTATTATAATTATTCAAAGTATTATCATAGGTAGCTACTGAATATAACATGGTTCCATTTGGCACCTTTATAATTTTTCTGAACTGATACAATCCCTGCCAGTGAAAATCCCAATCGTTAATTGAAACAAATGGAATGGTATCGTTGGTGGGTGTAACACCAAACGCATTGATTGTTTTTCCGATTAAATGCATGTGCGGTGCAACACCTATAAAAGATAAATCATAAGGAATCGAAAATTGTTCATGCATGGTTTTAACAGTATTGGCCGGAATGTTTAATGGCCATTCCTGTAACACAGTTGGGTCAACATGATTTAACGGCGCATTAAAAAACACAGGTCGGATAAATCCTGCACTTTGGTAAAAGAAATTAATTACAGAGTTATCCGACAGCCCGTTACTGCCCGGCGCGTAATGATACTGCACAACAATATCAGCGTTGGCAGGTATATTAATTCCCATGCCTGTTGGCAATACAAATGGTGTTGATCCTGGAACCCAGGCCCCAATTAGTTCAGCAGCAGAAACGCCAACACCCCCAAATCCTTCGTAGCCGGGATTTGGATCCTGAATATCCAATTGCGCACAACCTCCTGTTGTATCCCAATAAATTAATGTGTGATGTACAATGGCCAGGTTACCCGGAATAAATTCAATTGCCTTCATCATCTGATCTGCTATATATCCTGATGGAATTACAAAACATCTGAAATCATCTGTTGCTACCGCAACAGTATAATTGGGCAATTGCAAAACATCATCCGGAATACCAATTTGGCTACCGATTGGAAAGTTGGGTAATGAAGGTAAATTCGCTGTATTTCCTTCCGGCATTCCACCACTAACCCAAGCATTAATTTTTTGAATGTCTTGCTGGCTTAACAAGCGTTCATGTGCTAATCTACTAAAGTCCGGATCAGGCGGCCAGGGTGGCATACGATGATTGGTTACTGCATCTGAAATTAAATTGCCGGAATTGAATGCATCAGTGTAAGTGATTAATTCGAATGGGGCAATATTTCCCGGACGATGACAACCCGTGCAATTCTCATATAAAATCAAAGCAATATCATCGCAAAAAGTGGGTGTTTGCGCAAATAAAAAATTGGAGCAAAACAAAAGAGCAAAAACTGAAAAAAATTTTTTCATAAAAAATTTAACGGCTGATTTTGAGGAATTATGATTTTCAAATATAGAAAAGGTTTAATTAAAATTTGAAAATGCATTTTAAAACAATTAATGAATTATGGCTATTCGTTTTACAATATTCAAATTATTGCTGTTAATTTTCAAAAAATAAATTCCTGATGTTAACTCAGACAGGTTAATAAGTTGTTGATGCGTGTCAGGTTTTATTAATAAATTACTAAAAATATTTTTAACCCTTGCTCCTGTAACACTATACACGGAAGCTGTAATTATTTGTTCATTAATAAAATTAAAATTCACAGTAAAATTTCCATTTGTAGGATTCGGATAAATTGAAATTTCACTTTCAAAAACAGATGTATCGGCTGAATAAAGAAAAATATTTTCATCCCCTTGTTTGTATGGCACAGTTAAAAAAGCGGTTACCATCATTTCATTATCACTTCCGTTTCCATAATAAACAGTTTGCGGAGGAGAATTCGGATTTAATAAATTAGAAGAAGTATTGTCGTAAGTAAATTCAGATTTTATAATCGTGTTCGTTGGCCACAGTACTAATTTTTCATAAACATAAAATCCCTGCCAATGAAAATCCCATCTGGGAATTGATACTAATTTCATAGTGTCTCCATTAGGTTGAACGGCATAAGTAACCGTATTTTTCCCAAGCAGGTGCATGTGGGGCATTACAGCGAGAACAGAAGTATTTATTGGGATAGTTGATTCAGCATGAAATGTTTTAATACTATCAGCAGGAATAACCAAAGGTCCATCAATGATATGTATAATATTGATTGTAGTTTTGAGTTTTACATTTCTGATATTAATACCACTTTGCAAAAAAATATTAAGTTTTGAACTATCAACCAATCCAAAGCTAGCTTCAGGGTAATGCATCTGGACAATAATATCTGCATTAGCCGGAATCCGATAGCCGAAATTTGGAGGTAATATCAAGGGTGGTGATCCTGGAACCCAAATGGAAATTTTTTGTGCGTTATCAGTTCCTGCAAAAGAGCTGGCTGAATTATATCCCAGTTCAATTGTTGAATCATCCAGTTGCTGACACACTCCGCTTGTATCCCAAAAAATTACTGCATGATGGTCAATCAATTTATTTCCAGGTAAAAACTCAAAAGCTTTAATATATACCTCCTGCGAAAACTGTGAAGGAATTACAAAACATCGATATTCATCTTGATTGGTAGTTAATGTATAAACAGGTAAATTAAACTGAACATCAGGAATACCGATTTCACTTCCTTCAATAAAAGTTGGCAATGGAGGAATTAATGATGTATCGCCTAAAGGCATACCAAATGAAACCCAATCGTTAATAGCTTGGATTTCTGAACTGGAAAGTACTCGCTCGTTTAAAAAATGGTGGTAATCCGGATCGGGTGGCCATGGAGGCATTAACTTGTTATTCACGGCATCTAAAATCGAATTGGCTGCTCCAAAAACTTCGTTATAATTTGTTAATGAAAACGGCGCAATATTATTCGGTCGATGACATTTTGTGCAATTTGAAAAAATTATTGGAGCAATGTGTTCACTAAAAGTTGGAATCTGTGCAATTAAAATATTGTTCCACAGAATTAAGATGATACTATAAAATATTTTATTCATTGGCTTGCAAGTTAATGAACATTACAGAAAAAGAAAACTTTCAGTTTATGCTAAAACATTTTTTAACTTTTTACAAGTTGATTTTATAAAAATGATTTCAAAATATTTTTGAAATCACTTCGACAAAAAAATGTTTAAAAAACCCTGACGGTGTAAGAAATTAAAAAAGCAAAAATCAAATTCAGTTCATCAAAACTTATGTTTGAGTTAATAAATAAAAAAAATTCATGAAATCATTTTACTCAAAATCAATTTTTAATGCAATTATTATTTGCATTGCTTCATTAACCTTTTCGCAAAAAGGATTTGCTCAGATTACTGCAAACTTCAGTGTTGCGGGACCCAACATTGTTTGCCAGGGAAGTACGGTTGCATTTATTGATTCAAGTACCGGCAATCCTGTTTCGTGGCGGTGGTTTTTCCCCGGCGCATTACCTGATTCTTCCAATCTGCAAAATCCAATGGTGCAATATTTTGCTCCGGGCATATGGGATGTAACATTAATTGTAACCGACGCAGGTGGAAATGCAGATACAATGATAATGCCCGGTGCCATTACTGTTGATTTTATTATTCTGACTATGATGCCAACTAATCCGTTTTGTGGCAACAGCAATGGTTCCATTACTACAGCCATCAACGGCGGGTTTCCTCCATTCATTTATACATGGAGCAATGGTGCCACTACTCCAAATCTTACAAACCTTCCTCCTGGAAACTATAGTTTAACAGTGGTGGATGGAATGGGATGCATGACCACCCAAAGTATCTTTCTTCAAAACACCGGCAGCCTGGTAACCTTCGCCGAATCGCATATTGATGCCACTTGCGGAAACAGTGATGGCAGTATAGATGTTGTTATGCAAGCCGGAAATCCACCCTATACTTTTTTATGGAGCAACGGAGCAACAACTGAAGACTTAACTAACCTCGCTGCAAATATTTATACTTTAACTATTACCGATGCGCTTAACTGTCCGGGTGGTGGACCAATAACCATTGCAAATATTAATGGTCCGGTAATATCGGCATCCTTATTAAATGCAACTTGCGGAAATGCAAATGGAAGCATTGATATGACAGCTACAGGTGGAGTTTCTCCATACACTTACATGTGGAGCAATGGTGCAACCACTGAAGATTTATCGTCATTATTATTCGGAAATTATATTGTTACGGTTACGGATGTAAATTTTTGCATTGGAAACTTAAGTGTATTTGTTGCTGATTCAAATGTGCTTTCGCTAACATCGGTCATGAGTAATCCTTCATGTGGTAATTCCGGAAATATTAATTTGACTTTAAGTGGCGGAACTCTTCCATACACTTATTCATGGAACAATGGCTCTACTGATAGTGATTTAATAAATGTGCAGGCCGGAATTTATTTTGTTACGGTAACTGAAACCAGTGGCTGCTCATTGATACAATCTTATAACTCTACTTTTTATTCGTATGTATATATCAGCAGCACCATTGCCAATTGCGGAAACAACGGAACCATGACTGCAACTATGTATAGCGGCAATGCACCTTTTAACTATTTGTGGAGCAATGGCGGAAACACACAAACCATTACAGGTCTTGCTCCTGGAAGTTATTCAGTTACTGTAACCGACAATGCCGGATGTGTAACAACCGGACAATCATTTATGGCCTCATCGTGCAACAACATTATTGAAGGAACAGTTTTTAACGACCTCAATGCAAATTGCATTCAGGATTCAGGCGAAGTGGCTGTACAAGGGATTGTAATAACTGCAACTATTGGTTCAGGAAATTATTATGCCTACAGTAACAGCGATGGGTATTATCAAATCGCAACCAGTCAATCAGGTAGTTTTTCGCTTACTGCATCAAGCAGCGGACTTGTTTGCGGAAGTTTATTTGTCTGTACCGCAACCGGAATCGTTAATTTTCCTTCAGTGGGCGATACTGCTTCCAATAATAATTTTGGATTTGTTACAACAGGTGCAAATTTCGATTTGCGCTTACATCCAGGATGGAACAGTGCTAATCCGGGTTTCGATAAACATTACTGGATTTTGTATCACAATGCTGCTCCCATTGCTTTTACTGATACTGCTACCGTAGTATTTACTTACGATGCGAATCTTATTTACTTCGATAGTATTGCGCCATTTCCGATTCATAATTTATCGGCACACACACTTACATGGGAAGTACCCAATGTTCCGAATCCAAGTTGGAACTGGCCCGATCGTTTGCATGCTTTCTTTCACACGCCCGCTTCACTTCCGATTGGAACTTTATTGCAAACCGAATATGATATTTATCCAACCAATGATGATTGCAACGCATCAAATAATCATCAGCAGTTTTCAGAAATACTTACCGGCTCTATGGATCCAAATTCAAAAGAAGTTTCTCCTGAAGGACCAATTACATTGCAGGATTCAGTGTTGACTTACACCATCAATTTTCAAAACACGGGTAACGACACTACTAATTTTGTAATTTTAATAGATACACTTTCACAGTATCTTGATCCGACAACTGTTGTAAATATTGCTTCGAGTCATCCGTACGAATCTTTTGATATTTCAGGAACCGGAATTTTAAAATGGGTTTTTAATCCGATACTTTTAGTGGATAGTGCAACCAATGAACCGGAGAGCAAGGGATTTGTAAAATTCACCATTGAACAAAAACCAAACATAGCATGGAACACATTTATTGATAATACTGCTTTCATTTATTTCGATTACAATACGCCCATACAAACTAATACAGCCACAAGTCATGTCTATGTTTGGGGAGCGGTAAATACTATTTCTGGTGAAAATATTTCTGTCTCTTCTTATCCAAATCCATTTTCAGAATCAACAACAATTGTAGTGGATGGAATGAAGGGCGCATATGATTTCACAATCAACAATGTATTAGGAATGAAGATGAATGAATTGAAAAATATAAATACTTCACAATTCAATTTCAATCGGAACGATTTACCTGCCGGAATTTATTTCTATTCCATTTCTGTTGAAGGAAAAAACAGAGCGAATGGAAAGTTGGTGATTGAGTGAAATAAATAATAAAGTATAAAATTTTCAATGGGTTGCTTCTTAATTGAAGTAGCCCATTTTTATTTTTTCAATTACTCTTCATACAAATTACATTCGCTCTTACAAACTCATTCAATGAAAAAAATACTTTTTGCAATTTTCTTTTTATCGGCGTTCAATTCACTTGCTCAAATTCCATATGCTGCCCCGCAATTAAAAGGCAATGAGCCGGAATGGGTGCAGTTGCTGTTTCAACCTACAGCCGACCCCGGAATTGTTTCAGAAAAATTTAAAGCGTATTACAAAACACATATGTTCGAAAAAAATTATTACACCCAGTACTACAAGCACTGGATGATGCTTCACTCAAGTGATAACAATGGTTCGCAGTTTGGTTTACTGTTGGATGATGCAAAATATAATCAGACTCAGTATTTAGAAAAAAGCAAACTAACGGCATTAGAAAAAGCTGCCAACTGGCAGTGCATTGGTCCGTTTGATTTTGATAAAGAAGCCGAAGGTAGAAGTTATGCTGCAGGTGCGGCGCATGTTTACACCACCGAACAATCTATTTCGAACACCGATATTTTATATGCAGGAACCGCCAATGCCGGTGTATGGAAAAGTATTGATAAAGGAAACAACTGGGTGAACCTGACAAAAGATATGATGCTCGGTTCTGTAATCGCATTGGAGATTGACCGTACAAATCCCGACATCGTTTATTTCGGTGGTGCCGGAAAAGTTTATAAAACCATTGATGGTGGTGCAATATGGACTATCACAGGCGATGCAACATTTAATGCTGCTGCAAAAACTATCAGAGACATAGTTCAATCGCCGGTGAATGCTGATGAATTGTGGATGGCTGCCGATCAGGGATTTTATCATACAACGGATGGTGGTGCGAATTGGGTGTTGCAGTATTCAAGTGCGTGGAAGGAAATTGAAATTCATCCAACCAATTCGCAAATCATGTATGCGATAAAACTAAACGGAGTGAAAACAGAATTTTATAAATCGTATGATGGCGGACAAAATTTTGTAAATATTATTAATGGTTATCCAACTGCTGCTGCACCTGATGAACAAAAGCGAACTGAAATTGCAGTTACTCCTGCTGCACCGAATATTGTTTATGCACTGGCAACCGGAGAAGCCGATGGCGGAACCGGTTTGTATGGAATTTATGTGAGTCATGACGCCGGTGAGAGTTGGTCGTTTCAATGTTGTGGCACAGGGCCCGGTGGGTTGCCCGATACAAGTACCAATAAAAATTTATGCGGATGGGATGATCATGGTGGTGATGATGGCGGGCAATGGTATTATGATTTGGCATTGGAAGTTTCTCCGTTCGATTCGAACGAAGTGCATGTGGGTGCAGTGAATCACTGGATCAGTTATGATGGTGGTTCCACTTGGTTTTGCCCATCGAAGTGGAGTCATTCCGGAAAAGTAAATTATGTGCATGCCGATATTCACGACATTCATTTTTATGGTAACGATTGGTGGATCAGTTGCGATGGTGGAATTTTTTATTCGCAATCACTCGGCGATACTTTCAATCGAAAACAATTCGGAATTGCCGGAACAGATTTCTGGGGCTTCGGAATGGGCGAATGGGAAGGCAACGAAGTAATGGTTGGCGGCACTTATCACAACGGAACATTGCTTCGAGATTTTAATACCTACACCAATGGCTGGCTCAGCACCATGGGTGGCGATAATGTTTTAGGTGCAGTGAATTACGGTGACTCACGCATTATTTTTTCTGATTACGGAAGGCATAAAATTCCAGGTGACCGCACCGTTAATTTATCAAATCTCGGAACTTCATTGATTCCGAATAATTCATACATAGTGGGTGAAGCAAGCGAGTTCGAATTTCATCCCAATCTTTTTAATACCATTTATATTGGTAAAGATTCCTCTATCTGGAAATCAGATGATCAGGGAACCACTTATTCGTTGCTCTATAATTTTGGTGATGGAATAATAACATCCATTGAAGTTTCACCAACCAATCCATCAGTTATTTATGCTTGTTATTACCTGAGTTACAGCGGGGCTAAAAAATTATTTCGAACTGCAAATGCCGGTCAATCGTGGATGGATGTAACACCTGCAGCATCTGTATTTAACAATATTTCGTTGGGAGTTCCTTTTGATATTGCTGTAAGCAGTACCAACGAAAACGAATTATTCCTGGTGCGTGTTCAACAGAGTTCGCAACAAAGTAATTTGAATGGTTATAAAGTTTTTAAAACCACCGATGGCGGAACCAACTGGACAAACATTACCACACCCATGCTGGATGGCGAATATCCCACCTGCATTGAACACCAACGCGGAACTGATGGTGGAGTTTATATCGGAACACGCAGAGCTGTTTATTACAGAAACAATTCGATGACCGATTGGGAACTTTACAACAGCGGATTGCCGGCAAGTATTGGTAGCACACAAGTGTTAATTGATTATAAAGAAGGAAAAGTAATTAATGCAACCGACCGCAGTGTTTGGGAATCTCCTGTTTACGAACCATCTATTCCGCAAGCAATAATTTCTGCTGATAAAAATGTAAGTCATTGCACACGCGACACCATTTATTTTCATGACCATTCAAATTTATTAAATCAAAGTACAACTTCAACATGGAGTTTTCCGGGAGGAAATCCATCTTCATCCACACTTCGGAATCCGAAAGTGCTTTATGCAGCGCCTGGCCTTTATTCTGTTACTTTAACAGCTGCTAACTCAGTTGGCACTTCAACACAAACACTTACAAATTTTATTACTGTTTATAATGAATGTTTTGCCGATACTGTTCCCGGAAATTGTTTATCACTTAACGGAACAAGTGCTGATGCCATTGGCCCGAACCTGAATTTGAATTCAAATACTGTAACCATGACAGCCTGGATAAAACCGAATGGAGCGCAGGGCGATTGGAGCGGAATTATTTTTTCCCGTGGTGGTAATACCACTTCCGGAATCAGTATGAAGGATGACAATGAAATAAGAATGCATTGGGATGGAACTGAGTGGGGATGGTCGTCAGGATTGTATGCGCCAATTGATGAATGGTCGTATGTTGCATTGGTCGTTACACCAGATTCAGCTACCATTTATGTAAATGGAATTACTGCAACAAATATCGGATCAATGCCTGCTGAAGAATTTGATTGCCCACTAACAATTGGATTAGATAATTGTTGCGACCGTTTTTTCAATGGCTTGATTGATGAAGTGTGTATTTACAATCGTTCGCTTTCGAAAAATGAAATTCGTGATTTAATGCACCTCACAAAAAAACCGTTGAGCGATACATCGTTGGTTCGGTATTATCAGTTTGATGAAAGCAGTGGGCCGATTCTCGATAAAGTAAAAGTGGGTCATGCCAATTTAAATGGCGGTGCATCGCGTGTTATTTCTTCCGGACCGTTTGGTGGTGGAAATAGTTTCCGTAAAAATATTTCTGTTTCAGGAAATCATGATTTTATAAATACAGGTTTTATTGCTGATTGGACCAGTGGTGCAACTCTTCCAAACGGCGAAGTGGTAGTTACCAGAATTAACTTACATCCCGATGAAACTCCGGCGCAAAACTGGAATGCACGCAGTTACTGGATATTGGATAATTATGGAGCGAATGAATTTTTTGATTTGCCGCAGCAAATCGCATTTGATAAAATCGGAACAGTGAGCGCAGCAGACCAACAAAATCCAAATCGTTTTAAAATTTATTTGCGCCATCACAATGCTGATGGAAACACATGGGGAACTCAGAACGACAGTGCCAATCAATGCACAACAGGTACTGATGGTTCAGTACAATTTGCAAACATCGGTTCATTTGTTTCTTCATCGCAGTTCGATATTATTAATTCATCCATCGTAGTAATCGGAACACAGGAAATTCTTTCTGAGAATTATGAAATGAATGCAACCATATTCCCTTCTCCGATACTCAACACCGATAAACTTTTTGTAAAAACAATTTGCACGAGTGAATGCCGGATTGAATTGTTTTCTTCCATTGGACAAAAAGTATCCGACCAGAAATTCACAAAGGAAACTTCTGTATCATTAAAAGGATTACCGGCTGGAATTTATCACTACACTTTTTATTCTTCTGACTATGAACAGAATGGTGAGATTGTAGTTCAGTAAAATATTTTTCTTCAGCACAAAGATGCCATCCCTTCATGGGATGGCATCTGTTTTTGGTAATCGTTACAACCTCAAAAAACTCCTCCCCAACCGAGTCTCTCTGTGTAGTGCCTTGCGTATTGCGAGGACGCGGTGGTTTTTTACGCTTGACCAATAAAAAAATCCTTGTCGCGCATGGCTCAAATTAATGGCTTGTAAAGAAAGGGCTTAGATTAGAAATTTCTATTAAAAAATATTCTGTATGAACAAAGAAACTTCTCATTAATATATTTAGCGCCGAAATAGAATCGAAAAATGTTGCATGCATCCACGCTCTTATTAATTCCACTTCTTCCGCTGTTGTCGTTTTTGTTCATTACATTCTTCGGAAAGAAATACCTGCCACAGGCATCCGGAATTATTTCGGTTTTCATATTGGGAGTGTCCACTTTGCTCTCGTTGCTCGTTGCTTACCATTATTTTTTTGTAGTGGGAATGACGAATGGAATTTACGAAACTATTATTCCATTAAAGATGGAGTGGTTGCAATTTTATCCCGGCGTTAGTATTGATATGGGAATTATTATCGATTCGATTAGTGTGATGATGTTAGTGGTTGTCGCATTCATTTCATTGATGGTGCACATTTACAGTTTGGGATATATGAAGGGCGAAGAACGGTTTGCTGTGTATTATTCGTTTCTCGATTTATTTACTTTTTCTATGCTCGGATTGGTGGTTGCAACCAATCTTTTCCAACTCTATTTTTTCTGGGAACTGGTGGGTGTTTCGTCGTACTTACTTATCGGATACTATTTTACAAAACCATCAGCAGTGGCAGCGGCAAAAAAAGCATTCATCGTTACCCGGTTTGCCGATTTAGGATTTCTTATTGGCATTCTCCTACTCTCGTTTCATGCGGGCACGCTTGATATTCAAACACTCATTGCGCGGCTCACAACAAGTGATAGCTCGTTTTATACATCAGCCGCCATCACCGGATTCTTAGGAGTGAGCTCCCTTACCTGGGGGTTGGCTTTAATTTTTATTGGCGGTGCCGGAAAGTCGGCCATGTTTCCATTGCACATCTGGTTACCCGATGCCATGGAAGGACCCACGCCGGTTTCGGCTCTCATTCATGCGGCCACCATGGTTGTGGCGGGTGTTTATTTAGTTGCGCGGTTGTTTCCCATCTATGCTATCTCTTCACCGCATCTTTTAGAAATCATTGGATACATCGGCATTATTTCATCGGCTCTTGCTGCAATTATCGCATGCACACAAACTGATATTAAGCGCGTGCTTGCATATTCTACTATTTCGCAAATCGGATACATGCTTGCTTCGCTTGGTGTTTCGCAATATGGTGGTGTACAGGGTGCGGGTTTTAGTGCTTCTATGTTTCATTTGTTTACGCATGCATTTTTTAAAGCGCTTTTGTTTTTATGCGCCGGTTCTGTCATTCATTATGTACATAGTAACGAAGTGAAAGACATGGGCGGACTGCGAAAGAAAATGCCCATCACACATTTTTGTTTTCTGCTGGCATGTTTAGCTATTGCGGGTATTCCTCCGTTGAGTGGTTTCTTCAGCAAGGAAGAAATTCTGGCGGCTGCTTTTGCACACAATCAAACTATTTTTTATATCGCGTGGCTCACAGCAGGTCTTACTTCGTTCTACATGTTCCGGTTATACTATTTAACTTTTTGGAATAAAGAATATGCACCGGCTAACCACAATCATCACAACGAAGGTTCGTGGAATATGAAATTGCCGTTGCTTATTTTAATGCTTGGTGCAGTAGTTGCCGGGTTTGTTCCATTTCATCATTTAATTACGAGCGACGGGCAACCATTTGAAATACATTTTCATTTGAACATTACTTTAATGGCAATTGGATTATCATTAATTGCAATTATACTCGCCACCGTTTTTTACCGAAAGCAAAATTCAATTCCTGATAGTATTACCCGCCATTTTTCTCAATTGTATCAATGGGCTTATCATAAATTTTATTTTGATGAATTGTATCAATTTGTTTCTCAACGAATTTTGTTCAATTTAGTTGGCGCTTTCTCATCGTGGTTTGATAAAAACATAGTGAATGGTGCAGTGAATACTACCGCATTTATTACCGAAGCATTTTCTGAAACTATCAAGCCGGTTCAATCGGGCAAAGTGCAGGGGTATGCGCTCGCATTTTTGTTCGGAATATTGGGATTGATTGTGATTTTATTTTTCTTTTAGAAATCTCAATTCAAATTTCAGTAAATTATATTTTGTTGAACATCCGAAATTAAAATTCAATTTATCCATCTCAACACCGGATAGCGATTTACCGAGCTTTCAAAATTAATGGAGTGCCTGTAAATAAAATCGAGTTGAGCGTTGGCATTTTTGCTGAAATCAGCATTCGTTTTCTTTTCCAGTTCAAAGCGATTTTTTAATTCCTGATTCGTATTCAGCAATTCAAATGCTTTGTCTTCCCACACATAATCGCTGTAATATTCTTTTTGCATGAGTATGCCATCAAAATAATTCCAGCTAAAAAATCCATCACTGCTTTGCGGTTCAAGCGATTCAACAATTAATTTATTCCCCGGCTGATTCACTTTTACCATTACATCGCCGGCATAAATTTTAATTTGTTGTGTATCTTTTTTTACCGCTACTGAATAATGCATGTAGTGCGATTCATAAGGATGCTCAGTAGTTTTATAATCAGTGATGTAATAAACTTCTACCAGTAATGTGGTATCCCGCACCATTCGTTTCATTTCAATTCCATTATTTTCAAAAATGGAAATTATTTTTTTACAGTATTGAGGAATAATGTAGGCAACTGGTTTTTGAATTTTTATTGTGGCCTTATAATTATTAAAGAATAAAATTTCTTTGGTATATGGTTTTTGTCTGTTGTAAAACAAGCGCGGTGCACCGGTTACATCACTTGGTTTATGTTCCGCTTCAAATCCGTTGAACGAAATAAAATCAACTTTCGAATAATCGGGTTTGTAATTAATATGAAATACTTCCTGTTGCACCACTTCCATATTTGCCCGAATACTTAATTGCCTAATCAATTTAAAATCATCATTTGCTTTTTGTATCCAGCAATTTAAAAAAGCATAAGTGGCATTTACTCTTTGGTCGAATGGTTTCAGCATGTGTGTTTCTGTTACAAAACCAATACAATTAAAAAGTGAAGCATATCCGGTTGAATACTTTGGCGATTCGAGAAAAGCTACAATGCCGGAATCGGGTGTTTCTTTAATGGTATTTACATAAGGAGCCATTTCAAAATTTTGTTTTTCCATTTCCTTATTCAGGTATGGAACTAAATTTTTCTGCTGGTAATCAGCAAGCATATCGGGTAATTTATTATGCTGAGTCGCTATGTAAGTCATGGTATATTGATAGTCGGCGCCATTGCTCACATGCGTATCTACAAACCAATCCGGTTTCCATGCTGTAAATATTTCATGGAATGAAAATGTTTCGTCGGCATCGCATTTAATAAAATCGCGATTCAGATCAAGGTTTTGCGATGTGCCTCTGAACCCATATTCATCAGGGCCATTTTGATTAGCGCGGCTGCAACAATTACGGTTTAATGCGCCACTGATATTATATACCGGAATAATCAGCAGCACTACATGTTCTAACAGGGGTTTCAAATTCTGATTCATTATTAAATCGCGCGACAGCATCATGCACGCATCAACCCCATCAGGTTCGCCGGGGTGAATGGCATTATTGACAAGCAATATTGCTTTATTTTCTAAATTAATTTCACTTGCATTTGTAATTCCTTCCTTCGAAATAATAATCAGATGAAGGGGTTTCCCTACACTCGTATTTCCATATTGTTTTACTTTAATACCTGGCGAAATTTTGCTCAGCATCTGATAGTATTCAATACACAATTCATAGGTTGCTGTTTGTTTACCTCCGCTTTTTTCAAAAGGGGTAAGCAAGGAACTATCGGCAATTTCTGGTTTTGAATTGACATGCTGCTCAGTCAAAAAATATTTATTACCGGCAACCTGGTTAAACAATAACCCGGAAAAAAGTATGGCTGACATCAGATGAACATTCATAAGCAGTATTTAAAAACCAAGATTAATTTTTAATGGGTTCGTCAAATCTCCAATTAGTTTACTTAAAACTCTCCGCATTCCTTCTTCCAAATTACAAGTCATTTATACCCGGCACTATGGATTTAAATGTAATCGCTGACTTAACATCATTGTAAAAAGTTTTGCGCCCCTTGCATTCATATGGTCATAGGTGGAATAACAATTATCAGGAAATACTTCGTTGGAATAATCAATCACTTCTACACCTTGTTCTTCAAAATAGGTTTTCATCGTATCATATCTAACAATAAATTTTTCAGGAACCGAAAGATAAAAAATTATGAACAAATAATTTAGATGGAATAATTTTTCTTTCAATTGAAAATTACTAAAGGAACAAATAAAAAAAATTAATGAAGCCAACTATTTTAATCTATAATGGAAAATCGTCCTTTATTTCCGGCTGGTTTATCTTGCTTTATTTCCGGTTTGGCTGAAGGTGCTTTCTGATCAGGTGAAATTATAAATTCGAGTCCCTGTGCAATTACTTTGGTGAAATTTTCTTTTGAAATTTTATTGGTGATAAGTTCATTGGAATCAGACAACATAAAAACAACAGCAAATTCCGGATTTTCATCTTCCATTAAAAATGCTTTTACCGGACCAAAAAATTCTTTGAGTTGCTCGGAATCGCAGGTTGGTAAAAATATCCGCAATACGCGCGGATCATAAAACCGGAAATACATTTCTTCACCATCTTCCGTTTTTACCAATATAAATTTTTTGAAGTGCTTATATAAATCATCAAATTCTTTATAGCATAAAATAAAAACTCCCCATGAATTTCCCCACCCCTTTTCATCCATCCACAGTGCCATTTCTGATTTATTGTTATAACTAAACAGGTAGGGCGAAACAACTTCAAGCATTTTATCTTTCGTCCCGGCAAATAATGACAAACCTTTTTTATTAAACTCTAATGCCTTATCAATATTATCTTCCATTCTTGCTGCATCAAGTAAAATAAAATTTGCTCCAATGTTCATAGCATGTTTATTTATTTTATTTATCTGTGTTTAAATTCTACCACTTAAAAAAAATTATAAAAGGGTTTGCCAATTCTTAAATTCGACATGCACATGTGATACTTCATTAAATCCAAGTGATAATTTACTTTCCAAAATTGGTCGCTGTTGTTTAAGTAACCGGCAAGGCAGTAGCATTCTTTAGTGTAATAATTAAATATTGCATCTAATATTTGAGTTGTAATTTTTATTTCTTTTACGGTTGGTTTTACAAAAGTTAATCGGGTATGCTGATTTAAAGATGTTAATTGAATGGCCATTAAATTAATTTGAATTTATAAAACCTGAAAACTGAATTGCAAAATTAGAAGCGCAAATTAAAAAGGAATCAGAATTTTTAGTTCATCTTTTTTTTCAGGCATTATCAATATTTATTTCTGCAAGAAAATATTATTCTTAGAATAAATATTTTAGCTGTTCAATATTCAGATAATCGTTTTTTCGGAGCAAGACACAAAATAAAAAAGTCCCGCAGGCTTCGCAGCATGTCGGGACTTACCAAACCAAAACCCACTTACTGGGTTCTCTTTAATGTCCTGAGTCTATTAGTCCTCAGTCCTTAGTTTTTTGTCCAGAGTATTTACTGAGGACTATTGACTATGGACTGAGTACTTCCGATTCATGACTAAATCTTAATCAACTTTATCGTGACCATGAAGAAAAGAGTTGTTCTTTTTTAATTCATGTTTTCCATCGGGGCTTTCGCTCAGGTACAAAGTGCTGATGTTTGATTCTGAACTGTGCGGTATGTCTTTCAGATTCAGGTTTCTTCTTTTGTAGGCAGGTTCTTTTTCCAATTCGGAAAGTGATTCGCCTTTAGGCATACTTAATTCACGAAGCTTTTGTATTCGACGCATTTTTTCATCGTGTGACAGTCCGCTATCATCTACCGGATTATTTTCTGCTTTTATTTCTTTAGTTATCAATCGCATTTGCCCCTCTAAGTTCTCAGCTGAAGCCATTCCGGGTTCTACTATTACTTTGGCGGTAATATTGGGCGTGAGTTCTATTTCATTTTCGTTTTCGGCTTCGGCGGCCGGTTTAGCATGTATTGGTGGTCGGTTTATTTCTCTCAAATTTCCATCCAATGCCTGTGTTACGGTTTTTCCTTCGAGCAATAGTTTTTCAACTCTGCTTCCTGAATCTTTTCTTCCGAAACTCTGTGATTCAATTCCGGTTGCGATTACTGTAACACTTATTGCTTTTCCTAAAGATAAGTTGGTGCAATTTCCCCAAATAATATTCGTATCAAATCCGGCTTCGCTCTGAATATATTCGGTAATACTTGTTACTTCATCAAGGGTTACTTCTTCTTCACCTGATGTTACATTCAGTAAAATATTTTTTGCCCCTTTTATCATTGTATCATTCAGTAGCGGTGAATTCAACGCTGCTTCAATTGCGCGCTCGGCTCTGTCTTCGCCTTCGGCACTGGCTGTTCCCATAATGGCCACACCGCTGTCGCGCATTACAGTATTCACATCTTCAAAATCAACATTCACATGACCCGGCACCGTAATTATTTCGGCAATGCTTCGTGCTGCATTTGCCAGTATGCTATCGGCATGAGAAAACGCATCGCTGAGTTTTAAGTTTCCATATACTTCACGCAGTTTATCGTTGCTGATAACTAAAATTGAATCAACATAACTTTTCAATTCGTTAATTCCATCCATTGCCTGACTTAATCGTTTTGGACCTTCGGCCCCAAATGGAGTTGTGACCAATCCCACTGTAAGAATTCCTAATTCTCTTGCAGCTTTTGCAATTACGGGAGCACCTCCGGTGCCGGTTCCTTTTCCCATTCCTGCGGTGATAAATACCATCTTGGTATTGTCTTCCAATACTTTCATTATTTCCGCAAGCGCTTCAATAGTGGCGCGCTTTCCAACTTCGGGATTCATTCCTGCACCGCGACCTTGCGAAATATTATTTCCCAATTGAATTTTAAATGGAACAGGACTCAGGTCAAGCGCCTGTTGGTCGGTGTTGCACACCACAAAATTTACTCCCACTATTCCCTGGCGGAACATGTGATTCACGGCATTGCCGCCGCCACCTCCCACGCCAATTACTTTGATGATGGATGTTTTTGTAGCTGGTACATCGAATTGTATGCTCATAATTTAATTAGTTATTAGGTGATTATTATTCGTTGATTAGTTCAATGGTTCAATTGTGCCTGTAACAGTTGGCTTTTTCCTGCCTAATTTTTCCCAGTGAAATTTTCATCTACTTCTTCACTGAAAACTTCTTTGATTCTTTTTGTGATTTCGTTGAAAAAATTTTTTTTTGGTTTTTTTTCTTCCTGCTCTTCAATTTCCATTACCGGCATTTCAATTTTATGCGGTTGCGGTTGCGAAAGAATTTCTTCTTTTCTTTTTTCTAATTGAATAGCTTGCTCTCTGTCTTTCTCTTCCCAATCTTCAATTCCCTTCAATATCAATCCAACACCGGTTGAAAACATGGGATGCTTTAACTGATCAACTTTTACTGAAGCTAAATGTTCAGTAGGCAATCCTATCCGTGCATCCATTCCTGTTTTAAATTGTACCAATTGCACCAAATGTTTCATGTATGAACCTCCTCCAGTCAGTACAATGCCTGCAATCAATTTGTGTTTATATCCTGATGACATAATTTCCGCATCAATCATTTCAATCATTTCTTCCATTCGCGCTTGTATGATGCGCGAAAGATTGCGGACTGAAATTTCACGCGGCTCTCTGCCTCGCAAACCCGGAATGCTTACTACCTGATTGTCTTGTGTCTCTTGTTCCAGAGCAGACCCGAACCTTACTTTTAATAACTCGGCATGCGCACGCATGACCTGACATCCATCCTTAATATCTTCTGTTATAATATTTCCGCCGAATGGAATTACACAAGTGTGGCGAATAATTCCGTCCTGAAAAATGGCGATATCTGAAGTGCCGCCACCAATATCAACCAATGCTACACCTGCTTCCTTTTCATCTTCACTTAAAACTGCGCAAGAAGAAGCATGCGGTTCTAAAAACATTTCGACCAGATTCAACCCTGCTTTCTCAATGCATTTACGGATGTTTTGTATGGCACTCACTTGTCCGGTTATGATGTGAAAATCTGCTTCCACTTTTGCGCCGCACATACCAACAGGGTCTTTTATTCCCAACTCATTGTCGACAATAAATTCCTGCGGAAGTGAATCTATTATGCGATCGCCGGCGGGAACGGCGAGTCGGCGCATGTCTTGCACTAATTTTTTTATTTCGTCGATAGTAATTTCTGTTTCTGCATTGTTGCGCAATAATTGTCCGCGATGCTGCATACTTCTTATATGCTGACCGGCAATACCAACATAT
This sequence comes from Chitinophaga pinensis, assembly GCA_945903305.1. Taxonomy (GTDB): domain Bacteria; phylum Bacteroidota; class Bacteroidia; order Chitinophagales; family UBA10324; genus UBA10324. Next base: position 32,653 of record CAMDOA010000015.1, read on the forward strand.
ACATTTTTTATTTCAACCCCACTGTTGTCTTCCGCTTCCTTGATTGCCTTTTTAATTGCATCAACCGTTTTATCAATGTTCGATACCACACCGCGCATTACCCCATGCGAATCAGATTTTCCGATTCCAACGATTTCAATTTTTCCGTGTTCGTTTTTTCTTCCGACCAGCACACATATTTTGGTTGTACCTATGTCGAGTCCGACAATGAATTCCTGAGAGTCAATCATTTTTTTGTTTGGTTTAATTCAGCTTGCTTGAATCATTAACAGCAATCTGTGTAAGTATTTTCGGCTGCGGTGCCGCAACATCTCTGCGAGTTGCATACACCTGATTTTTAAATTTCAAATTCACTAAACTGTATTGCTGCCATCCAACATTGTTTAATCCATCGCAATAAAATGCGTGCAATTTTTCAGTTTTCTCGTGTAAATTATTTATGTCTCCCAATAAAATAATGTGATTACCGATTTTCGGAACCAGTTCAAATTCATTTTCGCTGTTGATAAAAACCTGTTCGGTTAATGCGCTGAGTAACGAATCTGAATTAATGAATGATGCCAATTGAAATAATTTGTTTGTTAAAGCCGAGTCAGAAAAATCTTCGTTCAATCCTGAATCAACAATGTTTCCTGTCGCGACCGGAACACGCGCCGTAAATTTATCAGAGAGCGGAAGCTTTTTCCCTTGCTCATCAATGTAAAATCCAACACCGTTTTTGTTAATAATCCTCAATATCGGAAATCGGGGTTGCACATACACATCCACAGCACCGGTTGGTGATAAAATAATTTCAGATTTTTCAGCGAACGGATTGTTCTCTATAATTTTTTCTAACCGATTGTAATCAATTTCGCCCGATGCTGTTCCCTTTCGAGAAGCATAATTATTATCCTTGATAATCTGATTCACATCGGTTTTATCGAGAAAATAAATTCCGTTTTCGGTGTTGATGTGAATGCGATAATCAGTGCAAGGAATACTCTGCTGATGATTAATGGCAGCGACTGAAACAATAAGAAATACCAATCCGATAGAACAATATCCTGCAATTCGCAGAACCGGTTTTAATTTTTGGAATTTCTTTTTCACGCGCACTAAAGTATTTTTTGAATACCTCCCATAACGGAATTGTATTGCACATCAATACATCTGTTAGTTGATTTTTTTAGGCAGTCTTCGAAAAATATTTTCGAATGGGCTCTAATAACATATCAATATCACCTGCACCGCAAGTAACCAATACTTCAGGTTTACTTACTTCCAACGCACGAATCAACTCTTCTTTTTGTACCACGCGAACATTCACTCCTTCCATTTTATCACGAATCATTTCAGATGTTACTCCGGCAATCGGTTCTTCTCTGGCTGGATAAATGGGTAAAAGAAAAACATCATGAGCCAGTGAAAGTGATTCAGCAAATCCATCAGCAAAATCGCGGGTGCGTGAATACAAGTGCGGTTGAAATATGCAAGTGATTTTTTTATCTGGAAAAATTTCGCGCACCGCGGTGAGAAATGCTTTTAACTCCTGCGGATGATGCGCGTAATCATCAATAAAAATAAAATCTTCGGTGCGAATGATGTATTCAAACCGGCGCTTTACTCCTTTGAATGATTCGAGTGCTTCGCGGATTTTTTGCGGAGAAATTTTCAGCAACATTCCGACTGCTGCTGCTGCCACTGCATTTTCTACATTATGCATGCCTGCAACTCCCAAATGAATTTCGTTGATGGTATTTTCTCCGGTAATTAAATCGAATTGAAAAGTTCCGTTCAATAATTGTTCGTTGGTGCAGGTGAAATCGGCATCATAGTCAGCAACAGAATACGAGAAATGTTTTAACTCGTGCAACGAATTCCGGAAAGGCAACTCATGTTTTACAATTAAACTTCCATCTTTTTTTAATTGATGTGCAAAAGCAATAAACGATTTTACTACTTCTTCGCCTGTTCCATAAATATCCAAGTGGTCGGCATCGGCGGAAGTGATGATGGAGATATCAGGATGCAGTTTTAAAAATGAGCGGTCGTATTCATCTGCTTCCACAACTATCACATTATTTTTTCCGGAAAGAAAATTGGTGTTGTAGTTCACCGTAATTCCTCCGAGAAAAGCAGTGCAATCGTAACCGGATGATTTCAGCAAGTGCGCAATCATGCTTGTTGTTGTGGTCTTCCCATGTGTGCCCGCAACTGCAATGGTGAATGCATCTTTTGTCACTTGCTCTAATAAATCAGAGCGCTTTATGACTTCGAAATTATTTTTTCGGAAGTAAACCAATTCAGCATGTTCATTGGGAACTGCAGGTGTGTAAACAACCAATTCAATATCTTTCGTGACTAAAGAAATATTTTCTTCAAAATGAATTTTGATTCCTTCCGCTTGCAATTCATCAGTAAGTTGCGAAGGAGTTTTATCGTAACCTGAAATTTTTACTCCGCGATTATTGAAGTATCGTGCCAGCGCACTCATACCAATTCCACCGATACCGATGAAGTAAATAGATTTTATTTCAGAGAGGGATTTCATTCATTGAATTTGCGCCTGCAAATAAAAGCAACAATATCACTTTTACTTCCTGAACAGTTTGAGAATCTCATCGCAAATCAATTCATCAGCATTGTGCATTGCGAGTCCCAGGATATTTTTTTTTAGGTCAGTTAATTTAATTTCATCATTCAAAACTGAAATCGTAGTTGCAACTAATTTTTCTTTTGCTTCTACATCCTTCACTAACACTGCAGCATTTTTATTCACCAATGCCATTGCATTTTTTGTTTGATGGTCTTCCGCCACATTGGGTGATGGAACCAGCACTGTTGCTTTTCCCAATACACACAACTCCGAAATGCTCAATGCACCTGCACGACTGATTACAAAATCAGCAGCACCATAAGCCATGTCCATGCGATTGATGAAATCAAAAACTTTTACATCCGAATTTGTAACTGCGACTTCTTTTGCTTTTGCGAAATAAGTTTTTCCGGTTTGCCAGATGAGTTGACTGTTATTGGTACTGAAAGCAGAAATATTTTGTGCAATGGATTCATTAATTGTTCTTGCACCCAAGCTTCCGCCGATTACTAAAATTGTTTTTTTATTTGGTTGCAATTGAAAAAAATCCAGCGCTTCTTCTTTTGAGATTGTATGTTTCGTAACATCTTTTCTCACTGGATTTCCAGTGAGTACAATCTTTTTCTCACTGAAAAATTGGTTCATTCCTTCGTATGCCACACAAATTTTCTTTGCTCTTCTTCCCAGAATTTTATTGGTGATTCCTGCAAAAGAATTTTGTTCCTGAATCAAAGTTGGAATTCCCTGCAACGATGCGGCAAACATAACCGGACCACTTGCATACCCACCAACACCCACCACCACATCGGGTTTAAACGACGAAATAATTCTGCTTGCCCTCCATAAACTGTTCAGCACTTTGAACGGAAGAATAAAATTTTTTAAATCAAGTTTTCGCTGCAAACCTGCTATCGGCAATCCGATAATTTTGTAACCCGCAGCAGGAACTTTTTCCATTTCCATTCTGCCTTCCGCGCCGATAAATAATATTTCAACTTTCTCGCCGAGGCGATTTTTAATTGCGTTCGCAATAGCAACGGCAGGGAAAATATGTCCGCCTGTTCCGCCACCACTGATGATTACTCTCATTAGAGATTAAAAATTAAAAATGAAAGATTAAAATATTTGATGCTACCACCGATACAAATTCTGCATACTATTCACTGATGAATGGCTCTTCTCCCTTTTCATTCTGCTCCACAAACCTGCTCACACTTAGAATTATTCCGATTGCCAAGCTGGTGAACCACAATGATGTACCTCCCATACTGACTAATGGTAGTGTAACACCTGTTACCGGAAGCAAGTTGGTAACGACAGCCATATTAATCATTGCCTGAATAACCAATGCAAAACTTAACCCGACCGCGAGGAAGGCGCCGAATGCGCCCGGGCACTTGACAAAGAGTTTTATACATCGCAGTAAAAACATGATGTAAATAAAAAGTATCAGGAAGCCGCCGAACAATCCATATTCCTCAATGATGATGGAAAAAATAAAATCGGCATATGGGCTTGGTAAAAAATTTCGCTGTGTACTGTTGCCCGGACCTTTACCAAAAAAACCGCCTTGTGCAATGGCTATTGTTGCCTGCTGTACCTGATAACTTCCTTTTGGGTCATTTGCAAAATTTTCTATGCGACTTTTCCAAGTATAAACACGCGCTTTGAATGGAGTATATAAAGCAATGAGTATAATAAAAGTAAGCACCAGTAAACCTCCTCCGAGTGTAATAAAAATATATTTCATACTCACTCTTCCAATGAACATCAGTAGCAAACAGGTGGCAAATAAAATGGCGGCTGTTGAAAGATTAGATGGAGCAATGAATGCGCAAGTGATTAACGGGGGAACCATAACCGGTACAAATCCTTTCCAGAAATCTTTTATTTTCTCCTGCCTCTTGGATAATACCCTTGCCATATACATGATGAGCGCCAATTTTGCTAAATCAGAAGTTTGAAACGACATGTTGATTATTGGAATAGTGAGCCACCTTCTTGCATCATTTATTTCTACTCCGAAAAAAAGTGTAACTAACAATAATGGAAGCGTGATAAATAATAACAACAATGAAATGCGTGAATAGAATTTATAATTCACTAAATGGGCGAGATACATCAGGAACAAACCGAAAGCAAAAATGCCAAAGTGTTTTATCAGGTAGTATTCTGTATTTCCTCCCTGATACTTAAACGCAAGCGAACCAGTACTACTATAAACTGCTAGCATGGAAATAAGCGTGAGCACAATCACGATTAACCAGATAAACCGGTCGCCCTTTGTTCTGTTGAATATTGCCTGCACTCTTTAGTTCGTTATTAGTAGATTAGTTAATCAGTTACTGGTAATTGCTGATTTATTCAAATGCTAATTTGTAAATAATCAATTCATTGACAGCTTGTATTCAAATAACTAATCAACGAGTTAACTTGAAACTGCCTATTTATTCAGGAAGGGAATTTACTACCTGTTTAAATTTCTGACCGCGCTCTTCGTAGTTTTCAAACAAATCGAAACTCGCACATGCTGGGGAAAGCAAAACTGCATCACCTTCATTTGCAAAATGCTGCGCTGCTGCAATTGCATCTTCCATGCTTTCAGTATTTACAATTAAGTCAACAGATTTTGAAAATGCCTCGTGAATTTTACGATTGTCTTTTCCCAAACAAACAATGGCTTTTACTTTTTCACGAACAAGGTCAGTGATTTTTGAATAATCATTGCCTTTGTCTACTCCACCTGCAATCCAAACAACTGGTTGCTCCATGCTTTCCAAAGCATACCAAACAGAATTCACATTTGTAGCCTTTGAATCGTTGATGTAAACGATTCCTTTTTTGTAACCGGCTTCCTCTAAACGATGTTCAAGTGAATGAAAATCGCTCATAGATTCCCGAATGACTCCTTCTTTTAGGCCGATTGAAGTGGCTGCAAGTCCTGCTGCCATGGAATTGTACACATTGTGTTTGCCGCGAAGGCTGAGTTGGTTAAGGTTCATGGTGGTGGTGTTTTGATTATTGTTTATGAAAAGTTTTTCGTTGTTGGCGTAGGCTCCCTCAAGGATTTTTCGTTCAAGACTGAATGGGAGTTTTTTGGCTGAGATATTATGTTGTGATAACATATAAGTAAGATAGAAGCTATCTGCTCCGTAGATAAAGTAGTCTTTTTGGGCAAGGGTTTGAGCAATCCGAAACTTAGCGGCTGCATATCCCTCAATTTTATAATTATATCGATCCAAATGATTCTCGGTAATATTCAGCAGCATGGCGATGTGTGGGTGGAAATCATAACAATCTTCTAATTGAAAACTGCTTATCTCCATTACATAGTAGGCAGCATCGCGCTCAGCAACCTGACGAGCGAAGCTGTAACCGATGTTGCCAACCATCGCAGCATCCAATCCGGCTTTAGTCAGAATGTGATGTGTGATAGATGTGGTTGTTGATTTACCATTGGTACCGGTGATGGCAATGATTGGAGAATTAGTATAGCGAGCTCCGTATTCAATTTCAGAAATGATTGGTATTCCTTTCGATTTTATTGTTTGTATCAATGGAACCTTCGCACTGATGCCCGGACTTTTAATAACTTCTGTTGCCTTCAGAATTTTTTCTTCCGAGTGATTATTTTCTTCGTACGGAACATTGTTTTCAATTAATACTTGTTTGTACTTGTCTTTTATTTCTCCCTTTTCAGAAACAAATACATCAGCTCCCTGCTTGATGGCAAGCAATGCTGCACCAATTCCACTTTCCGCCGCTCCGAGTATCACTATGAATGGTTGCATTAAATTTCTATCTGAGTTTTAGCGTGATGATGGTGAGTACTGCGAGCATGATTCCAACAATCCAGAACCGCGTTACAATTTTTGGTTCAGGATAATTTAATTTCTGATAATGATGATGAAGCGGCGACATTATAAATACTCTTCTGCCTTCGCCATATTTTCTTTTGGTGTATTTGAAATATGCGACTTGAATAATTACTGAAAGATTTTCTACCAAAAAAATTCCGCACAGAATCGGAATCAATAATTCTTTGCGTAGCACTAATGCAAGTGTGCCAATGATTCCGCCGAGCGCAAGCGAACCGGTATCGCCCATGAAAACCTGCGCCGGATAGGTATTGTACCAGAGGAAACCAATGCAGGCTCCAATGAGCGCTGCCAGAAAAATCACCAACTCACCTGAGTTGGGTATGTACATGATGTTTAAATAATTCGCTGTGTTGATGTTGCCACTTACATAGGCGAACACACCAAGCGTTGCACCAATAATAGCAGAAGAACCTGCTGCGAGCCCATCAATTCCATCAGTAATATTGGCACCATTTGAAACTGCGGTGATAATAAAAATTACAACTAATGTGTAAAGTATCCAGGTGTATTTTTCTAAATCATCATTAATCCATGTAAGTAGTTTTGAATAATTGAATTCATGATTTTTTACAAATGGAATGGTGGTGATTGGCAAATGCACATCAACAAATTTTGCCGATACACTTGTATCGCGTTCAGTTGCGGTTTGAAACTCGCTCATCTCAATTCGTTCAGCCGGATTAATTTTTACAATCTCTCTTCGAACAGTAACCGAATCAGAGAAAGTGAGAATTAAGCCGACTACTAATCCAAGAATTACCTGACCAATGATTTTGAATTTTCCGGCTAATCCTCTTTTATCTTTTTTGAAAACTTTTATACAATCATCAATGAATCCAATTAAGCCTAACCAGATGGTGCACACCAACATGATGATGATATATATGTTATGCAGTTTTGCAAACAGCAATGTGGGAATCAAAATAGCAGCGAGAATAATGAGCCCGCCCATTGTTGGCGTGCCTTGTTTTTTTAATTGTCCTTCTAATCCAAGGTCGCGAACAATTTCTCCAACTTGTTTTTTCTGTAAGTATTGAATTAAAGTTTTACCAATGATTAATGAAATAATTAACGAAGCAATAATTGCAAATCCTGCGCGAAACGAAATGTATTGAAAAACTCCTGCTCCCGGAACATCGAAGTACTGATTCAGATATTGAAAGAGATAGTACAGCATTATTTCATTTGTGATTTAAAAGTTTCATCTAAAACTTGCTTATCATCAAAAGGATGTTTTACTCCTTTAATCTCCTGGTATTTTTCATGGCCTTTTCCTGCGAGAATTATAATATCTCCGCTGTGCGCGAGTGATACTGCTGTTTTGATCGCTTCTTTTCTGTCAGCTATTGAAAGCACATTCGGAATCATGGTTAATGGAATTCCGGATTTCATCTGATTCAATATTTCATCCGGATCTTCGCTGCGTGGATTGTCGGATGTGAGAATTACTTTATCACTCAACTCTGCGGCAACCTGTGCCATCATTGGGCGCTTGCCATTATCTCTGTCGCCGCCGCAACCAATAATTGTTAAAATCCGCTCGTTATTAGTGCGAATACTTTTTACGGTCGACAATACTTTTTCCAATGCATCAGGCGTGTGCGCATAATCAACGATGCCTACAATTTTCATTTTATCGGAAATAATAAAATCAAATCTTCCTTCGGCAGGTTGCAAGGCACTGAGTGCGGTGAGCACTTTTAATTTTTCTTCTCCAAGTAAAACAGCAGCAGAATAAATTGACAATAAATTATACGCATTGAATTCGCCAACGAGGTGAGTGGATACATCTACTCCATCAATATTCATCAACAAACCATTAAAAGAATTTTCTAAAATCTTCGCTGTATGATCTGCAGCTGTACTAAGACTATAAGAATATTTTTTAGCTTTTGTATTTTGAATCATCACGATGCCGCACTTGTCATCAATGTTTGTCAGTGCAAATGCATCTGCTGAAAGATTATCGAAGAGTTTCTTTTTTGCTGCGATATAATTTTCAAAGGTTTTATGATAGTCAAGATGGTCGCGGGTGATGTTGGTGAAAATGGCGCCGGCAATAGTTAATCCGCTCAATCTGTTCTGATCAATGGCATGCGAGCTTGCTTCCATAAAACAATAAGTGCATCCTGCATACAACATGTCTTTCAATAAACGATTTATCTGAATGGCATCCGGAGTTGTATGTGTTGCTTCAATAACCGAATCATTGATTCTGTTTTCTATTGTCGAGAGTAATCCGCATGGATGGCCAAGTGATTGAAACAACCGATACAACAAAGTGGCAACCGTAGTTTTTCCATTGGTGCCGGTAACACAAACAATTTTTATTCTTGCTGATGGTTGATCGAAATAATTATCGGCAATGATTCCAAGTGCTGCGGAACTATCCGGTACTTTCAGGTAAGTGATTCCATCTTTTATATCTGATGGGAACTTATCGCATACAATGGCAACCGCACCTTGTGCAATGGCGAGGTCAATATATTTATGCCCATCAGCTGCAACGCCTTTCACCGCAATAAATAATGAACCTTCCTTTACATCGCGCGAATCAAAAGTGATATCGAGCACATGAATACCTGTGTCGCCCTTCAATTCCTGAAGATTCACTTTGTATAATATGTCGGAAAGTTTTTTCAAGTATTGAGTATGATGGTGATAAGCTGACCTTTTAAAATTTTTGTTCCTGCCTGAAGCGATTGATTTTTTACCATTCCTCTTCCTTCCACTTTTACCTGCAATCCGCTGCTTTCCAATAAATAAATTGCATCGCGCAGGCCCATTCCTTTTACATCAGGAACAACTCCAGTTATTACCGTTTTGTTGGATGAAGTGAGCTCAACTAATTTTTCATTTGCAATTTGTTGCGCCCATGTTCCTTCTTCATTGTTAATAAATGGAATTTCTAATGTGCTGAACAGGAATTTTAAATCGGAACTGAAACCGGTTTTAACAATTGGCAATGTTGCATTGTAGTTAGTCGTGTCATTCTCCATTGAAGGATGCATATCCAGATTAGTAGAAAAAATATTATCAGCAATTTCTTTGAACACCGGACCGGCAACCGCAGAACCATAATACACTCCATTTGAAGGAGCATTAATAACTACTGCAATGGAATATTGCGGAACATCGGCCGGGAAGTATCCAAAAAATGATGATTGATAAACTTTGGTTTTATAACCACCCCCATCATTTGTTATTTGAGCAGTTCCTGTTTTTCCGGCAACACTGTAATAGGGATTGAAAAGATTGTGAGCTGTGCCGTGAATAACCACTTCATTCAATATTTCTTTTAACGATTGAAGTGTTGCATCACTGCAAATTTTAGGGATGATGATAGTTGGCTGAAATTCTTTTGTTGGTTGCCCATACTCCTGAATGGATTGAACGATGTATGGTTTCATCATCACCCCATTATTGGCAACAGCATTGTACAAGGTAAGTAAGCGAAGCGGAGTAATATTCAATTCATATCCAACCGACATCCAAGGGAGTGAAACATTGCTCCAGAATTTATCGTCCACTTTTTTAATGTATGGCTTTTGTTCGCCCGGTATTTCAATTCCAACAGGCTGATCCAATTGTAAATCGCGAAGGTGCTTTAAAAATTTATCGGGGTTATTGATATAATTCTGATAAATCATTTTTGAAATTCCGACATTGGAACTGATGGCAAAACATTTTTTAACAGTTACACGCGATTCGCCATGATCTTCGGCATCCTTCATAACCTGCCGGCCATACTGTTTGTGTCCATGTTCAGTATCGATTGTATCCGAAAGTTTTTTATACCCATCTTCCAATAACGCAAGCATGGATGCGAGTTTAAATGTTGAGCCCGGTTCGTGCGCTTCACCTATTGCGTAGTTGTATAACTCTTTATAAGTTGAATCATATTTATCAATACCAAGATTGGCAATTGCTATTATCGCTCCGGTTTTTACATCCATTACCACTACACTCCCATGATGTGCATTGTGCTTTAACAAAGTTTTCAGCAATGCATTTTCCGCCACATCCTGAATGGATACATCAATCGTGGTGATTATATCTTTTCCGTTTTTGGGTGCCAGTTCATTATCGTCGTTCACAGGCATCCAGTTGCCTCCAGAAATTTTCTGCATTAATCTTTTTCCCTGAGTACCGTTTAAATCATTATTGAATTTTGCTTCGAGTCCAACAGGCTTGGTTCCATTGTCTCTTACATAACCAATGGTTCGGTTGGCTAAAACACGGAATGGATAAGCGCGTTTATTTTTTTGTGTAACAATTAATCCGCCTTTATATTGACCATCTCTGAAGATCGGAAAGTTTTTAATTTTCTGCAATTGTGTGTAAGAGATTTCGCGCTTTAACAAATGATAACGCTCATTATTTTTTCGTGCATTGGTTAACTCAAACCGGTAATCGATCGATTTTTTATCATGAAATAACCATGCAAGTGAATCGGCCAATTTTCCAATGGTGGAATTGAAATAGTCATTCTCCAAACCTTCGGCTCTTGCATCAAACCGAATTTCAAATCTTGGAAGCGAAGTAGCCAACAAACGATTATCACTTGAATAAATATTTCCGCGGTCGGCGGGAATAGCCACATATCTGGTGGTTAAACTATCAGCCATGGCACGCCAGTAATTACCTTCCACATTTTGAATCTGAAAAATTTTCCAGAGAATTGCGAGCGCAAACACAACCATCACAATAAATGAAAAGGCAATTCTCCAGTAGATGTCGCGCTTAATTCCCATTATTGGTTTTAACTATTTTTTTTGGTGGTACTCTTAATTCCTGTAAGCCGGTGGTTACAACCATTTTACTTACCTCCGACATTTTGCTTGAATATTCCAGTTCGCTTTTTGAAGTAGTGTACTCCCATTTCAATTCCTTCATTTGTTTTTCAATGGTGTTTGATTCACGAACCGATTTTTCTACCTGATGCGAATTCCAGATATAAATTATTCCCAGAAAGGCAATGAAAAGAACAAATGGAAGATTGCGGATAGCAGTTTCGTAACTCACCCACTGACTTACATCCAGCAGATCCATGAGATTCGATTTTTTCTTCCTGCTCTTTTTTTCTTCCTGAACAGGTTCTGTGTTTCCAATAAGTTCTTCTTCCTTCTCTCTTTTCAATGCATTAATTTTTTATTGCTATTCTCAATTTTGCGCTTCTTGCTCTTGGGTTTTCTTTTATTTCTTCTTCGGTTGCAGTGATTGGTTTTTTATTTACCAGCGTAAATATTTTTTCACTGTGTCCGAATAAATCCTTCTCCTCTTCGCCTGATGCATTTCCGGCTTTGAAAAAATTCTTTACCATTCTGTCTTCAAGTGAGTGATAAGTAAGCACCACCATTCTGCCGCCCTTGGCTAATACCTCGCTGCTTTGTTTCATCAGTTCTTCCAGTGAATTCATTTCCTGATTTACTTCCATTCGCAATGCCTGAAAAACCTGAGCGAGGTATCGTGGGCGATGACCTCTGATGCAAGAATCTATTCTTGAAATAAAATCAGTTGTGGTTTTGAATGGAGCATTTAATCTTTCCTTCACAATTAATTCGGCCAGTGTTTTTGAATTTCGTAATTCGCCATAGCTGCTGAAAATATTTTGCAACTGCTCTGCTGAATAAGTGTTCAGAATATCTGCAGCTGTTGTTTCCAATGAAACATCCATTCTCATATCAAGGTTTGCTTCGTATCGAATAGAAAATCCTCTTTCAGGTGTATCAATCTGGTAAGAAGAAATTCCGAGGTCGGCTAATATTCCATTATAACCATTGGCACTATCGGCATCATATACTTTCAGAAAACGATGCAGATGACGGAAGTTTTGTGGAACAAAAGTCAAGCGCTCATCATCAACAATATTTTTAACTGCGTCCTTATCCTGATCGAAGGCAAATAATTTTCCGTCTGAATTTAATTGTTCCAAAATGGCACGGCTATGACCACCGCCACCGAAAGTGACATCTATATATTTTCCTGAAGGATTAATTTCCAAAGCGTTCATACATTCTTTTAGCATTACCGGTTTATGAAACATTTCCGGTTCCGTTAATTTTTCCCATTACCTGTTCTGCGAGTTTCACAAAATCACGAGGTTCATCATCCATTTGCGATTGATACAATTTCTTACTCCATACTTCAATGCGGTTAGAGTAAGCGAACAACACCGCATCTTTTTCTATTCCTGCATAATCCAATAATGGTTTTGGCAGCAACACACGACTGTTGGCATCTAGATTTAATTCGGTTGCACCACGATAGAAATAGCGAACAAAATCGCGATTGTCCTTCATGTATAAATTCAGCTTGTTCAACTCAGTGGTAATAATTTCCCATTCATTGTACGGATACAAAACCAGGCATTTTTCGAAGCCGCGATTGATAACTAATTTATCATTTGCCTCTTTTGGTAACTGACGCTTTAATCCGGCTGGAATCATCACACGGCCTTTTGCGTCCATGCTGATTTCAAATTCGCCGATCAAGTGTGTTTGCTTCATTGCAGTTTATCGAGTGCGGTTCAAATGTAAATAAGTGTATTCCACTTTTCGCCACTTTTCTCCACAATCTTTCACACTAACGACTGATTATAGCATTTAAGTATTGAAAACCAATATTTTAAGTTTTCAACACCATCCCAATTATTTATACAATTTCAATTTATAAAAGGTAAACGATAGAAGAAAAGGATACGATTAAAATACTGTGAAATCAGTTTTTACCAATGAAAAACATTGCAATTTGATTGCATTTAATAATTGAACCAATCTCCTGAAATGGAGAAAAGTGGGGAAAAATCTACTATCTAAAAAAAATGATTCGGGAAATTTGCTTGCATAAATTAAATATCATTTTGAGAAAATGTTTTTTCAGCACGCATAAGAACTCTGGCTAAATTCATTTATTTATAAAATTAAATATCAATCGAAACATAATTTGAATGAAATTGTAATAGGCCCTTAACTTCCCCTAAATCACCAAAAAAAGGGAGAAAATGAGAGTCCTTTACATTTTAATCATTTTTATGTGCGTCAGCTTTTTAAAAGTTGAAGCACAAAGTATTTCGCCACAGGTTTTCGGTTCGGCAGGTAATTATTATGCAGTGGGCGGAAGTTCCTTATCATTTACAATAGGTGAAGCCGCAACCACTACACTATCGAATTCAAGTTATAAAATCACACAAGGTTTCCAACAACCTTCTTATAATACCACATCAATAAACGAAGTTGAAAATCCGATTTATGATTTAAGTATTTATCCAAATCCAACAAGCAGTGTGATTACAATTTTAAATAACGGAATTACTTTTTCTAACAACACAAAATTATTTCTGATTGATGTGTTGGGGAGAAAACTGATTGAACAACCATTAAACGACAACCAAACTTTAATTGACCTGCAACAACTAAGTGCCGGCACTTACTTTATTGTGATTGATGAAAATGGCTTCAACTCATTCACACACAAAATCACCAAAGTCCAATAACTAAATAAAACATAAAATGAAAACGCTTATTGCCAGTATCGAATCTATACTTCTTCGGAAGATTGGATTATTTGCACTCACTCTTTTACTGAGTTTGCAATTTGCATTAGCACAAGTTCCTCAACGATTCAACTACCAGGGTGTTGCAAGAGATGTTTCAGGAAATATACTTTCATCAAACATTATCGGCTTGCGTATATCTGTTTTGAATGGTGGTGCAACCGGTGCTTCTGTTTATCAAGAAACACACAGTGTAGTAACCAATCAATTTGGGTTATTCAGTATACAGATTGGTGGCGGCACTGTTTTATCTGGAACTTTTTCGGGTGTGCCGTGGACCCTAGGAAATCAATGGCTTAAAGTAGAAATGGATGCCAATGGTGGAAGCAGTTATTTGGAAATGGGAGTTACACAACTATTAAGTGTACCCTATGCAATGGTTGCCGGAAAAATTGGTGGAAATATGAATTTAGATGACATAGGTGATGTTGATGTATCAACCGCAGCATCGGGTCAGGTATTAAAATATAATGGCACAAGTTGGATTCCCGGAAATGATAATACAGGTTCGGGCGGAACAGGTGGAACTTATTATTCCGGTACAGGTATATCAATTTCAGGAACTAATGTTGTAAATAATACAGGAGATATAAATGCTGCTGATGACATTACAATTACAACTACTGCAAATGGTGATTTATCAGGAATATATCCGAATCCAGTTGTAGATGGAATTCAGAATAAACCCATATCACCAACGACCCCAACTACAGGTCAGGTTTTAAAATTTGATGGTACACAATGGAAACCGGATACAGATAATATGGGTGCGGGTGGAACCACTTACACAGCCGGAACAGGAATAAGCATAGCCGGAACTGTAATAAGCACTTCATCTATGTTAGGTGATGTTACAGGAAGCAGCATAGCAAACACACTTTCAAAAATTCAGGGCAAACCGGTTTCAGCATTATCGCCGACTACGGGACAAGTTTTAAAATTTGATGGAACTCAATGGACACCCGGAACTGATATTCAAGCTGCCGGTGGTGCTACCTATTCTGCCGGAACAGGAATTACAATTAATGGAAGCAATGTTATAAGCGTTTCAAATTTAGGTGGCGATGTTACAGGAACTTCTACTTCCAATTCAATAAGCAATTTACAAGGGAAGCCTGTTGTTGCAGGTTCTCCATCAACCGGTGAAGTATTAAAATATAACGGAACTCAATGGGTTCCATCAACTGATATTGTTGGCAGCGGTACAACCTATACCGCCGGAACAGGTATCACTATTAATGGCGCAAATGCTATTTCGGTGAATGCACTTTCGGGTGATGTAACCGGAAATCCGAATGCAACTGTTGTTGGAAAATTACAAACAGTAAGTGTATCAAGCACAATTCCAACAAACGGACAGGTTTTAAAATACAATGGAACATTGTGGGCTCCGGGTACAGATAATGGGGGTTCAGGTGGAAGTTACACAGCTGGAACCGGAATAGATATTACCGGTACGGTGGTTAGTACACAACCAATGGGTGGCGATGTTACAGGTTCATTAACTGCAAACACGGTTTCTAAAATTCAGAACTATTCGGTTTCGAACACAGCGCCTACAAGCGGGTATGTTTTAAAATGGAACGGAACCTCGTGGGCACCGGCACCTGATGCCACTGTTGGCGGCAGCGCAAACCTGTGGATTCAAAGCGGAAGTGATATTTATAATTTTAATGGAGGCAATGTTGGAATCGGAACAACCACTCCGGTTTCGTTATTGGAAGTTGCAAGTTCAACTGCAACCAATGTGATTGCGCAATTTCAAAACAACAATGCTTCTAATGCAAGCAATACAGTTAATATTTTAAACAACGGAAACGGTTACAACTTAAATGTAAATAAAACCGGTCAGGGCGAAGCAGTTTATATAACGAAGGACAATACCGGATCAGGCACTACTGCCATGGTGGTTACAAATAACGGAATCGGAAACAGTTTTGATGCATTTGCAACGGGCACCGGATATGCCGCAAAATTTAATGGCGGAACCAGTTCGGCCGGTGGATTATATTCTATGACAACAGGCGTTCAATACGCCGGAATATTTGATGGCGGTGCAGTAGGTAATGGTGTAAAAGGATTGGTAACAGGTTCAGGATTTGCCGGTTATTTTTCGGGTAAAACAAAGGTTGATTACAATTCTACTTCTTCGGCCAATCCGCACATTGCTGTTTATGAGCAAACCGTTGGTGATTGGGCACGAATTAATTATTACAGTGGCGGTTCATCATTTTGGAGTACGGCAGGTTTAGTTGGCGCAGGACCCGCCTCATCAAAATTTTCATTAAGCTATTCCGGTTCTTCAAATATTATTACAGCTACTGGCGATGGATTTGTTGGTATTGGAACAAGTACACCAACCTATCGACTTCATGTTTATGGCGATGCAGCGTATGCCGATAATTTTATGCGGATAGAAAACAATAATTCAACGAACAACACCACCATGCTCGATATTTTCACCCTGTCGAGTTCCGTTTTAGTTAACGGTGCAAAATCAGGAATCGGATATGGAGTAAATATTCAAAAAACAGGCACCCTATCGAGTTCAGCAGCCATATATGCACTTACTGCCGGAACCAATGGCGAAGGAATAAGAGGTGTAGCAGCAGGAAACGGCGGTTATGCGGTATATGGCAATGCAGCAGGCAGCGGCGCTAATTCTTATTATGGTGTTTATGGTTATGCTTCAGGAAGTGCAGGTGCCGACTACGGAATTTATGGTGTACAGGGTTCGGGAGCAAATGATTGGGCTGGTTACTTCAGCGGTAATGTTGGATACACCGGCATGTTGTTAAGCACATCAGATAATAAACTCAAACAAAATGTACAAAATTTCAGTGGTGCATTGCAACAGGTTATGCAATTGCAACCTAAAACTTATGAATACAAACACGATGGCGATTATGCACACATGAATTTGCCACAAGGCGAACAGGTTGGTTTAATTGCACAGGATCTGGAAAAAATTATTCCTTCGCTCGTGCAGCCGGCTACTTTTTCTTATGCAGTAAAAGATGATAGAAAAGATGGTGAAGAAGGCGCGGTTACTACTACTCAAATTGATTACAAAGGTGTTAACTACATTGGTTTAATTCCGGTGTTGATTGGTGCCATACAAGATCAGCAAAAAGAAATTGAAG
>CAMDOA010000016.1 GCA_945903305.1 Chitinophaga pinensis
TTTTACTTTACAACTCATTTGTATAAATCAGTTGCTAGCTCAACAGGAACAGCGATGTCATTCGTTTGAATTATTGGAACAATTGAAAATACAAAATCCTGAATATGCGCAAATGCTTGAGCTATCAGAAATCCATTTGCAACAATACATCCGTTCGCATAAAACTAATTCACGAAGTACTATCACCATTCCTGTGGTCGTGCATTTACTTTATAATAACGATAGTGCTAACCAAAAATTAAACGACTGGCAAATCACTTCACAAATTGATGCGCTTAACGAAGATTTCAGATTAATGAATGCCGACAGATATAAAACACCTACGCTTTTTAATGCTTTAGCCGCTGATTGCGAAATTGAATTTTGTTTGGCCAAGCGCGACCCCAATGGAAATGCAACAACCGGAATTGTAAGAGTGCAAACACCATGGGATGTTTTTCCGGACTTTAATGCTCCCAAACAAACTGCAAATGGTGGCGATGACCCCTGGCCCTATACTGAATACTTAAACATTTGGGTTTGTGCACTTCAATATCCAATGTTGGGTTATTCAACTTTTCCAAGTGCATCAATTGGAGTTGATGATGGAGTGGTTATTCATTACAAAGCATTCGGAAGAATAAATGTTTTCTCAACAAAATACAAATTAGGTAGAACCGCCACACACGAAATAGGGCACTGGTTAAATTTGAAACACATTTGGGGAGATACACCCGGTTGTTCGCCTGATGATAATGTTGGCGATACTCCGTTACAGGATGCAGAACACTATCAATGCATTTCATTTCCTTTTTTCAGTTGCAGTAATTCAGGCGATATGAGTATGAATTACATGGATTACAGCCGCGACAGTTGCATGAACATTTATACCGAAGGACAAAAAACAAGAATGGTGAGCGCCATAAATTTATTTCGCAGTTCTATTTTAAATTCAACAGCATGTAATATGGTTGACACATTTGATTTTGACATTGGCATTACACAAATAAAAAATCCTGATTATATAATTTACGGAAACACGATTACACCGATTGTTACACTACATAATTTTGGTGTACAAACAATAACTTCCTGTGAAATTAATTATGAAAAAAACTGGAAGAGCAATTTGAATTCTTATTCATGGAATGGTTCTCTTTCAGCCGGTGCAAGCATTGATGTTATTCTACCAGCAATTGCTGATAGTAACTGGTACAATATTTTTTGCGCATGGACAAAAAATCCAAACAACAATCAGGATGCTGATACTACTAATGATTTTAAAACACACAGTTATTATTCATTGCCCGATTCCATTGTTTTAGTCAATGAAGTAAATAATGAATTTCAAACCCAAACTATTTTTATTACCAATGCGTTTGCAGCAATTGATTTTGGCGATGTTGATTTAAACGATAAAATAATTTCCGTTTACAATTCTATTGGCCAGTTGGTTCAAATTAATATCAATCACATTTCCGCAAACAAATTGAATTTCTATTTCATAAATGTTCCATCCGGAAATTATTTCATCCGTGTTTCTGATAACAACACTTCATTTGTTAAAAGAGTAATTGTGCAGCATGATTTATAATTGGTTGATGGCAAGTATATTTGGCAACCATTTAAATATGTATAAAAAAATAATTTTTGTTTTAGTTATTGGACTTTTAATCGGGCAAAAATCAATTGCTCAACAAGAGAAACGGTGCAATACAATTGAATTTCAGGAATATCAGAAATCAACCATTGCGGATTATGAAGCCCTGATGAGACAATCGGATTTTTATTTACAGAATTATATTAAAAAAAATAAAGACAATAATTTCAGAGTAGTTATAAAAATTCCGGTTGTGGTTCACTTGCTTTATCATGCCGACAGTCAAAATCATCAACTTAGCGATTGGCAAATCACTTCGCAAATTGATGCGCTCAATGAAGATTACAGAAGATTTAATGCTGATAAATTTAAAACTCCTAAAATTTTTGATTCGTTAGGTGCCGATTGCGAAATTGAATTTTGTTTGGCAAAACAAGACCCTGATGGAAACGCGACCAACGGAATTGAAAGAACTGAAACTACCAATTCTGTTTTCGTTGATTTTTCATCCCCCAAAATAACTTCATTAGGTGGTTCAGACCCCTGGCCTCATACCGAATATTTAAATATCTGGGTTTGTTGTTTACAATTTCCATTACTGGGTTTCGCCACTTTCCCTTCTAATTCAATGGGCAACGATGATGGAGTTGTCATTCATTACAAAGCATTTGGAAGAATTAATGCTTTTTCGAAAAAATATTATCAAGGCAGAACAGCCACACACGAAATTGGTCATTGGTTAAATCTGAAACACATTTGGGGCGATTCGCCCGAGTGCAGCCCTGATGATGATGTAGATGATACTCCGCTTCAGGCTGAGGAACATTACATATGCGATGATTTTCCGTTTCCGAGCTGCAACAATACCAGCGATATGTTTCAGAATTATATGGATTACACACTCGATAGTTGCATGAACATTTTCACCTTCGGACAAAAACAACGAATGTTGGCATCAATGAATTTATTCCGGTCAAGCATTTTAGTTTCAGGTGCCTGCAATCCGGTTAGCACACATGACTATGATATTGGTGTTATTAAAATATTACACCCCGATGATTTTGTTTATGGAGAAACAATGAAACCCGTTATTACTATACATAATTATGGCACGCAAACAATTACAGCCACCGATATTTATTATACAAAAAACTGGAAAAGCAATGTGCATGTTTTCAATTGGACAGGTTCACTTGCACCCAACGAAAATATTGATGTTACACTTCCAGAAATTGCTGACAGTTCGTGGTACAATGTGTTTTGCGCATGGACAAAAAATCCAAATGACAATCAGGATGCCGACACCACCAATGATTTTAAAACAAGAAGCTACATCGTGAGTTTTACTTATCCTCCCATTGATGATTTAGTAATTTACCCAAACCCAACAGGTAGTTTAGTTGTCATTGATTTTCGTGAAGTAATTGAACTTAAAGGAACAGTAGCCATTTACAATGTACTCGGTCAAATGGAACAAGTAAACATGGAGCAACTTTCTCTCTCAAAATTTCAACTTGATTTAAGCAATTTTCCATCAGCAATTTATTTTATTGAGTTGAGTGTCAACGGGAAAAAGCTTGTAAAAAAAGTGGTGGTTCAACACGAATTCTAAAATACATATTCAATTTTATTATTGTTGAATAAGAGAATAGTCACTCAGCACAGCCCTTATATTTGCAAACAGTTATGACCAACGAAATTTTAATCAGCCCCGAATCCATTCAGTTTATTTTAAATGATGATTCAGTCAATAGTGAATTAAAACGGATTGGAACGAAGGTGATTGCCTTTGAAAGAATTTCGACTGATGAAGGTTTGTATTTGTATGAGCACGGAACACTCGGATTGTTGGGTGCACTCGCCAATTTTATTGGTGAAAATAAAAACGGCGATGCGGTTTTCTTCAACCGTAATTTTCATATTGAACCAACCAACAAATGTGTTTTTGCTTGTAATTTTTGTTCGTACTCACGATTGATTCAGCAGGAAAATGAATCTTGGGAATTATCGAATGAACAAATGATGGACATTGTTCGCAAGTACGACGGTGAGCCTGTAACCGAAGTTCATATTGTGGGTGGAGTGCATCCGAAAATGAATCTCGATTTTTTCTGCAACCTTATTCGTGAAATAAAAATTCATCGCAGCGATTTACATGTAAAAGCTTTTACTGCTGTTGAATTGGAATACATGTTTCGGAAAGCAAAAGTGAGTGTGAAGGAAGGATTACAAAAACTGAAAGATGCCGGAATGAATTCGATGCCAGGTGGTGGTGCTGAAATTTTTGACGAAGAAATAAGAAGTAAAATTTGCAACGACAAAGCATCATCAGAAGAATGGTTAATGATTCATGAAACCGCGCATCAACTTGGAATTCCATCAAATGCAACCATGTTATATGGTCACATTGAAAATTATTCTCACCGCATCGATCATATGAATCGCCTGCGTGAACTTCAAGACCGAACGCATGGGTTCAATACTTTCATCCCGCTCAAATTCCGCAATGGCGATAACGATATGAGTGATGTGCCGGAGTCAACAATAGTGGAAGACATGAAGTGCTATGCCTTGTCAAGGATATTTCTCGATAATTTCAATCACATAAAAGCATACTGGCCCATGATTGGAAGAAGCAATGCGCAGTTGTTATTAAATTTCGGAGTGGATGATATTGACGGAACCATTGATGATACCACAAAAATTTATTCAATGGCCGGTGCTGAAGAGCAAAATCCAACAATGAACACAAAGGATTTAGTGGATTTAATTTTAGCAGTCAATCGCCGACCCATTGAACGCGATACTTTGTACAAACCCATCCGCGATTTTATTCTGAATCCGATAATCGAAGAAAAAACAGAGCGAGCATATCTGAACTGATAATTTCAATTAAGAAATGAACTAATCAACCAATAAACTAATGAACTAACCAACCAATAAACTAACGAGTGAAAGAAATATTTTTTATACGGCACGGCGAAACAGATTACAACAAAAAAGGAATTGTGCAGGGGCGTGGAGTAAATCCACCACTGAATGAAAAGGGAAGATTGCAGGCTGAATCATTTTTTCAGAAATATCAATCAGAGCCATTTGAAATTATTTATACTTCCACTTTGCAGCGTGCAATAGAATCGGTTCAATCTTTTATTGATAAAAAAATCCCACACGAAAAATTTTCGGAGTTGGATGAAATCGGTTGGGGCGATTTTGAAGGAAGAGAAGTGGATGATTATTTCCATAGTGAATTCAAACGAATACTTGGTGAATGGAAAGCAGGAAACCATCTTGAGAAAACCAATAATGGCGAAAGTCCATTGGAATTGCAGGAAAAACATTTTCAGTTTATTAAAGTGTTGCAATCACGACCGGAAAAAAAAATATTAGTATGCATGCATGGTCGGGCCATGCGTATTTTGCTTTGCACATTGTTAAATAAATCGTTGAGCGAGATGGATGAATTTCCGCATTTCAACTTATCACTTTATAAAGTATTGTTTGATGGAATAGAATTTAAAGTCACTGCTTTCAACGACCGAACACACTTGCATGTCGAAGTATAAAATTGCTTCCGTTTCCTACTTGAATTCAAAACCATTTTTGTATGGATTAAAAAACTATCCATTCAAATCTGAAATTAAATATTCAGTTGATACACCTGCAAACATTTCAAAGCAATTATTAAATGGCGAAGTTGATTTGGCTTTAATACCGGTTGCGGTTCTTACACAAATGAAAGAATATTATTTGCTCGATGGTTTTTGCATTGGCGCCATTGGTCCGGTGCAATCGGTTTGTTTATTTGCCGAACAGCCCATTGAAAAATGCCACACCATTTTACTCGATTATCAATCGCGTACTTCGGTAATTCTCACAAAAATTTTAACTCAGAAACACTGGAAAATTTTTCCACATTTTGTTTCAACTCAGGAAGGATATGAAAAAACTATAAAGGG
This sequence comes from Chitinophaga pinensis, assembly GCA_945903305.1. GTDB lineage: Bacteria > Bacteroidota > Bacteroidia > Chitinophagales > UBA10324 > UBA10324. Next base: position 5,539 of record CAMDOA010000016.1, read on the forward strand.
TGAAACTGCCGGTTTAGTGATTGGCGACAGAGCGCTTGAATTGAAAAATAAATTTCCGTTTGTGTATGATTTAAGTGCTGAATGGAAAAAAATGACCAGCCTTCCATTTGTTTTTGCTGCCTGGATAAGTACAAATAAAATTCCGGAAGAAATAAGTGAAGAGTTAATCAAAGCATTTGAATTGGGTTTAAATTCAATGAATAAAGTTATTGCCGAAGAACAAAAAAATTATTCAGGAATTGATGTGAAAGATTATCTGACAAACGGAATAGATTTTATTCTGGATGCAGAAAAAATAAAATCGATGAATCTATTTTTAGAATATTTAAAAGAAGTGGAAATGATTTGGCCGGTTGAATTGTTAAATTAATTTCAGAATGTATTTTGATTTATTTAGCATTGAATAAAATCAATTGAAATGATTCCAATCGCTCTTGCTCTTGCTCCGGGATTAGCCATAATGATTTTTATTTATTGGAAAGATAAATTTGACAAAGAACCAAAACGATTACTCGCATTCAGTTTTTTGTTAGGAGCGCTAAGTATTATTCCTGCCATTATTTTCGAAATGGTTTTTATGAATTATGCCGAATCACTTCCCAACTACTTTATTTCGAATGCTGTTAAAGCCGTGCTTGTTGTTGGTTTAGCCGAAGAAGGATCAAAATACTTGATGGTTTTATTTTTTTTATTTCCACGAAAAGCATTCAACGAACCCTTTGATGGTATCACTTATTGCGTAATGGTTTCGATGGGTTTTGCCACTATAGAAAATGTGATGTATGTAATGGATGGTGGAATGACCACTGCATTATTAAGAATGGTAACTGCAGTTCCAGCACATGCAACTTTCGGAATTGTGATGGGCTATTATTTGGGATTGAAAAAATTTGATTCCGAAAATAGAAACTATGGTTTAAAGGCAATTGGATTTGCAGCACTTTTACATGGCGCATACGATTTTTTTCTTTTCATCAATTATTATCCCGGAATGGCAATCGGAGCTTTATTATCGTTAAGATATGGACTGCTGTTTTCCCTAAAAGCCATAAAACTGCATCAGCAGGTTTCACCTTTCAGGTAGGTATTTTTCAACGATTAGTTTTTTTTATGAACCAATTAAGTTTGAATTTTTCATTGGCAATTTTAAAAATATTACAATCGTTCAAATACTTTTTGGTTCTAATCTCATGAAGGATAATTTCATTATTTATGAAAACCAATAGAAAAATATATTTTATGGGTCAGAACTTTTAATATTTAATCAAGTAAAGGGGTGCAAGACAAAAAATTTAAACACCTTTTTTGTGAAAAAAACTCTACTTCACACCCTTGCTTTTACTCTCATTAATTTTATTGTACTTGCGCAAGAAGGCGGTGGCACACAAACCACAGTAGCTGATACAACTCAGCTAATTAAATCGCCATTTTCTGTTTCGGTTGAATCTGCTTTCACCAATTCATACTTATGGCGAGGCATTCAATTTAATAAGGGATTAATCCTTCAACCATCTGTCACTTTAGATTACAAAGGTTTCAGTTTAAATATCTGGAACTCGACAAGTATTTTAGAAACAAATGATAACGCAAATATTCAGGAACTTGATTTCACACTTTTAAAAGTAATTGAAGCGGGTAATTTTTATTTTGAACCAACTCTTTTACTCTACACTTACCCAACAAAAAATTCAATATCAGCAACGGCCGAAGCCTCACTTTATGCAGCATATTACAAAGGTTCATTTGGTGTGTTTATAAATCCAGCTACTGATGTGTTATCAAATACTGGTGGAACTTTTTCTGAAGCTGGGTTTACTTATGATAATGAAACAGACAAATCACACACGGTTTTAAATTTTGCTTATGGTACCGGAAACAAAAAGTTTTCGGAATACAACATAACAGGTGATGAATCTGTTGGTGCAACTTCCGGTTACAATATGATTGACATTAATGGTTATTACCAAAAAAGGTTAAACGAAACTATATACATAAAGCCTTCATTTAATTTCTTTCACATACTCGGTTCTTATTTTACAAATACACTTAACACTAATCAATTGAATATTGCAATTTCAATTGGTGCAGAATTTTAAAACACTATGAAAATCCAGGTACGAATTATTTTACTGCTTACGACCATCCTCACAAGTGCATTATGTATTATTTACTATATGCACAATTCTGAAACGGATAAAATGTCATTGCTGTTACGAAACAGATTAGCAGAAAAGGACAGTATTTATGACAAAATTCTTGACTTAAAATCTAATAGCTTATTCATGATTGCAAGTTATGAATATTCAATTTGGGACGAAATGGTTGATTACACCAAACTAGCTTCAGCACCAATTTTAGATGAAGAACAAGCAACTCAAAAATATGAGTTTGAAGAAAACAGCATAAAATTTTTAATTGAGCAATATAAGTTTTGTGGTGTATGGGTTTATGATGTAACATTCGGATGTTTGTATGGAGTTAATAATTATGATGTTGATTCAACCAGTAAAATTCCTTTATCAAGATTTGATTTATCAAAGGCATTTATAAAACAAAACGAAGGCATGGGTGATTTTTTTACCCATTTTTTTATTAAAACCGCCGATGGTGATTTAATGGAAATTCGGGGAGCCACCATACATGGAACTTTAGATAATGAAAGAAAAGATGGACCTGCAGGATATTTATTTGCCGCTAAACTTTGGGATAAGGATTATTTGCATGAATTGGGGATGCTAAATGTTGCTGAGATAAATATTTCATTTGATTCAACCGCATTCAATTCGTTTTCTGGTTCAAAGCAAATTGATGAGAATGGAACATTAGCGAGTTCAAGAAATTATAAAGGATTTGATGGAGCAGTTATTGCTAAATCAATTATTAAATACCCCACTTCATTTTATGCACAACTGATTAATGGAACCGATAAAGCAAATATGGTTTTTGTCGGATTCTGTATTATTCTATTAATACTTGTAACTGCAGCATTTATTTCTTGGGTTCGAAATCCATTGCACCGTATATCACAGAGCTTAAAATTTGATAATCCAAAATATATTTCAAAGCTATCGAATTCAAAAAATGAATTTGGAAAATTAGCACAACTCATTATTAACTTTTTTAAGCAAAAAAATGATTTACAAAATGAAATAAGGGCGAGGCAGAAAAATGAACTGGCTCTCCGAAACAGTGAAAAAAGATTTATTGATGTAACTGAAGCAGCCGGCGAATTTGTTTGGGAAACCAATGTTGAAGGAAAAATTATTTATATCTCAAGTAAGATTACTGATGCAACCGGATACACTATTGAAGATTGTTTAAATGCCCCTTTCAGCGGTATCATATGCAAAGAAGATCAGGCAAAAGTTATTGATTCCTTTAATTTATTCATTCTTAATTCTGAGTCATTTAAGGATCTTGAATTCCGCATCAATCGTAAAAACTCAACTGTAGGATATATTCGGGTAAGCGGCACACCGGCTTTTGATGATTTTGGAAGTGTGGTTGGTTTCAGAGGAACCGGTCAGGATGTTAGCACTCAAAAACAATTTGAAGTAGAACTGCGCCAGGCAAAAGAATTAGCCGAAAGCGCAAACATGGCCAAGAGCGAATTTCTTGCAAACATGAGTCACGAAATACGCACACCCATGAATGGAATAATGGGAATGACAGAACTCACACTTGCAACCAACTGTACCGATGAACAACGCGAATACCTGGAACTGGTAAAAACTTCAGCCGATAATTTATTAATAGTTATTAATGATATTCTCGACTTCAGTAAAATAGAAGCCGGCAAAATGGAACTGGAAGAAATTGATTTCGACTTGCGCGATATGATGAGTAAAACCATGAAACTGCTTGCACTTCGTAAGAAAGATAAAGGCATTGAAATGATTTTGGACATTGATGAAGACATACCAAAAATTATTATTGGTGATCCGGGGCGCTTGCGTCAAATTCTGATTAACATAGTTGGAAATGCTATAAAGTTTACTGAAAAAGGTGAGATAGGACTATATGCAAAGTTGAACCGAAAAGAAAGTGGTAAAACCGTTATTGATTTTACAATCAGTGATACCGGAATTGGAATTCCACAGGATAAACTGAAAAGTATTTTTGACCCATTCACACAAGCCGATGGCTCTACCACCCGCAAGTTTGGTGGAACCGGTTTGGGATTAACTATTACACGAAATTTAATCGGATTAATGCATGGTGATGTTTATGTAACAAGCGAATTAGGAAAAGGAAGCAAGTTTCATTTCAATTCAGAATTTGGCATTGGCCAGTCTATAACAAGATACCTGCCGGCTGATTTTGAAGTATTAAATAAATTGAAAGTGTTGATTGTTGACGATAACTTAACCAATCGTCGCATAATGGAAGGTCAATTGAAAAATTTAGTTGATTACACAATGTCCGTAGAGAATGGAAGAACAGCATTGTATGAATTAAGCAAAGCTTACAACGAAGGTCATCCATTTGACTTAATAGTGCTGGATGTACAAATGCCCGGTATTGATGGTTGGGAGGTAGCAAAAATTATGCGCGACAATTCCAATTTCGACTCAACAAAAATATTTGTAATGTCGAGTGTTTCAGATAACATTGATATTACGGAAAGAGAAAAATTAAACATTACCACTTTCATGGCAAAACCTGTAACCTATCAGGAATTGCTTGATGAATTGTTTTTGATTTTTGGAAATGTTGTAATAGAAACCGCCAATTCAAATAATCAAGCATCAACTGTTAAGGTTTATCAGTCAAAATCGTTAAATATTTTGTTGGCAGAGGATGATTTGATAAATCAGAAACTGGCAATTACAGTGCTGGAGAAAAACGGATTCAAAGTAACACTAGCAAATAATGGATTAGAAGTTCTGGATATTTTGAAAAAAGAAAATTTCGATCTGATATTCATGGATGTGCAGATGCCGCACCTCGATGGGTATGAAACTACTCTTAAAATCCGTGAGAACGAATTAACATCAGGTGAACACATTCCAATTATAGCCATGACCGCTCATGCCATGAAAATGCATCGCGACCGTTGCATGGAAGTTGGAATGGATGATTATGTGAGTAAGCCAATAAAAACTGATGAAGTGTTTAAGGTAATGGCCAAATTATTTGAAGGAAAAGAAATAGCAATGACTGAATCAACTGCAATAGCTGATTCTGCTGATGAATTTAGTTTTAAATATTTCAATGCAACTTTTTTTGGCGAGCAATGTGTAGGCGACAAATCGTTAATGGCGGATTTAATAAATCTTTTCCTGAAAAGCATTCGACCACAACTCGAATTACTTGATAAGGCAATTGAGTCAAGAGAAGCTTTTGATGTAAACCGGATTACACATAAAATGCGCGGTAGTATTTCGCCATTTGGAGCTAAAAACGCCGGCGATTTATTATATATTCTTGAAACAATGAGTAAAGAAAATCAAATGGCCGACTTAGATGAAAAATATGCAGCCGCTAAAATTTCTGTACAAGGCCTAATTGATGAACTGTACTTCTTTATAAACCAGCAACGAAGTAAAGTAGCGTAAATAAAATCTTACTTTGCTTTAAAAATATTGAAACTTATTCAGTTTAAACAAGTAGTAATTGGTGCCTAATACAATTACAAAATGATGTACCTTATACTCGAATTTTTCCTTGATAAAATTTTTTCAGTAGTAAAATATTTAAACTACATTGATTGGAATAGAGTTATAGTCTGGTTCAAATATGTACTGGATGTACTTGATGAAATATTTTAAAAACTATTTGGAAATCATAACACTTAAAATTGACTCTCAGATTACGGTTCAATTAAATCAGGCCTATTTATTCCTGAATAATAAATTATATGAACACGCTTGATATGCTTCAAATAAATAACTTTCAGCTGAAATAATTTTAAATCAGATAAACAACCTGCTGAATTAAATATGAATTGATTCCGTTAACCCTTAAAGTAAAATTTATTTACTTAAATTTTTAATTTTAATCAAGACAAAAAATTATTTCGATAGTTTACATTTAGCCCGATAAATAAATATGGACTGAATGAAAATTAAAATTGGCTCACTTATTTTTATTTTACTATTTATTAGTCAATTTCTATTAGCTCAATCGACAGCAAAAATTTATGGTGTAGTTACCGATAAATCAGATAAGGCTTCATTGATTGGTGTAACCGTTGTGCTCAAAGGAACATCGTATGGAACTGTAACAGATATTGATGGGAATTATTCGATTAATTTTCTGCCAGAAGGAACCTATCAAATTGAATGCAGTTATGTTGGATATGAAAGAATTTTATTGACCGGAATAAAAATTTCAGCAGGCGAACAAAAAAAATTAGATGTACAATTAGGAATAAGCGCTTATACGCTTGATGATAATATTGTGGTTATTGGCGAAAAACCATTGGTTGATGTTGAAGATTCAAAAAGCTCACAAAAAATAGGAAAGGATCAAATTGAATCAGCTCCATCGCGACCAATTCAGGGAATTATAAATACGGCAGCAGGCGTGGTTCAAAATGCTGAAGGCATTCACATTCGCGGAGGGCGCACTTACGAAACAGGTTTTTTTATTGATGATGTGTCGGCTACCGATCCACTCGCCGGCACCGGATTCGGTATTGATTTAGGAAGCAATGCCATTGATGATATTGAAGTCAGCACAAGTAGTTCATCTGTAGAATACGGTAATTCAACTTCCGGAACTGTGAACGCAAAAACAAAAAGCGGAGGAGATAAATTTTCAGTAAACGGTTCCCACAAACGCGATAATTTTGGTTTTAACAAAAACTGGAATTCAACTTTCAATAATTCTATTTATGAATTAGGAATGGGTGGTCCGATGAAATTAAAAAAAGCAGCCCCATCGAAATTAAAATACTTTACCTCTCTCAAATTTAATTTTACCGATCAGTATTTTCATAACCCGGCGAAGCAGGTAATATCTTCAGTTTATCCAGATTCGTTATGGAGTCCTTATCAGGATAATCGCTGGGCTGGAATGTTAAAACTGAATTACAATTTTTCGTCGTCAAAAAAATTATCCTTCACCTATCTGAAAAGCATCACGATTAATCAGGATTTTAATATGCTTCGAATAACCGGAAACGATGTTGGATTCACGCCGGGCTATCAATATAATTTTTCCTTACAACCTGATAATGCAAATACTTACACACACGATACAAATCTGGAAACATTGGTGTGGATACAAACACCTAAGCCATCGTACTCCTATCGAATTACTTTATCTCGGTTGTTTGTTCACCTGCGAACTGATGCCAATGGAAGAGAATGGCGCCCTGAACAAGTGAATAGCGAATTTGATCCTTCAAGCATCGTCACATTTCCAAGCCAAAGTTTTAATCATTCAGATAGTATTTTTTTTGTTTTACCTGGCCCCGGATTATATAATAACGATGGCATCGCCACCTTGTGGCATGATCACTATGTAGAAGAATACACCCTGAAATCATCCGCAACATTTTATTCAAAAAATACAAGCAATAGATTTTATTTAGGAGGAGAACTAAAAAGAAGAGAGATGCAATGGATTGATATTATCCGACCCTGGATTGGCGCACCGATACAATTACCCGATGGAAATTATACACAATCATTTCGATTAGGTGATTTAAGTGATGCGTGGAAGGTGGTTCCTGTTCGCGGAGCATTTTATATTTCCGATAAATATAAATTCCGAGGCTTAATTGCTGACTTAGGATTGCGATATGAATATTGGTTTGCCGGAAAATATGTTGACGATGCAATTGAAAATGTTGATGCTCCTATTGCAGATGAAATCAGAAAGGAATATTTAAAACACACAGTAAACATTTTTGGCAGCAGAATGAAAATGCGATTGCTTCCAAAGGTTGCAGCAAGTTTTCCAATTAAAGAAAATCAGGTAATGTATTTTAATTACGGTCACAGTATGGTTGAATCGCATCCATCCTACATTTACACAGGCCTCGATCCATACTATTCCGATCGCTCAACACTTGCCCGGGTTGGTAACCCTGATTTAAATCCTGAAGTAGATATTTCATATGAATTGGGTTTGAAATCTCAAATCAGTAATAATGATGCATTAAATGTTTCGGCTTACTGGAAAGACAAGTATGATTTTATTACCAGCAGCACCATTTATTTAAAAGATGCCACCGGCAGAGAAGTAGCCAGAACTATTAGAATTAATGCCGACTATGCACGAGTTCGCGGATTTGAAATTGCGTACCTAAAACGAATAGCAAAATGGTTCAGCAGTCAACTTTCTTTTTCTTATAGCGCCGCAACAGGTCAAAGTTCTTCAGCCTCACAAAGTTTATCGCAAATACTAGCAACAGGAAATTCAGTGAGCACGAAAGAAACTCCTCTTGCATGGGATTCACCTGTTGATGCAAAAGGATTTGCCATTTTTACTGTGAACAAAACAAAAGGAATTTTTAATTCAAAATTTTTAAACCATTTCACATTTTATTCCGAAGCAATATTCAGAACCGGAAAAAGATATACTCCCTATCTATTCGAAGGATATGAACCATACTCCGGAAGACCAGTATATAATATTGATGGAAATCCTGAACATCAGTACCAATTAATTTCGGTTCCTTCATTTTGGTTAAATGCAACCTTGCGCAAATGGGTTGTAATTAAAAGAACTGACCTTGCTTTTACCCTTGAAATGACAAATATTCTCAACACCAAGAATCCGCTCATAATAAATCCCGTAACAGGAAATGCATATTCAGCGGGAGATGCAGTGCCATCAGAGTGGAGAGATCCAAACTTTATTGACCCCCGGGATTATCGTTCCTTTAATACTCCTCCTGATAACCCGGCACGATTTGATGCCCCATTTCATTTCACTATTGGTATTGCAATAAAGTTCCGATAATAAAATATTTAGACAATACACAAATGAATGTGTCAATATTTTTCTGAAGTACTTGTTTTTTATTCTTTCTGATTATCTTTGTGCGCAATAAAAAAAAACTGTTTCAAACATCAAATCCATTCTTATGAAATCAACAAAAATTTTCCTTGTATCCGCACTTTTTACAATTGTGATTACACATTGTATTCCAGCAAGTGCGCAAATGATACAAGACCCTAAAAAATATTACAAAGGAACCTCTATCACTTTAAGAGGGGGAGTTACAAGTGCTTACACTGATATCAGAACTTTTGATTTTGCCCGTACTTCAGCCAGCGGAGTATCAGAATGGAAACCAGGGTTTGGACTTTCAATAAATCGGATGTTTAGCAGCGTTTTTGGAATTCAGGCTAATTTTAATTACGGTCAGTTACTTGGTATCTCTAACAGAGATTCAGGAACTATAGAAGATAAAAATGTATATCAGAAATTAGGATTCGATGCACCTGTTTATTCTGAAAGCAATGTAATAAATTATGGAGTAAATATTTATATGAACCTTTCTAATTTAGCTATGTCATTAAAAAAAGCTAATCAAAAACCAAACAGCACCAGAAAAGTAGGCTTTTATGCTTCATTAGGGCTTGGCTTAGTAAATTTTGATGCTACAATTTATGATTTAAAAGATGGTGTTATCCCTTCTTATTCCGGTTATTCAAAACCAATTGCCGATGGTGATTCATATGAAACACTTTATGATTCATCAGGCAACGCTAATCATCGTGTTGGAGGTTATTTGCGTGGATTTTCCGGTAAGTCTGTTGAAGTTGATTTCCCTGTTACTTTCGGAATAAAATATAAACTATCACGAACATTTGATTTAGGTATTCAAAATGATTTACATTATGTAATCACTGATAAACTAGATGGTTATGTAATGAACAGAAACAGCATTGTAAAAAAAGCAAATGACAAGTGGATGATGACTTCTCTTGCATTAACCTACAAATTTGTTGGTAAAGACGAAAACAAAGATTACATAGAGTGGATGGATCCAACAGAAACCATGTATGATGAATATCAATTGCTTGCTGATAAAATGAGAAAAATGACCACCGATTCTGATAACGACGGTGTTGCAGATATTTTTGATAAAGAACCTAACACTGCTGCCGGTAATAAAGTTGACGGCTCAGGTGTTAGCATGGATGTGGATGGAGATGGTGTTGCTGATGCAAAAGATGCTGATTTGTTCTCGCCAAAAGGTGCTACTGTTGATGGTGATGGAAAACCAAACGATGCTGATGGTGATGGAGTTGCTGATGTAAATGATAAAGAACCAAATTCAAAACCCGGTGCATTAGTAAATTATCAGGGAAAAACAATTAAGCAAGACTTTGCTACAGGTACTACTTCTGCTGGAGGATACATTCCACCAACTATTTATTTTGATTTGAACAAGAGTGAAATTAAAGGAATGTACTACCCTGAATTAAGCGAATTAGCTAAATACTTGAAAGGTAATTCTTCAGTAAAAATTAATGTTGTAGGTAATGCTGACGAAAGAGGTTCCGATGGTTATAACAATGATTTAGGAATGAAGCGTGCAAATGCCGTTAAAGATTATTTAGTAAAATATTATGGTATTGATGGTGGAAGAATTTCAGCTTCATCTCAAGGTGAGAAGAGTCCATTAATGAAATCGGCTTACAATGTTAACCGCCGTGTTGATGTTGAAATAAGCAAGTAATTAAATACAGTTTTGATGTTGAATGAAGGGCGATTCGGTTTAGAATCGCCCTTCTTCATTTTATTAATCCTTGAAAACTGTTTGTGATTATACTGATTGAGTTTTTGCGAAATAATCCCATAAAATTATTCCGGCTGAAATAGAAACATTAAATGAATGCTTGGTTCCGAATTGCGGGATTTCTATTGCTGCATCCAACTCATTTAAAATTTCGTTGCTCACCCCATGAACTTCATTGCCAAATACAAAGGCAACGCTATCGTTTTTATTAAACTGAAAACTGCTGAGCGAAATGCTTTTATCAATCTGTTCAACTCCAATAATTTTAAATCCCTCTCTTTTTAATTCCATTATTGAATCCATTGTTGTTTGGAAATATTTCCATTCTATTGAATCTTGCGAACCCAATGATGCTTTTAACAAGTCACGATTGGGTGGCACAGCAGTTATTCCGCAACAATGAATGGCTCTCACTGCAAATGCATCAGCAGTTCTGAAAACACTCCCGGCATTATGGGCACTTCTGATATTATCCAGTACAATTATCACATTTAATTTTTCTTGCTTCCGGAATTCATCAACAGAAATACGACCTAATTCTTCATTCAATATTTTTCTCATGAATTTTAATTTCAGTGATTTATTTTGCCTGCATATTTAATGATTCAAATTGAACAAGATTAAAGAAATAAAAGAAACGCCTTTAATGGCTCAGTACAATAAGATAAAGGGAAAATATCCCGATGCCATCTTGTTGTTCAGAGTCGGCGATTTTTATGAAACCTTTGAACAGGATGCGGTAACCACTTCAAAAGTTTTGGGAATTGTATTAACGCGCAGAGCAAATGGTTCAGCATCGTTTGTGGAACTCGCAGGATTTCCGCATCACTCACTTGATAATTATTTACCGAAATTAGTAAAGGCAGGTTACCGTGTTGCAATATGTGATCAACTCGAAGATCCGAAATTAACAAAGACTATTGTTAAAAGAGGAGTAACTGAAATGATAACTCCCGGTGTAACAGACAATGAAAAATTATTGGATCACCGTGCGAATAATTTTTTATGTGCTATTCATTTTGATAGTCAGTTTTATGGCTTGGCATTTTTGGATATCAGTACCGGAGAGTTTTATGCCGCACAGGGAAATGCAGGGTATGCTGATAAAATGTTGCAGAGCTTAAAACCAAGCGAAATAATTTTCAGCAAGTCGTACAAAAAAGATTTCCTCACTCAGTTCGGTTCCCGATTTTATACTTACTCCATTGACGATTGGATTTTTCAATTTGATTATACCAATGAATTATTGCAACGGCATTTTCAGGTTCAATCTTTAAAAGGATTCGGGATTGATGAAATGAAACCTGCAATTATTGCCTGTGGTGCCGCGCTGCAATATTTATCTGATACAGAGCATCCGAACATCGGACACATTACTTCCATTTCACGAATTGAAGAAGAGCGCTATGTGTGGTTAGATCGGTTTACCATTCGCAACCTGGAATTACTCCAATGCCAACATGAACACGGCAAGTCGTTGTTGCAGGTAATGGATCATACACTGTGCCCGATGGGTTCGCGCATGATGCGAAAGTGGGTGGTGCTTCCATTAAAAGATAAGCTCCAGATTGAAGAGCGGTTGGAAATGGTGGAATTATTTATTCGTGAAACTGAATTGTTAAAACATTTACAAACCGGATTAAAGCAAGCCGGCGATTTAGAGCGATTGATTGCACGAGTTCCATTGGGGAAAATAAATCCGCGTGAAGTTATTCAGTTACGAAGAGCATTAATTTCAATAGAAAAATTAATTAGTGATTTTCAATCGCATGAAGCATTACAGAATATTTCAGGTCAATTGAATCCATGTATTTATATCAGAGAAAAAATCGAAAAAACACTGCACGAAGAAGCTCCTGCCATTATTCAAAAAGGAGGAGTGATAAAAAACGGAGTCTCTGTTCAGTTGGATGAATACAGAAATCTGGCTTATTCAGGTAAGGAATACTTACTGCAAATTCAGAAAGATGAAATTGAAAAAACAGGAATCACTTCTCTTAAAATTGGTTTCAATAATATTCACGGTTATTATTTAGAAGTGACCAATACCCACAAGAGTCGTGTGCCTGCTGATTGGATTCGTAAACAAACCTTAGTAAGTGCCGAGCGATATGTAACTCCAGCCTTGAAAGAATACGAAGAAAAAATTCTCGGTGCAGAAGAAAAAATACTGCAACTTGAACAGCAATTATTTGCTGAATTAGTAAATGAATTGAATGATTATGTGCAGGTGATTCAGTTGAATGCTTCTGTACTTGCTCGCTTGGATTGCCTGCAATCATTCACCACTCTTTCGTTAAAACACAATTACCATAAACCAAAACTGGACGAAAGTTTTGTGATTGATATAAAAGATGGGAGGCATCCTGTGATTGAACAACAACTTCCATTAGGAGAACAGTATGTTCCCAACGATATTTTTCTGGATAATGAATCGCAACAAATCATCATCATCACCGGCCCAAACATGGCTGGTAAATCTGCCTTGATTCGGCAAACCGCTTTGATTGTTTTGATGGCGCAGATGGGATGCTATGTTCCGGCGGCTTCCGCACGAATCGGATTAGTAGATAAAATTTTTACCCGAGTTGGAGCCTCTGATAATATTTCTTCCGGTGAATCAACCTTTATGGTAGAGATGAGCGAGACCGCGAGTATTCTGAACAACATCAGTGAGCGCAGTTTGATTTTGCTGGATGAAATCGGAAGGGGCACAAGTACTTTCGATGGAATCAGTATTGCGTGGGCCATTGCAGAATACCTGCACACTAATTCAAAAGGAAAACCAAAAACACTTTTCGCCACTCACTATCACGAGTTGAATGAACTGGAAGAAAAATTTACACGAATCCGGAATTTCAATGTTTCGATTCGCGAAAGCGGAAATAAAATTATATTCCTTCGGAAATTAGTGGAAGGAGGTAGCCAGCATTCATTCGGAATTCATGTAGCAAAAATTGCAGGAATTCCAACTTCTGTAGTAGAAAGGGCCCATGATATTTTAGCACAAATGGAATCAAAATCAATTGGAAGTGATTTAAAGAAAATTACCAGAGAAATAAAACCAAAGGAAATTCAGCTTAGTATTTTTGAAGTGGGAAATCCGCAGTTAAAAAAATTAAAAGAACAAATTGAGCAGATAGAAATAAATACTTTAACCCCTGTAGAAGCTTTATTAAAACTGCACGAATTGAAGAAGGGCCTGGAAGACTAAAAATTCTTTTTTCTTCATTATGATTTTTAGAGTCAAACTCTATATTTGCGGCTCGATAAAATAATTGGATGTAAATACCAGCACAGTTATTTTATCTGATTAAGTAGTTTTTTTGAACTAATAATTTAAGCGGGAGTAGCTCAGTTGGTAGAGCACGACCTTGCCAAGGTCGGGGTCGCGAGTTCGAGTCTCGTCTCCCGCTCATTCTTTAAAAGTTATTAGTTATTTGTTGATTAGTTATCAGTTCAAAATTTTTTCAATAGAAATTTTTTAGAAACAGTATTACTAATAACAAATAACCTTTCCACAAATAACTTGAAAATTTTTGCCCGGGTGGTGGAACTGGTAGACACGCAGGACTTAAAATCCTGTCGCTCGAAACGGCGGTGCGGGTTCGATTCCCGCCCCGGGCACCAACAATTGATTTTGTTATAAATAGGGTATCAAATTTTTATATGACAAATCAATTTCCTATTTAACCAAATCTGTACAACAACATCGCATTATAAAAAAACTGAGTTTTTAACTGTACCTGTTTTAATTCAGTTGTTATTTATTTGAACCAATCATGTCATTCTACCAGCTAAATAAATCAGACCGGCAAAACCTTGTTGACCAAATCAACATCCATATTTTAACTGATATTGAAAATAAATCAAACAAAAAAATCATTCAATACTTTTCTGATGAAGATACTTATATCCGGAAAACAGCTTACCTCGCTATCGGGAAGATTTATAAATCTAATGAAAAGCTGAAGAAAAAAATTCTAGCAGAACTCAATACACTTTTCAATTCTGATAATGAAAAAATTCGGCAAACAGTAATTAATGCAGCAGGTGAAATCGGAATAGTTGACTTCCCTCCTATTGAACATTTAATGGAACAAGGATTATTTGATTTGCATCACTCTGTTCGAAATGCGGTAATAGGTTCAATAAAAAAAATGGGAGAAAAAAATCCAAAGCCGGTTGTCGCATTTGCAAAAAAATATCTGCATCATAATGATAAGGAAATCCGTCGTGAAATTTGTCATGGAATTGAACTCAGAGGAAGAAAACATCCACAGGATATTTTACCATTATTGAAAGAATTGCAAAATGATAAAACGGCCAGAGTGCGAAACACATTGGTGCATGTGCTTGGACAAATTGCTTACAAGAAAGATTGTCTTGAAATTGTGATAACTGATTTAAAAAACTGGAGCAACAAAGAATTGGTTGCTGATGCGTTGGAAGAAATTATTGATGTGCATGACCGCTATAAAAATTTCGCAGTAAAAACTCAGGACGAAGCTAGAAATTATATTGAACAGAATTTTTAAAATCCGGAATTAATTTGTTCCGTAAAAAAATTCACAATTCACAATTCACTATTCACTATTCACTCTATCGAATCAAAGTCACATTTCCTTTCTTCAAAACTTCCTGCCCATTTGCGCAAGTACCTTCTAAGTAATAAACAAACACAGCCGGTGCACATGCCTCTCCCTGCCATGAGCCGTCCCAACCAACACTTACATCATAAGTTTCGAAAACCATTTCGCCCCAACGGTTAAATACTCTGAAAGCTTTTACTTCACTCAATCCATAGGTTCTGATTCTGAAAATATCATTCTTATGATCTCCGTTAGGAGTGAATGCGTTCGGAACATAAACCAGATCTTCGTCGCATGTTAAACTGATGCGC
Source organism: Chitinophaga pinensis (assembly GCA_945903305.1). Lineage (GTDB taxonomy): Bacteria > Bacteroidota > Bacteroidia > Chitinophagales > UBA10324 > UBA10324. Next base: position 21,147 of record CAMDOA010000016.1, read on the forward strand.
ACATCATCTTCTGCACGGCAACCCAATGAATCGGTAACTGTCAAGGTATAAGTCATTGGCGTATTCAAATGGTTGACTATCGGATTGAAGCAATCAGTACAACTTAAGAAATCAGAAGGAGTCCATTCAATAGTACCCCCATTTGCAAAACCATATAATTGATAAGTAGATCCATATAATAAATCTGCATCAGCTCCGGCATAAACTATTGGCAATTGATTAATGGTTACAACAACAGTATCGGTTGACATATAACAAACACCATCAGTTGATGTTACAATATAAGTTGTAGTAACAGATGGCGAAGCAATTGGATTTGGAACATACGGATTATCTAATCCTGCTGTCGGTGTCCATAAATAATTATTACCACCGAAAGCATTTAATTGGGCTGCATTATTTCTGCACATGGTAATATCCGGGTCAGCTGTAATTGTAAATGGCAATTTAACTTTTACTGAAACAGTATCAGAAGCCGAACATCCAAAACTATCACTCACTGTTAAAGTGTAAGTGATATCAAACTGTGGAGTACAGGTTGGCTCTTGTAAAGTAGAATCATCAAGATATAACGATGGAGTCCAGTTGTAAAATGCTGCTCCGTCGCCTTGTAATAAAGCAGAATAAGGATAACAAACCGTGTGAGATGGTCCGGCATTTACATTCGGCTTCATGTGAATGGTTACATTAATAGTATCGGATGCATAGCAACCATTCTGATTTCCAACATTAACTATGTATGACATGGATGTACTTGGTGCTGCCATCGGATTCGAGATGTATGGATTGTCTAATCCAGTTTGTGGTGTCCATTCGTAGGTTGTTCCGCCTGAAGCACTCAGTTGTGCAAATTCACCTTCGCACAAATCAGCATCGGGACCAGCGGCAGCCATAGGTAATTGATAAACCACAATTTCAATTTCAGTTGTGTTTGTGCATCCGAAACTATTGGTTCCAACAATGGTGTAAGTTGTTGTTCCGGTTGGATTCGCTGTTACAGTGTTTCCTGTTGAGGAACTTAAACTAATAGAAGGTGTCCAGGTATATGAAACAGTTCCGTTCGCTGTGAGAATTGCAGTTTGTCCGACACAGAAATTATTCTGACTTGAAACAGCTGAAATTGTTGGAACCGGATTAATTGTAACAATGGATGTTGCAGTTGCAGTACATCCGTTTGCATCAGTTCCTGTTACCGAGTAAGTAGTATTCACAACCGGATTCACTGCTATTGAATCACCCAATGCATTTGTTGACCATAAATAATTTACAGCACCTGTTGCAACAAGTGTGGCAAACTCTCCCGGACAAATTGCAGGAATAGTTGGAATTACTACTGAAGCAATTGGATTTATTATTACCGGAATCAGTGTGGTGGATTGACATCCTAAATTATCAGTTCCAATGATCTGGTATGTGGTGTTCCCTGCTGGATTAGCAGTTACAAAACTTCCGGTTGCAGAACTCAAGCTAACTGATGGACTCCAGATATAATTTAATGCACCGCTAACTGAAAGTATGGTTGATTGACCAACGCATAAAGTTGAATCAAGCGCGGTTGCAACTAACACAGGTAATGGTTGAACAGTAATTATGGATGTTGCAGTTGCAGAACAACCGTTCACATCAATTGCATTCACAGTGTAAGTAGTAGTAGTTGTTGGATTTGCAATAACAGATGGAGTGTTTGTTGAATTAAGATTTGTTGAAGGCGACCAGGAGTAAGTGCTTGCTCCCGATGCATTCAAAGTTGCACTTGCACCAAAACAAATTGTTGGGTTAGCACTGGTAATCGAAATTGCAGGAACAGGATACACTATAATATTTACAGAAGAAGTAGCTGCACAGCCAAATGAATCTATTCCTGTTACAGTGTAAGTGACAGAAGAATTCGGTTGCGCCTGAATTGAATTTCCAGTTGTTGATGACAAACCAACTGACGGACTCCAGAAATAATTTGCAGCTCCAGTTGCACTCAGTGTTGCAGATGCTGAAGTACACAAGGTGGCTGAAGTTGATGAAGCAATAATCACCGGTAGCGGATTAACATTTACAGTGATTAATGAAACTGCGGTACAACCATTGATGTCGGTTCCGGTTACTGTGTATGTTGTTGTTACAGTTGGATTTGCTGTAACAGAAGTTCCATTAGTACCTGACAAACCTGTTGAAGGCGACCAGGTGAAATTGTTTGCACCATTTACATTTAACTCAACTGATTCTCCGATACAAATTGAAGTATCAGAAGAATTGGTTGTGATAATAACAGGCAACGCAACATTCACAGGAACCGATTGAGTATTCGCACAACCATTCATATCAATTCCACTTACAGTATAAGTTGTTGAAGTAGTTAACGATGCCGTAACGGTTGAACCAATTGTGGTATTCAATCCGGTTGATGGAGTCCATACATAAGTTGAAGCACCACTTGCATTTATCTGAACCGTTCCGCCATTGCAAATAAAATTGCCAGAAGAAATTGTATTGATAACCGGTAAAGGATTTACAGTTACAAAAGTTGTTGCCGTATCTGCGCACACACCATTCATTCCAACAACAGAATAAGCAGTTGTTGTAGTTGGATTCACTGAAATGGTATTTCCTAAAGCATTGGTTGACCAATGATAATTCGCAGCACCACTCGCAACCAAAGTTGCAAATTGTCCAACACAAATTGTATCAGTTGAAACTGTTACAATCGGATTCGGAAGTAAAGTAATTGGTACAATAGTTTGACCTGAACATCCTGCTGCACCGGTTGCAACTACTGTGTATGTAATGTTTGAAGAAGGAGAAGCAGAAACTGTATTTCCAATTGTTGAACTTAAGAAAGTAGAAGGCGACCAACTGTATGATAATCCACCTGTTGCAGTCATTGAAATAGTTTGCCCTAAACAAATGCTGTCGTTGGATGCAATAACATTTACAAAAATATTCGGAGCAATAATTATTTCGGAAGTTGTTTGTGCCACACAACCACTCGCAGTTGTTCCTGTAACTGTGTAAGTAGTATTTACAGAAGGAGAAGCAACTACCTGATCGCCTGTTGTAGTATTCAATCCTGTTGATGGTGCCCATGAGTAAGTGATGGCACCACTTGCAGTAATTATTGCTGAAGTTGAATTACAAATTGTGCTCGAAGCCGGGTTCACTATTATTACTCCACCGCCATTCATGGTTACAGTTTGTGTGTCAATTGCAGAACAACTCAGAGAATCTGTATAGGTGTATGTAACTGTTGTAGATGAACCCGTAACTTGTGATGGATAAAAAATATTTCCGTTCACTCCTACTCCACTGAAAATTCCACCTGCAGGAATTCCAATCAATGTATCAGCAGGATTATTTGTGCAATACGAATTATTCAATCCGCTCAAGGTTGCAACCGGTGATGCATTAACAATTACAACTGCCATTGCAGTATCAGCGCATGAGCCATTGTTTCCAATTGCTGTGTAAGTAGTTGTTGTGTTTGGAGAAACTGACACTGAAGTTCCATTTAAATTTCCAGGCATCCATGTATAAGTCGATGCACCATTTGCAATTAATGTTGCAGCAATACCTGAACATGTAGTTGCATTGTTTACTGAAACAACCGGAGGTGTAACCATACTTACAATTGCAATGGCGGTATCAGAACAAGTGCTTGTATATCCGATTACAGTGTATGAAGTTGAAACTATTGGTTGAACAGTTACTGAATCATTTGTTGATGCCAATGAAATCCAGTTGTAAGTTGTTGCTCCTTGTGCAACCAATATTGCTGCATCGCCTGAACAAACTGAAGCACTGTTAACTGTTACAATTGGTTGTGGAATAATATTTACAACCACAATTGTATCAGCTGAACATCCATTTACATCAATTCCTGTTACAGTATAAGTCGTAGTAGTAATTGGAGAAACATTCACAGTATCACCATTTGCATTTGAAGAATTTACTGCAGGCGACCAAGTATAATTCATTCCACCATTCACTGAAATCAGTGTTGAACTTCCTGCACAAATTGAATCAGCAAATGCTACAATTGCCAATTGAACCGGAGGTGCAACATTTACAATGACAGAATCTGCACCGAAACATCCTGCAGCATTTATTCCATTTACAAAGTAGGTAGTAGTAACAGTTGGTGTTGCAATTACAGAAGCACCAGTTGTATTATTTAATCCGGTTGAAGGCGACCAACTATAAGTTACACCTCCAATTACTGATAATGTAGTTGATGAAGAATTACAGATAATTGCATTTGATGATGAAGCAGAAATAAATGCATTGTTATTTACCGATGTTGTATCAATGTCTGTATTCGAACAACCCAATGAATCAGTATAAGTGTAAGTTAAATAGTATGGTCCACCGATTCCAACCAGTGATGGATCAAAAGTATTTCCAACTAAACCAACACCTGTTAATGTTCCACCCATTGGAGAAACAGTAAAAGAATCGGCACCTGAAGCAATGCAATATGTTGGATCCAATCCATCAATACTCACATTCGGAAGTGGATTTACATTAACCACAAATAGCGCAGTATCCATACAACCGTAAATATTCATTCCGGTAAGCGAGTAAGTTGTAGTTGTAAGCGGAGTAGCTACTGTAGTTGAATCATAGTATCCGCTCAATGTTAAGTCAGCAACCCACATGTATAAGTATGCACCTGATGTTGAAAGCGTAGTGCTTTGTCCCGCACATATTGTTGCATTCATTCCTGTTACAATTGGAAGTGGATTGATAATAATATTTATTACAACTGAACCTGTACAACCATTTATATCAGTTCCTACAACTGTGTATGAAGTAGTAACAGTTGGATTGGCAACTACAACAGCACCGGTTGATGTATTCAATCCTGTTGATGGTGTCCATAGATAGTCGATTGCACCTGCAAGAGAAATTACTATGCTGTCGCCAAAACAAAGTGATGGATTCATTGGTGTATTCACGATTGTAACCGGCGCGCCAACATTCACAATAGCAGTTACAGAATTTGTACAACCCGTTGTGTCGGTTCCGAAAATGGTATAGGTAGTTGTTACAAGAGGAAGAGCTGAAACAACAGAACCTGTATCAGCACTTAATCCTGTTGATGGAGTCCATTGATAAGTAGCAGCACCGCTCACATTTATAATTGCAGAACTTCCATTACAAATTGAATTGGTTGATGGGGTTGCGGTTAAAACCGGAAGCGGATTTACTGTTACAACTGATTGAGTTGTATCAGCACAACCTAAAGAATCAATTCCGATTATGGTATAAGTAGTGGTTGAATCAGGCGCAGCAATTTGTGTGTCACCTGAAGTATTACTTAATCCTGTGGAGGGTGACCAAGAATAATTTACAGCACCGATAACTGTAAGTGTTGATGAAGTCCCGAAACAAACCGATGCATTATTTGCATTGATAGTTGGGGTAGCATTTACAGTGACAGTTGCTGTTGTAGTACCTGTACAACCATATTGATCAGTTGCAATTACTGTGTAAGTTGAATTTGTAGCTGGATTTACACTAACTGTCATTCCTGTTGTATCAAGGAAAGTAACTGAAGGTGTCCAACTGTAAGTTGCATTTAAAACTCCACCTACTATTAGGGTAGTTGCAGTTCCTTCACAAATTACCGGAGCAGAATTATTTAAGTTCAAAGACAATGATGTTCCTATTGAAACTATCACTGCATTGAATCCAACACAACCGAAACTATCAGTTCCTGTTACAATGTATGTGGTAGTAATTGATGGCGTTGCTATCACTAATGAACCGGTAGTTGCATTTAATCCGGTTGAAGGTGACCACTCATAAGTTACTGCGCCGATTGCCATAAGATTAACTGATGAACCAGCGCAGATGGTTGGGTTCATAGGGTTAACTGCAATTACAACCGGAGGATGAACAATTACTATTAATGAATCTGTAGCACTGCATCCGTTTAAATCATAACCGGTCAGATAATAGGTAGTTGTTACAGTCGGTGAGGCAATAACGAAGGCACCGGAACTGCTATTCAATGATGATGATGGCGACCAAGTGTAAGTATCGGCTCCGGTTGCGGATAATATTGTGAACTCTCCAAAACATAATGAAGTATCAGGTGAAGAAACAACCATAGCAATTTGCGGCATCACTCCAACTGCAATGGTTGATGAAGAAGAACATCCGAATAAATCAGTTCCGGTAATTGTATAAGTTGTTGAAGCGATTGGTTGAACAAATACACTGTCGTTTGAGATAAAATTAATCCCAGTACTTGGTGACCATGTATAAGCTGAACCACCATTCACAACAATCAAAGTTGAATCACCATAACAAAGTGTTGAGTTAAATGAAGATGCAGATATAGTTGGAAGCGGATTTACATTCACCACAACAGATGCAGTATCCAAACATCCGAGAGAATCAAATCCGGTAACGATGTATGTCATGCTTACTGATGGTGATGCATACACACTACTGTCAGTTGTACTTGATAAACCAAAGCTTGGAGTCCATGAATAAGTAACTGCACCGGTTGCAATCAACAAGGCAGAATCACCCTGGCAAATCGGTGCAACTGCATTAACTACTAAATTGATAGGTGAAATTCCAATGAGTGAATAAGTTCCGAAAGTCTGGCAACCGATAGCATCTGTAATTGTTACAGAATAAATTCCACCTGAAACTGAATTCAAATCTTCAGTGGTTGAAGAATTATTCCATACAAAAGTATAAGGAGCATTTCCTCCTGTAACCGATAAGTCAACAGAGCCGGTAGCAATTAAACAGGTTGGTTGAACAATTATTGAAATCGCAACCGGTCCTGCAATGTTTCCAACAACAATTGAATAAATGGCAACACAACCTTGTGCATCAGTTACAGTTGCTGTATAAAATCCTGCAACTAAACTGTCAAGGTCTTCGGTAGTTGAACCGTTGTTCCATACGAAATTGTAAGGAGCAATTCCACCAACAACAGTTAAGTCAACACTTCCATTAGAAATATTACAGTTCGACGGAACAGCTGTTAAAGAAATAGTTTGTGCAAATGCGCCATTGATAATTGCAGAGATGGTATCAGTACAACCTGAATTATCAGTAACAGTCAACGCATAATTTCCGGTAAACAAATTATTTAAATCTTCAGTAGTTGATCCGTTACTCCAAACAAAAGTGTAAGGAGCATTTCCACCCGACATGGTAATTGCAATGGATCCTGTAGTTGAACAATTTACATTGGTAACTAAATCAAGTTCAATATACGGAGTTGATAAATCATTAATGATTGTGGTGTCATAGGACTGACATCCGATTGCATCAGTTACTGTTACATAATAATATCCTGAGAATAATGAATCAATGTTTTGTGTGGTTGCACCATTACTCCAATTATAAGTGTAAGGCGGAACACTTCCGGTAGCAGAAGCATCAATAGCACCCATCATAGAGCTGCAAGAAGGTTGAGTAGTTAATAGTGAAATTGCAGGGCCGTTCAAATTATTAACAGCAACAGAATCTGTTCCAACACAACCTAACGAATCGGTTATAGTTACAGAATAAATTCCTGTTACTACAGAATCAATGTTTTCAGTAGTTGCTCCGTTGTTCCACAAATAAGTGTAAGGTGATGCACCCACACTTGCTATTAAATCAATTGCTCCGTTACCTTGATTACAATTTGATGGTGTGGTAATAAATGCTGCAACCGGTAATGGAGTAGTGAGAATTGAAACTAAAGTATATGCATTGCAACCGCTCGCGTCAGTAACGGTTACTAAATAATTTCCTAGAAGCAATGAAGAAATATCTTCTGTAGTTAAACCATTGCTCCAGATATAATTGTATGGTGCAGTTCCACCCACAACAGTTAAATCCAATGAGCCATTGTTATTTCCACAAGAAGAATTGATAGTTGTGTAAGTTGCAGAAGGGCCATTGTTATTATCAACTGCAATGGTATCAGAAGCAACACAACCATTTACATCAGAAACAATGACAGAATAAAATCCTGCCATCACATTATTCAAATCCTGTGTGGTCGCACCGTTGTTCCAAACAACTGAGTAAGGAGCAGTGCCACCCGAAATTGTTAAATCAACTGAACCATCCGCTTGCGCACAATTTGCATTTACAGCTGTAAGCGATGCCACAGGAAGCGGTGTAGTGTTGATAGTGAATGAATTTATTGCTACACATCCCGATGCATCGGTTACTGTAATTGAATAATTTCCTGCAACAATATTTATTAAGTCATCATTCGAAGATGAAGTATTCCAAATGAATGTGAATGGTAAAACCCCACCTGAAATTGTTATATCTATTGCACCATTCGCATTTTCACAAGTTGATTGAATTAGTGAAGCAGTGATAGCTGGTCCGCTAATATTTCCAACAACACTTGAATTTGTAATTACACAACCTGCAACATCAGTAATTGATACACTGTAATTTCCGGCAACAATGCTATCAATGTCCTGAGTAGTTTCTCCGTTGTTCCACAAATAAGTATATGGAGCAAAACCATTTGTCACTGTTAAATTAATTGCTCCGTTTGCATTGTTGCAATTTGTTGAAGTTGAAATTGCAGAAGCAAAAGGTGATGGAGCAGAAAGAATTGTTGCATTTGCATTTGCAGTACATCCGTTTGTATCAGTTACTGTTACAAAATAATTTCCTGCTGAAAGTCCAATGAGGTCTTCAGTGGTAGCCCCATTATTCCAAACAAAACTAAATGGTGAAACTCCTCCTGAAATTGAAATATCAATGGAACCATTGTCATTTGTACAAGTTGCATCCAGTGGAGCAACTGATAATTCCGGTCCCTGATTATCACCTACTATTATTGAATCAGTAGTTGAACAACCATAAACATCAGTGATGGTTACAAAATAGCTATTAGCTGTTAGCGATGAGATGTTTTGTGTTGTAGCACCATTGCTCCATGAATAAATGAAGGGAGCAGTTCCGTTTGTTATTGTCAAATCAACTGAACCATCATTCTGATTACAGTTTGCATTGGTCATTGCTGCTACAGAAACAGGAAGTGTTGTTGTATTAATTATAATTAAATCAAAAGCCAAACAACCTGCTGCATCAGAAACAGTAACAGAGTAGCTGTTAGCAGTAAGCGATGAGATATTTTGTGTTGTTGCTCCATTGCTCCAGTTATATGTGTATGGTAAAGTTCCACCTGTAACAGTTATACTGATTGAACCATTCGCGATTTCGCAAGTTGATTGAATCATTGTTGAAGTAATCACGGGTCCGTTTGTATTTCCAACAAAAATTGAATCCTGAATTGCACATCCCATTACATCGGTAATTGTAACGATATAATTTCCTGCTGCTAAGTTTGAAATGTCTTCAGTTGTTTGTCCGGTGCTCCATGAAAAAATGTAAGGAGCTGTACCACTTGAAACCGATAAATTTATTTGTCCGTTGCTCTGATTACAATTTGCTGTAGAAGCAATTAAAGTTGCAATTGGTGATGTTGGTGAAGAAATTATGGTTGCAGAAGTGGAAGCCGTACATCCATTTATATCTGTTGCAGTAACTGTATAATTTCCAGCAGTAAGTGAAGTTAAGTCCTCACTTGTTGAACCGTTGTTCCATAAATAGATGAATGGAGAAGTTCCGCCTGAAGTGGCTACATCAATTGCACCATCACTATTCAAACAAGTTTCATTGGTTATTGTTGCAGATAAAGTTGGCGCTAGATTATTCCCAACGGTAATAGAACCTGTTGCAGTACATCCAACAACATCTGTAACAGTTACAGAATAATTTCCTGAAGTGAGTGCAGATAAATCTTCGTTCGTATTTCCGTTATTCCAAAGAATTGAATATGGTGAAACTCCACTTGATATAGTTAAATCAATTGTTCCGTTTGCTATTCCGCAGTTTGAATTATTCATGCTTAAAGCAAGAGTCGGAGCAACAGTTGTAGTTATTGTAAATGAATCAATCAATGAACAACCTGATGCATCAGTTACAGTAACTGAGTAGCTGTTAGCTGTGAGCGATGAGATGTTAGCTGTTGTTGAACCATTGCTCCAGTTATAAGTGTATGGTAAAATTCCTCCTGTAACATTTAAACTAACCGAGCCATTTGCATTTCCGCAAGTTGATTGAATTGATGTTGAAGTGAGAGATGGACCATTTAAGTTTCCAACTGAAATTGAATCTGAAATTATACAACCTGAAGCATCAGTAATAGTTACTAAATAATTAGTAGAAGTTAGTGATGCGATGTTTTGTGTTGTTGCTCCGTTACTCCATAAATAAGTGTAAGGTGCTGAACCGTTTGATACCGTTAAATTAACAGCACCATTATTCTGATTACAATTTGCATCAGTAGCAATCAATGAACTAACAGGAGTTGAAGCTGCATTAATTAATGAAGTTGAAAGAACCTGGCATCCTGTTGAATCAGTAACTGTTACTGAATAAGAACCTGATGAAAGATTTAAAACATCTGCAGTTGTTGAACCATTGCTCCACGCGTAAGTGTAAGGAGTTGCACCACCTGAAATTGTAATGTCAACTGAACCATTGTTGTTCAAACAACTTGCATCAACAGAAGTTGTTGTTATTGATGGGCCGTTATTATTTCCAACTGAAATTGAATTAGTAACTGAACAACCCATAATATCATTAACTACTACTGTATAATTTCCAGCTCCTGCCCCATTCAAATCTTCTGTTGTTGCTGAATTGCTCCATGCAATTGTGTAGGGAGAAACTCCACCTGAAATAGTTAAATCAATAGTGCCGTCAGCTTGATTACAATTTGCATTGGTCATTGAGAGTGCAAGAACCGGTGCTGATGTTGAAGAAATACTTATTGAATCTATTACTGAACAACCAAGAACATCGGTCACAGTCACAACATAAGTTCCAATTGCTAATGAAGAAATATCTTCTGTTGTTGAACCACTGCTCCATGAATAAGAGAAAGGTGATGTTCCACCAGCTACTGTTAAATTAATTGAACCATCAGCCTGATTACAATTTGCATTTGTTGCAATCATTGCAATGGTTGGTAAAATACTGTTTGTAATTGTTGCTGTTGTTGTTGCAACGCATCCCAACGAATCTGTTACAGTAACATCATAATTCCCAGCTGAAAGATTTGTTAAGTCTTGAGTGGTTGCTCCATTACTCCATGTATATGTGAATGGTGAAGTTCCACCGGTTACTGTTAATGTGATAGTACCGTTTGAGTTGTTGCAACTTTCGTTTGTTGCTGTAAGTGATAATGTTTGTGGTATGCTGTTGTTGATTGTTGCATTTGTTGAAGTTGTACAACCCAATAAATCGGTTACGATTACTGTGTATGTTCCAGCTGAAAGATTTGTGATGTCTTCTGTTGTTGCTGCATTGCTCCATGAATAAGTGTAAGGTGAAATCCCTCCGGATACTGTAATATCTATTGCTCCATTACTGTTCAAACATGTTGCATCATTTACAAGTGAATCAATTAAAATTTCTGAATTTGAACTGTCAACAACAAAGCTTTCAATATCCTGACATCCGTTATTATCAATAACTGTTACTGAATAACCACCAAGCGATAAGGATGAAATATTATTTACGGTATCTCCGGTTGACCATAAATAATTATAAGGTGAAGTTCCGCCTGTTGCCGAAACTGTTACTGAACCATAAGTACCATAACAACCTGGTTGAGTAAGTATTCCGGTTAATGCCGGCCCTACCGTAGTATTAATTATTGCTACAACTGAATCAGCGCAACCAGCTGAATCGGTTACATAAACTGTGTAAGTTGCCGGGTACAATGAATCCAAATCCTGATTTGTGCTTCCGGTACTCCAGAAATAAGTATATGGAGAAGCGCCACCTGAAACTGATAAATCAATAGCTCCATTTCCTAAACTGCAATTCGAGTTTGTTATAATTACAGATGAAACCGGAGGCACCGGACTTGTCAATACAGAGTTGACAGTTGAAGTGCAACCATAAGCATCTATAACTGTTAAAGAATAGTTTCCACCTGATAATCCGGTTTGATCTTCTGTTGTTGCGCCATTGCTCCAGATATAAGTATAAGGAATTGTTCCACCTGCAACATCAATAACAATTACACCTCCTGAAATACAACTTGGCTCTATAACATTTGATATTGCAGCAATTAATATTGTTGATGGATTTATTATCCATGAACCAATCGACTGACAGCCATTCGCATCAGTAACAGTTACATCATACAATCCATCCAATAAATTATTCAAATCTGAAATGGTTTCTCCAGTATTCCAACTATAAGAATATGGAGATGTGCCGCCTGAGACAGTTACATCTATGGAACCATTTATTAATCCGCAACTTGTGTTTGTTGCTACAGCATTTAATGTTAATCCTGTAGTACCTGATACAATTGAATTTGCGTTTACTGTGCAACCTGATTGATCAGTTACAATCACATTGTAATTTCCTGATAAAACATTTAATAAATCTTCCGTGGTTTCGCCATTGCTCCATGAATAAGTGTAAGGTGAAGAACCATTTGATACTGTTAAATCTACTGTTCCGCTCGGAAGCGCACAAAGTGCCAATGTTGTGGTAGTTACTGCTACCGGAGAAATGGGTGCAGTTAAATTATAAGATGCAGCAACAGTGCAACCATTTGCATCAATTACTGTTACCGAATAGTTGCCTGCATTAATATTCGATAAATCCTGTGATGTAGATCCATTACTCCACTGATAACTTAACGGATTGGTTCCACCTGAAATATTTAAATCAATATTACCTGAGTTTAAAGGATTACAAATCGGATCTAAAGTATTTCCGTTTGCAACAGGGCCGGGATATATTGTAACGGTTACAGTTGCTGTATCAGTACAAAATCCTTTATACACCACTTCAGTTACTGTGTAGGTTCCGGGAGCAGTATAAGTGTAAGTATATGGAGTCCAGTTTCCCATTGCGCCATTTCCGAGGTACCAATGAATACTATCTAATTGAGATGTCCCCCCCTGATGACTGAAAGTAACACTACCTTGATTTTCACAAACATTTCCGGTATAATTAATTCCTGCATTTGGCGATCCACCCTGCATTCCAACCACAATTGAATTGGTTACAGTACAACCTGATGCATCAACGGCTGTAATAGTATATAAGCCAGGAACTAACCAATTAGAATGATCATCATGATACGCTGTATCATGCGACCAGTAGTATTGGTAAGGTGCAGTACCGGATCCATTCAATACAACATTGATAGTTCCTGTTGGTGTTTGACAAACAGATGTTCCGGCGTTTAATGTCATTGTAAAATTAGAAGTAGAATTTATGGTAAATGCAGTATCAATCTGGCACCCGGAAAAATCAGTTACGGTTAAATCGTAAATTCCTGCAACAACTCCTGATAAGTCTTGCGTAGTTGCACCATTTGACCATGCATAAGTGTAAGGTGAAGTGCCACTTGTTACAGTTAAATTAATTGCTCCATTTGCATTCGCGCATATTGCGTTAGTTGTTGAATAATTTAAATTCATTACCGGAATAGTATTAATAGTTGCAGTTGCGGTTGATGTACATAAATTTATGTCTGTTACTGTTACTGAATAATTTCCAACTGCAAGACCTGAAATATCTTCATCAGTTGATCCACTTGACCATAGAATTGTGAAAGGTGAAGTTCCTCCTGAAATTGTTAAATCAATAGTTCCGTTGGATAAATCACATGTTGAATTTGTAGTTGCAAGTGATAATGCAGACCCTGAATTATTATTTACTGTTTCACTTAAAGTTACAGCACAACCCAATGAATCAGTTACTGTTACTGAGTAGTTGTTAGCTGTTAGCGATGAGATGTTAGCTGTTGTTGCTCCGTTGTTCCAGTTATATGTGAATGGTGATGTGCCACCAATTACTGTTAATGTGATTGTTCCGTTTGCGTTGTTGCAACTTTCGTTAGATGCTATTGAAGATACTATTTGTGGAGTGCTGCTATTGATTGTAGCATTCGTAGTTGAAGTACAACCTAAAGAATCAGTTACAATTACTGTGTAAGTTCCTGCTGCAAGATTATTGATGTCTTCTGTTGTTGCTGCATTGCTCCAAGAATAAGTGTATGGAGAAATTCCTCCACTCACACTCACATAAATGACTCCGGTGTTATTACAACCTGCATCGAATGTTGAATCAACAATTGCAACCGGTGCAGGAGAATCAGTAATTGTTATTGAATCAATCACAGAACAATTTGCAGCATCGGTTAATGTGATGAAATAAATTCCGGCTACTAATGAATCCAAATCTTGTGTTGTTGCTCCGTTGCTCCACAAATAATTTAATGGATACGAACCACCAAAAACTGAAACTTCAATGGTGCCATTGCTTGCACCGCAATTTGTATTTGTGCTGATATAAGAGATTGAAGGTGGTGTTGTTGGAAGTACATCAGCTGTTGCCTCAGCAGTACATCCGTTTGCATCAGATACTGTAACAAAGTAAGTTCCTGCAGAAACTGCAGAAATATCTTCGGTTGTTGATCCGTTACTCCATAAAATTGTGAGCGGCAATGTTCCACCTGAAATATCAATGTTTACAGCACCATCATTTCCAGTACAACTTTCGTTGGTTGAATTGATGGTTAATTCCGGTCCATTGTTCTGAATAATAATTACTGAATCAGATGCTATACATCCGAAAGAATCTGTTAATGACACAACATAATTTCCTGCACCTAAACTATCAAGGTCTTCAGTTGTTGAACCATTGCTCCAATTAATTATGATTGGTAAAGTTCCACCTGTAATGGTTAAATCAATTGCACCATCATTAATTCCACAATTAGCGTTTGTTGATGTAAGAGCAAGAGTTGGCTGTGTTGAACCCGTAACTGTGAATGAATCAATCAATACACATCCGGCACCATCAGTAACAGTTATAAAATAATTTCCGGCAACCAGATTATTTAAATCTTCAGTTGTACTTCCATTATTCCAATAGAAATTATAGGGAGCAGTTCCACTTGTTACAGTAACATCAATTGTTCCATTTGCATTGGAACATGTTGCATTCGATACAACAGAAGCCATAATTGGTGCAGGTGCTGCAGTAATATTTTGCATTGCAATTTCTTGGCAGGTATTTGAATCAATTACTACCACATAATATAAACCTGCTCCTAAATTGTTCAGGTCTTCAGTAAAATAAATTCCGGTATTCCAATCATAAGTGTAAGGAGCAGTTCCGCTTGTTACAGTTAAATCAATCATTGCATTGTTCAATCCGCATGTTGCATCAGAATAAGAAAGACTGAGTGTTGGTCCTGCAATGTTTACTAAAGTTGTTGTGTCATTTGCCACACACCCATTAGAGTCAGAAACTTGTAAAGAATATGTACCGGCTAAAAGATTAGTAGCAAAAGAATCTATTGAAGCATTGCTCCATGAATAACTGAAAGGTGTTGAACCACCAACAACCGTTGCTAATGCATTTCCATTGTTGAATCCGCAAGTTGATGGAGTTGAAGTTGCATTTACAATTGGCCCGGGAACATCAATTAAAATAATAGTTGAATCAACCTGGCAACCCGCCGCATCAGCAAGTTCTAAAGTAAAACTGCCTGCGGCAAGGTTTAACAGGTCCTGGGTAGCAAATTGTCCTGAGTTCCAGTTGTAGAAGAACGGTGCTGTTCCGCCTAAAACTGTTACATCAATTGATCCGTTTGGATTTCCGCATGTAGTATTGATTGCGGTGTATGTTATGTATGGCCCGAAAATATCGAGTACATTGGTAGAACTGATAGATGTACATCCGTTCGCATCAGTAATGGTTACTGAATATGTACCGAACTGTAAAGAATCTATGTCTTCGGTTGTTTCGCCATTGCTCCAGATGAATGAGTATGGTGCAGTACCAGCTGATACGGTTAGATCTGCAGCGCCATTGAATTCTCCACATGTACAATTGGTTTGAATGATTGAAGAAGAAGGACCATCAATGTTAGTTAATGCAATTGTTCCGGTTATAACGCAGGCATTAGAATCGGTAACTGTTACTGAATAAGAACTTCCGCCAACTAAATTGTATGCCGTATCATTCGCCTGTGCCGGAGCAGTATTCCATAAATAAGAATATGGGGCTGTTCCACCTGTTACTTCCACCCAAACACTTCCGTTATTATTTCCACAAACAGAATTTTGTGAACCTAAAGTAATGGCAGTTGGTCCCGGAATATTTATAATACTTGCTGATGAAATATCAGAACAATTGTTTGCATCGGTAACTGTAACAGAATAATTTCCTGCAACTATATAATTCAAATTTTGCGTTGTTGCTCCGTTGCTCCAGTTAAAAGTGTAAGGTGATGTTCCATTATTTACTGAAAGATAAACCTGACCATTTGTGCTTCCGCAGGTTTCATCAATTGAAGAAATAACCAATGAAGGGCCATTGATATTTACCACTTCAGCCGAATCATACAACACGCAAAAATTCTGGTCGGTGATGGTTGCATAGTACCAACCGATTACTAATCCGCTAACATCTTGTGTAGTTGCTCCATTGCTCCATGTATAATTGTATGGGGCAATTCCTGCAGTAACATCTAAATCAATACTTCCATTATTATTTCCACAAGTAGCACTTGATGTTGCCATTGCTGAAAATGGTCCGGGCACATCACTTACAATTGCTGATGCAGTTGTTGTACACAAGTTCGCATCGGTAATTGTTACATCATAAATTCCGGTTGTGAGTCCGTTTAAGTTCTGAGTAGTTGCACTATTGCTCCACATAAAAGTGAAAGGTGCGGTTCCATCTACAACAGTTAATGTCACAGTTCCGTTGTTTGCTGAACAGGTTACATCAGATGCAACTGCTGAAGCTGTTGGCCCTGCAACATCAATTATTATTTCAGTAATGGTTGCTTCGCATAAATTTGAATCTGTAACAACCACAGTATAAGTTCCGATTGTTAAGTTACTAATATCCTCAGTAAAATAAGTACCGGAGTTCCAATCAAAAGTGTAAGGTGAGGTTCCACCGATTACCGTTAAATCAATAATTCCATTTGCGCTTCCGCAAGTAGTATTTGAGTTAATTGCTGAAAGTATTGGACCTGCAGTATTATTTAAAGTGATTATAGAATTGATTGTGCAATTGTTCAGGTCGGTAACAATTACAGTATAAATTCCGGAAGGAATATTTGTTAAATCTTCAGAAGTAAATGCTCCGCTGTTCCAGTCAAAAGCGTAAGGAGCTGTTCCACCAGAAACAGTAATGTCAATAGAGCCATTGTTGTTTCCGCAAGTAGAATTAACTGTTGTGGAAGAAATGGCAGGACCGTCAACATTATTTATTGTTTGAGTTTCAACTGCGGTACAAGCATTAGCATCAGTTACGGTTACAGAATATACTCCGGCTACAACCGAATTTAAATCTTCAGTTGTTGCTCCATTTGTCCATGAATAAAAGTATGGTGCGGTACCTCCAATGGTGTTTAAATCAATTGCACCATTCGAATTTCCACAGGTAGATGAATCAGCAGTTGATGAAAGTGTTTGACCGGGAATATTAATAAGCGTTGCATTTTCGAAAGCTAAACAACCGTTTCCATCAGTAACTGTAACCAGATAAGTTCCGATTACTAAATTGGATAAGTCTTGTGTGGTTTCACCATTACTCCATAAATAACTGAATGAAGGAGTTCCTCCGGATAATGATAAATCAATGCTTCCGTTATCTAAAGTACAAGTGTTATGAGTTGGTGTAATTGTTAACGCAGGAGCAGTAAGATCATTAACATTTATTATTGAAAGCACTGTGCAACCGTTTGAACCGGTTACTGTTACTTCATATGTACCTGCAAGAATTGAATCAACATCTTCTGTCGTTTCACCGTTCGACCATAAGAAAGTATAGGGTGTTGCTCCACCGGTAACTGTTAAATCAATGCTTCCATTATTATTTCCACAAGTAGAATTGGAAGAAGTATTTGTCAGAATTGGAATTTGAGTATCAGTTATTATAACATTTAAAACATCAGTACAACTATTGGCATCAGTAACAGTTAAATTATAATTTCCGGAAGGAATATTTGCTAGATCTTCAGTAGTATAAACAAAGCCATTCCAATTATAAATGAATGGTGCAGTTCCGTTTGTAATTGTAACATCAATGCTTGCGTTATCTAATTGACAGGTTGCATCAATCTGAGTAAATGAAATTGTTGGCCCAAGAATATTTATGAATGTAGTTGAATCAATAGCAGTACAAGAGTTTGCATCAGTAACTGTTACGGTGTAAGTACCTGCTGACATGTTTGTTAAATCCTGTGTAGTTGCTCCAGAACTCCAATTATATGTTAATGGGTTTGTACCACCACTTGGAATTAAATTCACGAATGAATTACTGTTTCCACAAGTGGTGTTGTTTGCTGCAATAGTAGCTGTTGGCCCAGCGATATTATTTATATTGGTGTCATCATCATCACTACATCCAAACTGATCAGTTACCGTTACTTCATAATTTCCAGCAGGAAGATTTGAAATTGAAGAAGTTGTTGCTCCTGTATTCCATAAATAAGTATTTCCTCCATTTCCACCTGAAACAGTTACCCATGCATTTCCATTGCTGTAACCGCAAGTTGAATTATTATCACTTGCATCAGCATCGGGTTCTTCCAAATCAATAATATAAATTGATTGAGAAACAGTACAACCATTTGCATCAGTGATAATTACTGTGTTTGTATTTCCACCATGTAAATTAATTACAGCATCAGTTGTTTGAATTGGATTTGTATTCCATGAATATGTATATGAAGGAGTACCATTGCTAGCTACAACCCACGCCTGCGCTTGATTATCTGCGCATGTATCAGCATTAGCTGTAAGTGATGCAACAACAGGAAGTGGATTTACTGTAACAACTGTTGAATCAAGATCAAAACAACCATAAATATTACTGATAGTAACTGTGTATGATGTGGTAATAGTAGGTGAAGCTATAGGCGAAGAAACATTCGGATTGCTTAAACCTGTAGTTGGCGACCATGAATAAGTTGCTCCGCCGCTTGCAGTTAACAAAGCGCTGCTACCACTGCAAATTATCTGATCAGGACATGCATTTGCTATAACCGTATCATGAACATAAACCGGTAAGGTAATAACATCGCTACAACCATTTTCAGCTACTACAGTTAATGTTACATTGTATGTTCCGGGGAACTGATAGAAGTGTAAAGTGTTTTGAAGTGTATCAGTATTTAGAACTCCACTTGTTGGATCATCAAAATTCCAGTACCAGTTTTCAATCGGACTTGCTGAAACAGTTTGATCATAAAAATGAATAGTATCAGGAGCACAAACCGAAGAATCAATACGCGCGAAATAAACTACCGGTGCAGATTGAACAATTACAGTATCAACATGCGAATTGGTACAGCCATCTACCGTAGTAATATTTAAAGTAACTGAATAAGTACCGGGGGATGCAAAAAAATGTGAAGGATTTTCTAAAGATGAAGTATTCTGTGCACCACTTGCTGTATCATCAAAATTCCAATCCCATGTTGCAACCGGTGATGTACCATAACTTGCATCAGTGAATTGAGTAGTTCCGTTATCGCACAAGAAAGGATTATCTAAATTAAAATCGCAGTTAGCGCCGTTCACTACAACAACTCCAACCGGAATTGCATACACACAACCAACGCCATCATTCAAAATTAATTCAGAATAAAATGTTCCTGTTGAAGTATAAGTATGACAAATTGAATCGCCACCAACTTCAACTGCACCATCACCAAAATTCCAGGTGAATGAAATAGTTGTTGGAGAAGTTGCTTCGAAACAAGTGAAATGTGATACACAACCACTCGTAGGCAATCCATTTATAAATCCTTCTGGTCCCCCAATTGTAATGTAATCGTTAAAAACAATTGTGTCTTTACATCCATTTTGATTTGTGACATACAATGTCACATCAAATGTTCCGGCAATATTATAAATGTGTGAAGGATTGGGAGCTGATGAAACCTGACCATCACCAAACTGCCAGTAATAAGTTGAACTGGAATCAACATCAGCACTCAAATTTGTAAATTGAACTAACAACGGAGGGCATGTTGAACCCAAAGTATCAGCAACCAAATTAGCGGTTGGTTTGGTCACATTTACATAATCATTAATTGAAATTGTATCAATGCAACCATACATATCTGTTGCAATTAAAGTGATATCATAAAATCCATTTACAGTATATGTATAACAAGGATTACTTGAAGTAGAAGTATTTCCGTTTCCAAAATCCCAATCATAAGTTAAACCAGTACCGGCTGAAGTATTTATAAAACATGCTGTTGTACCCTGACAAACTGTAGTATCTGTTAAAATAAATGAAGCTTCAGGATGAATAACTTGAATGTAATTGGTAATGGTTTTTGTTTTTGTACAACCCTGATCATCAGTAACTGAAAGTGTAACAGTATAATAACCTGATAGATTATAGGTATGTGATGGATTTTGTAGTGTTGAAGTATTATTAATTCCACTTGTTGGATCACCAAAATTCCAACTCCATGAAACAGGAGTTGAAGTTGGTGAAGTTGTTAAGTCAGTAAAATCAACCGTCAAGGGAGAACAGCCTTCCAATGGTAATCCTGAAAAATCAACCACAGGTGCATATACTGTTATATATGAAGGACGAAGCAATGTGTCTTTACAACCAAACATATCAGTTGCAATTAACCGAACGCTATAAATTCCGGGAGCTGTTAAAGTGAAACATGGATTTGTACTTGTGCTTGTTGCCACTGTTGTTCCTGAAGAATTTGTAACTAACCATGCATAACTTACTGCATCAACTGAAGTATTAGTCATACAAGAAGTCAATGGCGCACATCCTGATAATGGAGTTCCAGTGAAATTTGCTTCCACATCACGAATCGGAATGCTGACATTTAATTGATCGGTACAACCGGTGCTATCATTCGTTACAAAAAGTGTTGCTGTATAATTTCCTGAAATTGTATAGGTAACTGAAACTATGGGTGAAAAAGCAACAGGCGGATTTCCACCCGGAATAATCCATGTATAAGTTTGAGCTCCAAGCGAAGATGTTCCATCTAAAGTAACGATGTATGGGAATGCACAAGTTCTTGAAAGAGTTGCATCAGCCACCGGAGGATATAAATACACCATGTCGGCAATGGTTAAAGTATCATTACATCCATAATTAGAAACAATTAATGTTACATCAAAAAATCCGGTGTCGTTATAGGTGTAAGTTGGATTCTGTTGATTCGATTCATTATTATAATTAGGCACACCATGAAAATCCCAAGTGTAAGTTGTATAGCTATAAGTACCTGTTGATTGATTAGTAAAATAAATTGGCTGATTGGCACAGTTAACCGTTGGAGTTGCTGTGAATGCAGTTGCCGGCAATGTTCCGGCGCAAACTTCATTCGGCATTATTACAGTGTCTTTGCAACCTTCAGCATTTGTTGTAATTAACGAAATGGTATAGCATCCCGGATTATTATAAGTGTGCGAAGGATTTTGAGAAGTTGAAGTATTTGCTGCTCCGCTTGATGGATCGCCAAAATCCCAAAACCACGAAACAGGATTGTTGGTGCTTGAAGTTGAATTGAAATTTACAGATAAAGGAACACAACCACTTGTTGGGTCAGCATCAAAATTTGCAACCGGACAAGTAATGGTTAAAAAATTTGGTGTACTGTAACTATCTGTACATCCAAAATCATCAGTTACTAATAAGCTTGCCGAGTAAGTTCCGCAGGCCACATAATTTATTGTATCCGGCGATGATGTATTTGCACTTGCCGGACTTCCGCCCGAAAAACTCCATGCATAAGAAAGATTTGAGCCGGTTGAAGAATCGATAAACGAAATGGGGTTCGGACGCAGGCAGGTATTTAATAATCCATCAATTGAATAAAAAGCATTAGGTGGAGTGTGAGTGACTACAGTTGAGCAATTGGTAGCGAAGCATCCGCTTCCGAAGTCAATATCAAGACAAATTGAAAATGTTCCTGTATCGCTTATTAAAACAGAAGCATTTTGAGAAGTTGAATTTGAAATGCTTCCGGAAGGAGTTATAGACCAACTATATCCAAGAGGTGTGCTCGATGCAATTCCACTTAACGAAATATTTAAAGGAGGACACCCTTGAATAGCGCTCAAAGTCATATCAGCAGTATTATTTGCTATCACAACATAATCATCATAAGTAATAGTATCAGTGCAGCCATTAGCATCTGTAATTATTAAAGTAGTAGAATAATTTCCAGGTGTATTATATGTAACAATTGGGCTGGCAGAAGTGTCAGTTGCTGGATCTCCACCATAAAAAATCCATTCATAAGTAAATGGCGCTAATCCGCTTGAACTTGAATCAGAATATGTAACAACAAAAGGAGCTGAACAAGAAGTTGGAACGGTTGAAGTGAAATCTGCTTGTGGCGGTGTGTAAACACAAAGCAAATCGGTCATCGTGGTATCAGCAACACAATCATAAGAGTTTGTAACAATTAAAGTTACTTGTTTGCATCCGGCATCAACATAAGAATGATTCGGTGATGCGCCTGTTCCGGAATATCCATCTCCAAAATCCCAATCATAGTTTGTAAGACTTCCACTTCCGGCAATAGAACCTGTACTGTTAAATGTTACGGGATAAGGAATACAACCTGAAACATCTGATGTACTAAAATTTGCGGTTGGGGAGCACCAAACAGTGACTGACTGGGTAGAAGTATCAGCATCACCGTTTCCATCAGTTATAATTAACTGAACACTATATGTTCCGCAATTTAAAAAAGTAGTACTTGGATTTTGGAATATTGAATTTACGCCAGGATAAACCCCAAAATTCCACTGGTAGCTAAGTGGAGCAACGCCTGTTGACGAATCGGCAAAAGTATAAACCGCAGGGTTGCAATTTGGAACCGGTAAGTTGATGTTGAAATTTGCAACTGGTTGCGCCTTCAGGCTAAAGGCCGTAAACCAGAGCGAAAATATGAAGATGATTAGTCCTCTGCAAAAAGTAGTGCTACCCATTTTTGAGATTTGTAAGTCTTTATACTATGACTACCTATATATAGTTACCTTATATTGAAAACATTTTACTATTGGCAAAAAAAAAGGAAGGAACCCGATTGGTTTCCTTCCTTTACTTTTAATTTTTTCTGAAATTGTTATTCCTAATTAGCTGTAGATTTTTTAAATTTTTTAAGCGATTTAGACCGCGGTTTACGATTCTTCTTTTTTAAATAGAAGTCAAATGTTTTTGCAGGGTTATCTGTTCCATCATCATCATTTTTCATCTTCATAATGATGTGAGTTCCTGCAATTAAAGTACTGAAATTAAGCATATAAATGAAATTTGATTAAGCGGCTTCAAGCATTCCCATTTTCATGAGTTTTTTAATTTTTCTTTTACCCATAACAAAGTGCTCCTTTGTTAAAGGTTGTTTTTTTGCTAATTTAAACGCATCAATAAGCTCTTCAGCTGATTTGGTCATCAACCATTTCATAGGTGATTCCAGTTCAGGGAATTTCACTTCATAATGTGAAATTAAAAACTCAAGGTGTTCTTGTGGTGACATGTTATTTTATTTTGGTGAATTGTCACACTTATACAAAATAAAATACAAAAAGGTTACACCTTTATGGTTAGTTAATATATTACTTTTAAAATTACCAAAACTATTATAGTAAGTTATGCAAGTAGGAAGTAAAATAATTTATAGAATAAAAAGCAAAGAAAAGGCCCAACATTTTTGAAGTTGAGCCTTTTTATATATTACTAAAAACTTGAAATTTTAAAATCTTGGGCAGAATGTTTTAGAATTCTGATGCTTAAATGCCCCGGTATACTGTATTGCCAACTCAGGACCTCCACGACTGGCACTTGCCTGAACAAGACCACTAACATTAATATCGTAACTCATTCCAAATGTAAATCCACCGACATCTAATTTTGTTGCTAAAATTAAGGCATCGCTAAAGGCAAATGAATCTTGGTTTCCTACTATTCTATAAAATGGTCCAATGTAAAAATTGGTTCCACCAAGAATTTGTCCTTTTCTCTCTTCTAAAATAAATTTAAATAATGTACCTAATTCCAATTCTGTATGAGGTCCTTGCTTCATAGCCAATAAATATGGTGTCATATCCGCTTTACCGCTAATTGGAAACCCCATACCGGCATGACCGACAATTTTGGTATATAATTTATCCAAATCATTATCAATAAAAGCAAGATTTGGTCTGTTTACATGCCAGACAGATAATCCTAAAAACTGGTTATGTCTTTTACCATTTATATGGTACCACAAAAATCCAAGAGATGCATCAGCATAAGAATATTTATCAGTAGTTATAGATTCACCTGATGGATTATTAGGATCGTAACCTGAATCACCATATTGGCTTCCAAAAGTTAAAAAGAACGGATTGATAGATTTTTGCGTGTAAGCAACATTTAAACCTGTACTTATAAAATAATCCATGTTTCTGGATAATGCGAAATTATAGGAAATAGATCCTGAAAAAATATTGGTTGTTAATTGTGATGTGCCGGCCTGATCACTAAGTACATGTAAGCCGCCACCAATCCTGTTAAAATCGCCGGACTTGCCAGAAAACTCTACAGCCCCGGCAACTGTTTCATATGGATTAGCAATAACACTTGACCATTGATTTCTATAATTTCCTGTAAATCTATAATTACCATTAAAAACACCAGTTAAGGCCGGATTTAAGGTAAGTGGCGACATGTAAAACTGGGTCATATGAAGATCCTGAGCATTTGCGAAAAAGCTCAAAAAAATCAGCGACATTAAAAGGCTTTTTTTCATTTTTATTTTTTATTCAGTTTTTCTACGGTTGAAATAAATTTGAGTTTTAAATTCTATCGAAGCAATGTAACATTTCCTTTTTTATACAAATTATTGCCATTTAACATTGTTGCGTTAGCTTCCCAAATATAGACTCCAACTTCACAATCTTCACTATTAAATTTCCCATCCCAAAAACCATTTGGATTTGATGTTTCAAAAATTAAGCTGCCCCAACGGTTGTATATTTTATAATTTAAAGTGATAACTCCCTTTTTAAACAATTCCTTAAAGTAATCATTATCTCCATCATTATTAGGGGTAAATCCAGATGGAAATACAATGTCGTTCCACGAATCCACAATAATTTTTTCAAAAGTAAAAGTATCGGAACAGTATTCATTAATTGCAATTAATGTAACGGTATATGTTCCAACTGAAGTATATGTGTGAACCGGATTTGTTTCGGTGCTTTGTGTTTGATCGCCAAATATCCATATATAGGAATCAGCATATTGGCTCATATTGGTAAATTCAAATGTAGCAACAGAAAGATCATATTCAACCCCTGCAATGGCAGTAGTTGAAAAACCTGCAACTACATGATCAATTACATGAATAAAATCTGTTTTAGTCATAGTGTCCTTACAATTCCAAAAAGTAGTAGCGATTAATGTTACATCAAAATCACCACTCGTTAAATAAATATTACTTGGATTTTCGATTGTAGAAAAACCACCATTACCAAATGTCCATGAATATAACGAATCACCACCTGATGAAGTATTGTTAAAATAAACTTCAATTGGGCTGCAGCCAGCTGTTGGAATGCCTGCGAAATTTGCGGTTGGGTTTGGATGAACATTAAACAACATAGTATCTTTTGAACTACAGCCAGTGCCATCAGTTATCTGTAAATAAACAGGAAAAACTCCGGCGTTGTTATAGTAAATTGTATATGGACCAAAACCAGTTCCGCTAATAATATTTGCACTTCCAAAAGTCCAGTTATTAGTTAAACCAATATTAGAACTTGAATAATTTACTGTTGCATGTTGCAATGGGCACAAGTTGAAAGGGGAAGCAATAAAATTGGAGGAAGGGATAGGTCGTGCAAAAACAAAAACCGAATCACTTTGTTGGCACAATCCACTAGAAACATCCAAATAATAAGTAGTTGGAATTAATGGGTTTGTATAAGGGTTAGTTTGTGTTGAATTCAAAGTTGTTCCATTACTTGTCCAATTTACACTAAACCCAGTGCTGCCTCCGCCTGAAATTCCTGCAAACAAATGAATTTGGTCGCCGGCACATACTGTATCAAAGTCAGAAGTTGGATTTAAAACAATAGCAGGAAGAACAAATACAATTACAGTGTCTTTGTTTTTGCAGTTTGAACTCAAATCACTTTCAACATAATAAGTAGTTGTAGTTGTTGGAATTGCAATTGGATTATAAATTGATGTGTCGCTTAATCCAATAGAAGGTGTCCACGCAAATATACTACCACCTGTTACCCCAAGCTGGGCAACAGTATCAGGCCAACACAAGGAAATATCAGACCCTGCACTTGTAGATGCCGGAACATTAATTACAAAAGAATAGGTTGACTGACCAAAAACGGGGCAAGCATCGTC
>CAMDOA010000017.1 GCA_945903305.1 Chitinophaga pinensis
CATTTGTTAATATTTGAATAAAATAGTTTTAGTTAAAGCAAGTTGAATAAAATCATTTCAATGACCGAAATATTTTAAGAGGGTAAAATTTTCTTTTTAAATAAGAATATTCGATTGTCTGGTCAGCTTTCATTATTTGATTTCAAAATAGAATGTCCGATTGAGCAACTCAGGCACAATTTATTATCACAATAATTTTTACGAAGTTGAATTAATGCTTGTGAATCGAAAGCTGATTTGGAGTTAATGCCTGCCTGATTCCAGTTTTTAATTACGAAATTATTTTCCGATGGAATTTCATCAAGCCAGTTCAGTGCTTTAGCAGTAACTGCTTCATCTCCTTTAGTTTTTCCGTATAGAAATACAATTGGAATTACGATGTTTATTAAAAGCAAATCGATAAAGGATTTACTTAATGCAGAATTGTGTTTCACCACTTTTTTATCGGGCAGAAAATGCGTATTCCAGTATTCATGACAACCGGAGCCGAATAAATTTCTTATCTCACTCACACTTTTTGCATTCAGAATCTGGCTGAACAGGTGCGTTGATTGATTTATAACTCCGGCAAATTGCACTAATCGAAGTGTTGGAAAGGAAGCTGGTCTGATTCTCAATAATTTCCAATGCTGTTTATTTATAGCAGTTAGTTGATACTTGTTTTGTTGATACAAAAACTCTTTTTTCAACTGCAACATATATTCATCATGAAATGAATCATTTAACCAACCGGCGCAACCAAGTAAAAGCGATTCAAGAATAAACAGGCTCTTTTTGTTTTTTGCCAGAATGTGAATTGGCAATGATTCAGCTGTGGCTTGAAAGGCTTCGGCATTTAATCTTGTCCCAAATGCCCTTGCCAATAAATGATAAAATGTTATTTCCCAATCGCCTTTATTTTTATTTAAAACTGCTTGAGCAAAATTTGTTTTTTCCTCCAATCGCTCAATCATAAGCCGCTGCAACCAGGCTTGAATGGTTACCGCTTTTACTCTCGAAATAAGCTGAAAGCATGGAATCGGTTGATTGGATGATTGCAGTTTTTCGTAACGGGTTAATAAATTTCTATCAAACAATCCATTCACTTCCAAAGCGGGTAGTATCACCCCATTTCTGGTTTTCGCTTCAGCATTATTTTTATAAACAATATGTAAAATTACATTTTCATAAGCGGCATCATGCTGATGTTTGTGTTGATTCCATTCAGAAGACTGAACATGAATTTCTATGTTTCCTGCCCATGTTGTTTCACCGATTTTAATTTTTGCATTTAAGAAATCGGGCCCGGCATCCGTATTATGTTCTCCGGATTTTAGTACAGAAATACTTTCACCATGTGTGGTTTTCAACTGCAGCATATCCAGCAATTTCATTTTCCATAGATAATGAATGAATGATTCAGTCATAGTAATTTTTTTAATGTTAATATTTTTATTTCAATTGAAAAAAAGTTATTGCCGGAAAGATAATTTGTAGTTCCTTTATGGAAAGAAAAAACTGCTTATGTTAAAAATTTTAAGTTCAATAATAGCCACCTTTTTTTTGTTTGATTTTTGTTTGGCACAACTTCCTGATAATAAAAATGCAGCTGTATATGTTGAGCAAATGCCCGAATTTCCGGGTGGGCAAGATTCCTTAGTTAATTTTCTTGCCCGGAATATTATTTATCCTGAAAGAGCGATAGCTGATTCGGTGGAAGGAAAAGTAGTGGCGAAATTTATTGTTAATACCAATGGAAGTATTTCTGACATTTCTATTTTGTATGATATTGGCAGTGGTTGTGGCGATGAAGTTCTTCGCGTTTTAAAACTTATGCCGAAGTGGAACGCAGGAAAGCAGAATGGCAGAACGGTGGCTGTTTATTATAATTTACCGGTTGCATTTTATCTGGAAGATCTTTTACCTGAAAAAAAATAAACAATCGAATTTATTGTCAGCATCGAATACTATTTTTTAGGGCAAAAACTATTTTAGATCAGTTTAATTATTAACTCTTTTTCACGATATTTTAACCAACTAATTTTTAGAATGAAAATTTAATCCGGGCTGTTTTTTTATGTAAAGCATTTTTTATTTACTGTTGAAAAAAAATATTCATTCAACTTTAACATTTTATTTTTTAAAGTTCCTTTTTAACTTCGTTTTAAAGTTTTACAAATTAAAATCAAACGAAATGAAAAAATTTTTTAAAGTTTTAATTATCATTTTAGTTGCAGTTGTTTTAATAGCCGGATGTTTTGCATTGTTTCTTTCAGTTAGAGGAATTCCAAACTACGAGGCAGTGGATCCCGGAATTAAAATTGTTTCAGATTCTGCGCGAATCGAACGAGGTAGAATTTTAGCAAATATGCTTTGTGCTGATTGCCATAAGAATCCTGAAACAGGCAAGCTGACTGGTGCTAATATGGATCCGCTCGGAAAATTGCCTTTTGGAAAATTGATGTCGCAAAATATTACACAAGACAAAACAGTAGGTATTGGTAATTGGACTGATGGTGAAATTGTTTATTTGTTAAGAACCGGAATAAAAAAGGATGGTCAGTATTCGCCTCCGTGGATGGCAAAATTGCCGCACATGAGCGATGAGGATGTGGCTTCAATTATTTCTTTTCTCAGGTCAGATGATGTGATGGTTAATGCAGATGCAACTCCCGATATTCCATGTGAACCATCGTTCTTCGCTAAGTTTTTGTGTCTGGTGGCTTTTAAACCACTTCCATATCCCGATAAAGTAATTGAGCAACCGGATACTTCGAATAAAATTGATTGGGGTAAATACCTTGTTTGGAATTTAGATTGCTTTACCTGTCATTCTGCAGATTTTGCAAAGCTTAATTCTATGGAGCCTCAGTTATCTGCAGGATATCTTGGTGGAGGAAATTTTATGGATTCATTGTTTACCCCCAATATTACCCCTGATAAAGAAACCGGAATTGGTATGTGGACAGAAGAAAAATTTATCAATTCATTGCGTTATGGAATAAAACCAGGAGGTGGTGTTAACCGGATGCCAATGAAACCTTATAATTTGTTAAGCGAATCAGAATGCAAGGCTATTTATGCATATTTACAAACAGTACCGCCAATTAAAAATGCAGTTAGCAGAAACGCGGTTTATTAAAATTTAAGATTTTTCATAAAATAAAAATGCCGTTTCAATCAGATTGAAACGGCATTTTTTTTTTAAAAGTTAATTTATTAATCGAACTTCAAATCCAATGCTAATCCGCGCAACTCGTGCACCAATACATTGAAAGATTCAGGCACAGTAGGCTTTGGAGGATTTTCACCCTTCACAATAGCTTCGTATGCTTTCGAGCGACCAACAATATCATCTGATTTAATAGTCAACAATTCCTGAAGAATGTTTGCAGCACCATAAGCTTCGAGCGCCCAAACCTCCATCTCTCCAAAACGCTGACCTCCGAATTGTGCTTTACCACCAAGCGGTTGTTGTGTAATAAGTGAGTAAGGACCAATTGAACGCGCATGCATTTTATCATCAACCATGTGTGCCAGTTTCAGCATGTAAATAACTCCTACAGTGGCTTTCTGATGGAAACGATCTCCGGTTTCACCATCGAATAGGAAGGTTTGACCAAACAATGGTAAGTCGGCCTTTTTAATGTAAGAATCTATTTCAGCAAGATTTGCTCCGTCAAAAATTGGTGTACCGAATTTAATTCCCAATTTTTTTCCGGCCCATCCAAGAACTGTTTCATAAATCTGACCCAGGTTCATTCGCGATGGTACACCAAGTGGATTCAGAACAATATCAACCGGAGTACCGTCTTCAAGGAAAGGCATGTCTTCAACACGCACAATCTTGGCAACGATTCCCTTATTACCGTGACGACCAGCCATTTTATCACCAACTTTCAGCTTACGCTTTTTAGCAATATAAACTTTAGCTAATTTTAAAACACCGGAAGGTAATTCATCACCAATGCTGATGTTAAATTTCTCGCGTTTGAAACGACCAAGTTCTTCGTTGTACTTGATTTGAAAATTATGCAGTAATATTTTTATTAAAGTATTATCCCCTTCATCAGCAGTCCATTCATTCGGATCTACCTGCAGGAAATCTACATCACTAAAAGCCTTAGCTGTAAATTTTACACCTTTGGCAATCATGACTTCACGGTATAAATTGTTAATACCTTTTGAAGTTTTATCCTTCAATATTTTTAACAGTTTTTCAATTAAAATGTCTTTTAATTTATCAGCACTTTTTTCGAAATCCTTATCTAATTTGTCAAGAGCGGTTTTCTCTTTTACTTTCGAATTTTTATCCTTTTTAGCGCGGGAAAATAATTTTTTATCAATCACAACTCCGTCGGTGCTTGGAGGCGCTTTTAATGAAGCATCTTTTACATCACCGGCTTTATCACCAAAAATTGCTCTTAATAATTTCTCTTCAGGTGTCGGGTCAGTTTCTCCTTTCGGGGTAATTTTTCCAATCAAAATATCACCTTCACCTACATGCGCACCCACTCTGATTATTCCGTTTTCGTCCAAATTGCGGGTAGCATCTTCACTAACATTCGGAATATCCTGAGTTAATTCTTCTTCACCGAGTTTGGTATCGCGAACTTCAATTTCATATTCATCAATGTGAATACTGGTGAAAATATCTTCGAGAACCACTCTTTCAGAAATAACTATCGCATCCTCATAGTTGTAACCTTTCCAAGGCATGAAGGCAACCTGCAAATTCTGACCAAGAGCTAATTCACCTTTATCGGTTGCATAACCTTCGCAAAGAATAGTTCCGGTCTTAACCTTGTCACCTTTTTTAACAATTGGTTTAATGTTAATACAAGTGCTTTGGTTGGTCTTACGGAATTTTAACAGTTTATAAATCTTAACATCATCTTCAAAACTTATCAATTGTTGTTCAGAAGTTCTTTCGTAACGAACATGAATTTCATTTGCATCAACATATTCAACCACACCATTTCCTTCAGCATTAATCAACATGCGACTGTCCAATGCGGTTTTGCGTTCGAGTCCGGTTCCAACAATAGGAGAGGAAGGACGAAGAAGCGGAACTGCCTGGCGCTGCATATTCGAACCCATCAGGGCACGGTTAGCATCGTCATGTTCTAAGAACGGAATTAACGAAGCACTCACACCAACAATCTGGTTCGGAGCCACATCCATGTATTCCACTTTCTCAGGTTCAACAATCGGGAAATCTCCCTGCTGACGGCATTTTACTTTTTCTTCTTCAAATTTTCCTTTCGAATCAATCGGAATATTTGCCTGTGCAATTACTTTATCATCTTCCTCTTCAGCAGTAAGGAACTGAACTTTCTTTTTATCAACTCCACCTCCTATAACTTTTAAATAAGGAGTTTCAATAAATCCTTTATCGTTCACTTTAGCATGAACGCAAAGCGTAGAAATCAAACCGATGTTTGGTCCTTCAGGTGTTTCAATGGTACAGAGTCTTCCGTAGTGAGAATAGTGAACATCTCGAACCTCAAAACCAGCACGCTCTCTTGATAAACCGCCGGGCCCAAGTGCCGAAATACGGCGCTTGTGAGTGATCTCAGAAAGAGGATTCGTTTGATCTAAGAACTGTGATAACTGACTTGTTCCAAAGAATGAATTAATTACTGAAGAAAGAGTTCTCGCATTAATCAAATCAATTGGAGTAAATACTTCATTGTCACGAACATTCATACGCTCGCGAATGGTACGCGCCATACGCGCAAGACCAACTCCGAACTGTGCATACAATTGTTCTCCAACAGTACGAACACGACGATTGCTCAAATGGTCAATGTCATCAATCTCCGCTTTACCATTTACCAACTGAACCAGGTACTTAACAATGGCAATAACATCGTTCTTGGTTAATACTTTTTTCTCGATATGCTCTTGTGTTCCAAGTTTGCGGTTGATTTTATATCGACCAACTTCCCCTAAATCATAACGCTTATCAGAGAAGAACAACTTGTCAATTATTCCACGAGCTGTTTCATCATCCGGTGCATCTGTTCCACGCAACTGGCGATAAATGTACTGGCATGCTTCCAACTCAGAGTTAGAAGTATCCTTGTTTAAAGTGTTATAAATAATTGAATAATCAATACCGGCAGTTTCTTTCTGAAGAATGATTGTTTCAATCTTAGTTTCAAGAATCTGTTCAATGTTCTTTTCAGTTAAAACAACATCGCGTTCAAGGATAACCTCGTTACGCTCAATAGTTACAACTTCACCTGTATCTTCATCCACGAAATCTTCCACCCAACTTCTTAAAACACGGGCAGCCAGACGGCGACCAATTTGTTTCTTAAGTGATTCTCTTTTTGCAGAAACTTCATCAGACAGGTCAAACAATTTCAGAATCTCGCTATCCGTATCATAACCGATAGAGCGCAATAAAGTGGTAACCGGGAATTTCTTCTTACGGTCTATATAAGCGAACATCACATTGTTAATGTCAGTCGCAAATTCCATCCATGCTCCCTTGAAAGGAATTACACGGGCAGAATAAATTTTAGTACCATTTGGGTGCAATGATTGTCCAAAGAACACTCCCGGTGAACGGTGTAACTGGCTGACAACTACTCGTTCAGCACCATTAACCACAAATGTTCCCTTAGGTGTCATGTACGGAATGTTTCCAAGGAAAACATCCTGAACAATGGTCTGGAAATCGATATGCTCTTCATCGTTACACGACAATCTGAGTCTTGCCTTTAACGGCAAACTATAAGTTAATCCACGCTCAATACACTCCTCAATATCATACCGTGGCGGATCAATGTAGTAATCTAAAAATTCCAATACGAAAATATTCCGTGCATCAGAAATAGGGAAGTTCTCCTGAAACACACGAAAAAGACCTTCACCCTTTCTGCTTTCGGGAGTAGTCTCTAACTGAAAAAAGTCCTTAAAGGACCCGACCTGAATATCTAAAAAATCAGGATAATCTATTCCGAATTGCAGCTTGCCGAAATTTATTCTTTCTTTAGTTGATGCCATGAATTGGAAAAGTGCTTTTATTAAAAATGAAAAAAGTAGGCATGGCAAAAAGCCATACCTACTGTACTATTTCAAAAGTAGAAATTACTTAATTTCAACTTCGGCTCCCGCTTCAGTTAACTTAGCTTTCAAAGATTCAGCATCTTCTTTTGATACACCTTCTTTAACTGGTTTTGGTGCTCCGTCAACTAAGTCTTTAGCTTCTTTCAACCCTAAACCGGTTAATTCTTTTACAATTTTAACAACTGTTAATTTTTGTGGTCCACCGCTTTTCAAAATAACATCAAATGATGTTTTTTCTTCAGCTGCTGCAGCGCCACCGCCAGCACCACCGGCCATCATAACGGGAGCTGCTGCTGCCGGTTCGATGCCATATTCGTCTTTCAATATTTTTGCAAGATCGTTAACCTCTTTAACGGTTAAGCTTACTAGTTGCTCAGCAAATGCTTTTAAGTCTGCCATTTTAAATTTAATTTAATTTGTTGTTTTAAAAATTAGTTAGTTCGGTTTTCCAATGTTTTAAGTATGCCGGCCAATTTGCCTCCACTGGATTTGAGAGCAGAAACCACATTCTTAGCAGGTGACTGTAACAAGCCGATAATTTCTCCGATGAGTTCATTTTTCGACTTGAGTGAAGCGAGCGAGTCAATCTGCGTATCGCCAATGAATATAGCCGATTCAATGTAGGCGGCTTTCAGAATGGGTTTTTCGTTTGTTTTGCGGAACTCCTTAATAACTTTTGCAGGAGCATTGGCCACTTCCGAGAACCAGATAGATGTTGGACCATGAAGTGCATTGAGCAAATCAGCATCTGTAACATTATTGGCTTCAAGAGCTTTGCGTATCAATGTGTTCTTAGCTACTCTGATTTGCACACCGCTTTTAAAACAAAGGCGGCGGAGTTTATTAATATTTGCAACACTTAAGTTGGATGTATCGGCAAGGTAAAAAGTAGTTTTGGTTGAAAACTCCTCTTTTAGCTCGGCAAGCGTTACATTCTTTTCTGCTTTTGTCATATCAATTAGTTAGAGCTTAGAGTTTTAACATCCACAGCAAGACCGGGACTCATGGTGCTTGCCAATGTAACCGACTTCAGGTATTGTCCTTTGGCTGAAGAGGGTTTCATCTTAATCACTATGTTTATTAGCTCGTGAGCGTTTTCGTTTATTTTTTCTTTGGTAAAAGATACACGACCAATAGAGGCGTGAATGATTCCCTGCTTGTCAACACGGAAAGATATTTTTCCGCCTTTTACTTCTTTAACCGCATCAGCAACATTTTCAGTAACTGTTCCTGATTTAGGATTCGGCATTAAGTTACGGGGACCCAAAATTTTTCCAAGCTTCGCAATCTTAGGCATCACTGATGGTGTTGCAATAATCACATCAATATCAGTCCAGCCTTTTTCTACTTTCTCAACATACTCTGCTAAGCCAGCGAAATCAGCTCCGGCTCCTAATGCTTCAGCTTCTTTATCGGGATTGCAAAGAACCAATACTCTTTTTGTTTTACCTGTACCGTGTGGCAGGGCAACAGTGCCGCGGATACTTTGGTCAGCTTTACGCGGATCAATTCCGAGGCGAATGTGTAAATCAATTGACGCATCAAACTTTGGCGTTGATACTTCTTTTATCAATGAAGATGCTTGTTCTAAAGTATATTGAACACCGTCTTTCGCTTTGGCATTAACGGCCTTTCTTTTCTTGGTAATTTGCACGGATTCAGACGATTTATTAGTAAGGTTAAAATTTGGGAACGCAAAAATAGAATTATTTCTCACATCAACAACTGTGCAGAGAAATTTCTTTCAGATTCTTATACAACTCAGTGGAAGCCAAAATTGCGTGCGCAATAGTAAGTGCTCTGAACAGATAATCAAAGAAATATTTTATGATGGCTTAATGTTTTAACCCTTCACCAACTTTTTAACCGAACTGAATTTATCGGAGCGGAGCGCGATGAAGTATATTCCTTTTGGCAATGATTGAAGATTGAAAATTGAAGATTGAAAAATTACTTTGTCGCTTATAAGTAATTGCCCGAGTGTATTAGTTATTTCTATCCGACAATTATTACAGGGTTGCGAAAGTGATATGGTTATGTTTTCGTCCGCAGGATTGGGAGAAATTGTAAATTTTGAATTTTGAATTTTGAATTCGTTTATTGAGGTGAATACTTGTGTGCATGCTGTTGTATCAACGCAATTGCCTTCGGTGATGATGGCTGCATACATTCCTGATGTGGATGGAATAAATACATGTTGTGTTGCTCCTGAGATGATTTGTTGTGTGTTGCAATCAAACCATTGAATGCTGTTGCCGCTTACTGATAAGGTGTCGTTTGCTTGTGTTATAGTGGTGTTGATTGTTTCTACGGTGAGATTGAGGTTTACTATTGAATCGCAACCATTTACTGCATTCAGAGTTGCAGAATAATTTCCTGCGTTTGTTATTGTGGCTCCGTTGAAGATGAATGATTCTCCGGCGCAAATGGTTTCTGAAATAGTGGTTGGTATAATTGGATTGCAAATAACATTGCTCACTGTATTGGTTACAATGGGTGCATTGAAATCAAAATAAATACTTGCGGTGTTTTCTATGGTGGTGCCTAATGGAAGATTTGGTAGTGGTTTTATTCTGTAACTCACATAGCCCTTACTTGCTTCTGCATCTGTTGTGCTGTCAACTAAATTGATGTTGACAAAATTGAAATGCACTTTACTGCCAAACAACTGCACCATTGGAGTATGAGAATAAGAAAGCAACTGAAATGTGCTTGCATCTAAATCAGCATCGAGTGTATCAAGTACTTGTATGTGTTGTGCGGGTGCGGTGCCTGTGTTTTGAAAATGGATGGTGTAGGTGAGCCAATCATTAAAAGGAAATTCCAAACTCCCAACCGGACTTACTTCTTTTTCATTCGGGTCATAAGAATTGCTGACTGCAAAACAATGCGTGAGTGTGTTGTTTGAAATATTATTATCTCCTGCTGGTGGTGTTACTGTTACATCAAAACAAATCTGATTTCCGATTTGAGCAGTTGTATCTGTTATAACATTAAATGCAAAATCAGTTGTTGCATTTACCAATGAGAAATCAGCAATGCTATAAATCAATGTGTCTCCAATTACTGTTGGAGTTAGTGCTCCTGATAATGGAGAAACATAATCTGCAAGCCCATTGATAACCACTTTTACTTCTCCGCTTATTCCTGTATTGCAACTGACATTGTAAATGCTTTGTGTTATATCTCCTGCAATCACATGAACCGAAGATGTATTTCCGGGAAAGAAATTATTTCCTCTATAAACATTCCAAACTCCAATATCAAATCCTGATTTGCAAACCAATCTGAAATCAACATTGTAATCCATTGAATCAATTGCAGTGAGATTACTTGCTGTGCTATTACTTGAAGGACACAATATATTGAATGGAATGTTTACTGTATCAACTGAAGTTGAATAATTTCCAAGTTGAGTATCGAATGAATAATCTCCTCCCCAGTTTGCAATTACTTGTTGAATTAGGTTGCCTCCTGAATCATATAATTTTGTCTTAACTAATGGAATTCCAGTGCTATCATTTGTTGTAACGCAACTGCTGTCGCCATCTAAAAATATTTTGCCCTTTATATTCCATGACAATCCGCAATTGCTTGGATTAAATATTAAATCACAAATTGGCATAAATAGACAGTTCCCCTCTCCGTGTATTCATGGATAGGGGTTAGGGGTGAGGTTTTTCGGTGCCGGAAAGATTACATTATGAAGAATCCTGCTTTCATTTTGCAATTAGCATTTAAGGTAAATCAGCTGCCCTGAAAAATGAAAAATGAAAAAGCCGCCCCGTAAAGGAGGTGGCTTTTTTTATTTGCTTCGGTCTCCGTAGGGTTACTGTAATGATATCCCTGCGTTCAATTAGCAGGGTTCACTTTGTGTAACCCAGTTGAGACAAAAGTTGTAAAATCTGTTTGCGGCAAAATTTCAATTAATTACTTTTGATACATGGAACGGATAAAACTTTTAATTGAACAAAAAATATTTGGTGTTTGCTCCTTCATTGGCGAGCGCATCGGAATTGCCCCTTCTACTGTCCGGTTATATTTTATTTATACCACTTTCATTAGTGTTTCAAGTCCAATTATTATTTATCTCGTGATGGCTTTCTGGCTCAATCTGAAAAAATATATTTCGTCGCACCGCAATCCTACCTTGGAATAGTTTTGGAATGAAAACACATCATTATAAAATCAATATTAACTGGACCGGCAATCTCGGCACCGGCACTTCAGGTTACACGGCTTATAATCGTAATCATATTTTATCGGCTGAAAATAAAACGGAGCTAATAAAACTTTCGTCTGATCCTGCATTCAAAGGCGATGCTTCGCTTTACAATCCTGAAGAATTATTAGTAGCATCCATTGCCTCGTGTCACATGCTCTGGTACCTTCACTTGTGTGCCGATGCCGGAATAGTAGTTGTTGACTATAAAGATTCGCCCGAAGGATTTATGGAAGAAGGAGGAGATGCTCCAGGTAAATTTGTAAAAGTTATTCTTCATCCAGCAATAATTATTAAACAAGGTGGCGATTCACAAAAGGCAATTGAACTGCATCATTTAGCAAATGCAAAATGTTTTATCTCCAACTCCTGCAATTTTCCAATTGAACATAAACCGGAAATTAGTTTCGAAACCAGTTGATGTATTTTTTAATTTAACTTTTTTAAAATCATAAAATATATTTTGCACTTTACAGTTTTTATTTAAAGAATTATAAAAAAGTTAAATCCTGAAAATGTTCGTTCCGCGCAGCTACCTTGTTTTTACATTTTTAATAATGGTGGTTGCTGCATTTTCATATTGCGGACAAATTCGTAAAAAAGAAAGCAACGAATTTTACTGGCGCAATCACAGCGACTCGGCGCACTATGTGGGCATGAGTACCTGTAAGCAATGTCATTCTTCTGTTCATTCATCATTTATGCATACCGGAATGGGTGAGAGTTGGAATTATGCAACTATGCAAAAATCGAAAGCAAAATTTGACAAGCATGCAATTGTTTATGATAAAATCAAAAATTTTTATTACAAACCTTTCTGGAAAGATTCAACCTTTTACATTTTAGAATTTCGGTTAAACGGAAGCGATACTATTTATAAGCGAATTGAAAAAATAGAATTCATTGTTGGAAGTGGTCAGCATACGAATTCGCACATCTGGAATTCGGGTGGTTATTTATTTCAGGCGCCACTTACATTTTATACCCAAATGGGAATCTGGGATTTGCCACCTGGCTTTGAGGATGGAGAGAACAGCCGATGGTCAAGAACAATTTCTACCGAGTGCATGAACTGTCACAACATGTATCCTGATTTTAATTTAACTGCTGAAAATAAATTTACTTCAGTTAAAACAGGAATTGAATGTGAGCGTTGTCATGGACCCGGCTCTATTCATGCAGTAGAAAAACTTACCGGAATTTTAATTGATACTTCAAAGGAAGCTGACCGATCCATTGTAAATCCACGAAGACTTTCGTTGGAATTGCAAACTGAATTATGCCAGCGTTGTCACCTGCAAGGCATCAGTGTTTTGAATGAAGGAAAATCATTTTTTGATTTTAAGCCCGGCATGTTTTTGAATGAAGTAGAAAATGTTTTTATGCCGAGATATAAAGGCGGCAAAGAAACTTTCATCATGGCTTCTCACGCTGATAGAATGAAGCAGAGTAAATGTTTTATTGAATCAAAAAAAATGAGTTGTCTTACATGTCATAATCCGCACAAGAGTGTAAAAGTTACGGCGAACGAAGTGTTTAATGCGGAGTGTAAAAATTGCCACACCGGAATTAATAATTCATGTACACAGGATTTAGCAATACGCATGAAACAAAATGATAATTGTTTTAATTGCCACATGCCGGTTTCGTCTACGATGGATATCCCGCATGTAACAGTGCATGACCATCGCATTCAAATTCCAATTGCTAAATCGGAAGTGGAAAGCATAAAACGATTTGTGGGATTAGAATGTATGACTACCAAAAACCCATCGGCATTGTTAATGGCACAGGGTTATTTAGCCATGTATGAATCTTTTACTGCCAAGTCATTTTTACTGGATTCAGCTTTTTATTTTCTGCAAAAAGATAAGGATAGAAACACTTTGTTGTTTAAGAAAACTTTTATTCAATATTATTTTTTGAAGAATGATTTCAGTTCAGAAATTTTATGGGCTCAGAAATTTTCGATAACTGATACTTTGGACGCATGGTCCAATTACAGAATTGGTGAAGCATACTTGCGCAAACAACAAAGCAAAATTGCGGAAGATTATTTTGCGAAAGCAGTAAAACAAAAACCGGAAGAATTACAATTCATTAACAAGTTAGGAGTGGCGCAACTTACAAATGGTAAAGTGGAAGAAGCAAAAACTGCCTTCGAGAAAATAATTTCGTTACAACCCAAGTACGCACCTGCGCTTTCCAATCTTGCTTACATCTATATGTTGCGAAGTGATTGGAAGTATTCATTGAAGTTGGTGAACGAGGCATTGGCGCTCGACCCCGATTATGTTGAAGCGCTGATGAATAAAGCTGCGATACTTTTTTCGACCGAAATGAATTTGGAGGCAAAAAAAATAATTCAACAGGTTTTAATTCTTGAACCTGATAATGAAAAAGCAAAAATAGCATTGAAGAATATGTGATTATTTTTGGAAACTCAATAACTGCGTATGAAAATATTCAAAGCATCATTCGATAAGTTGACACTAATAATATCGTTTGTTTTTATTTCCTTTATTGTTGTTCTCTTTATTTTAAATTTAATAAACAACAGTTTGTTTTTACCTCAAGCAAACTTCAGTCTTTCGTTGGGGTTTTATTTCCTGGCTATTTTATTTCTGTATATTTTACTTTTTATTCCAAAGTATTATTCTGTTGATGCAAGTGCAATTAGTATTCATCGCCCAATATTTTCGTTTAAAATTAATAGGTCAGAAATAGCAGCTTGTTCTGTAATATTAAATGGAGAAATGAGAGGAGTGATTAGAGTAGCCGGAAACGGAGGACTTTTCGGATACACGGGTTTTTTCTGGAATACAAAATACGGCACAATGAGATGGTTCGCCACCCAGCGAAAAAATTATGTGTTGATAGAAAAAACAAACGGTAATAAAATAGTGATTACTCCTGATGAACCGGAAAAATTTATTGAAGCATTGGGTTGAAATAATAATTATTCCGGTTTAGGTTTTTATATTCATCAAATGATAAAACCCCGATTAGGATTTTTTGATTTATCCATGCTCATTATTTCAATGGTGATTGGTATTGGCATATTTCGCACACCGCAAATTGTTGCACAAAAATCAGGAACTGTTGAATTGTTTTTTGCAGCATGGATTATTGGTGCAGTAATCAGCGTATTCGGTGCATTAACCTTTGCAGAGATTGGTGCGCGCTATCCGGTTGCCGGTGGTTTTTATAAAATATTTTCATTCTGCTATCATCCGGCTTTTGCGTTTATGTTAAACTGGTCATTGGTTATTATCAACGCATCAAGTGCAGCGACTGTTGCATTAATCGGGGCTGAATATTTAGCACCATTAATTTTTCCTTCTCCGGTTTCTACAATGAATATTCAATTTTTAGTGGTTGGAATTGTTTTGCTTTTGTACGGTGTAAACATGTTGGGCATACGATCGGGTGCTTCAGTTCAAAATGTTT
The DNA here is from genome assembly GCA_945903305.1 of Chitinophaga pinensis. Lineage (GTDB taxonomy): Bacteria > Bacteroidota > Bacteroidia > Chitinophagales > UBA10324 > UBA10324. The sequence continues at coordinate 14,732 of CAMDOA010000017.1, forward strand.
TAAGTGGATTAAAAATTTTATTGATTTTATTTTTCTCTTCAGCAATATTTTTTGCTGTTCAACTAAGTGCTTCTGAAATTAATTTATCATCAAGCTTGGAAACAACTTCATCAACTAATTTATTTTTTGCATTTGGCGCCGGATTAATTTCTGTGTTTTTTACTTATGGTGGCTATCAAAACACCATCAACTTCGGCGAAGACATTAAAGAACCGCAACGAAATATTCCACGCGCCATTTTTTTATCAATGGCAATTATTCTTCTGCTTTATATCAGCATTAATATCAGCTATGTTTTAATTCTTGGTTTTGAAAATGTAAAATCTTCTCCGCTTTTAGCCGCAGCACTGGCAAAACAAATGATGGGAAATACCGGAGCCGCATTTACTTCAGTTGCTATTTTCATTTCAGTGCTCGGTTTTTTGAATACTGCATTAATGTATAATCCGCGCATTTGGTATGCAATGGCCGACGATAAAATTCTACCGAAAATTTTCGGCCAAGTAAATGCTAAACGGCAAGTTCAGGAATTTTCACTCACACTTTTTACCCTGCTTATTCTGGTTATGTTTTTTACACTCGGTACATTTGAAAAACTATTGAGTTATGTCATGTTCACTGATACTATTTCGCTGGCAACTGCTGCATTTTGCATTTTTATTTTGAGAAGAAAACAAAAAATAAATTATACAGGTTTTAAAGTCACCAGTTCCATTATCCCGATTGTATTTATCATCACCATTAGTTTTGTAACCATCAGTGTAGTTAAAGATGACCCGATTCGCTCGCTCTATGGTTTGTTGGTACTTGCTTTCGGATTTGTACTTTATAAAATATTTAAACACCTGTTAAAAGATAAAGAATCTGCCAACTGATTTTTCCCTTTACAAAATGTGTAAAACTTACTGCTTGCCACTATCAGGTGGAATTATATTTTTGGCGCTCTCACAAACTAAAACTCAAATGAAGAAAATTGTAACGCTGGTACTTGCCATTGTATTAACAACAAATGTTTTTGCTTTAAATCCTTCGCGCGAATACGCAATAAAACCCAGCGACTTTGGTATGGATTATAAAGAGGTAATTATATCGGCTACTGATGATGTAAAACTTGCGGCATGGATTTTTAAACCTGCAAGCGAATCAAAAAAATTTATGATTATCAGTGATGATGGAAATGGAAACATGGCTGATAACATTGAGCTGGTTGCTCAGTTTCTTTCCGTTGGTTACAATGTAATCACTTACGATTACCGCGGTTTTGGAAAGAGCGATGATTTTGAAATCAATAAAAACTTTTTCATTTACCCACAATTTACAAAGGATGTAATAGGAGTGGTGGAGTACACCCGCAAGTATTATACTACTGTGATGGATATGTATGGAATTGGTATCGGCGCCGGACTTTCATTAGCCATTGGAGCAAACAGAATTGAGGTGAAACGAATAATTGCCGATGCGCCGTATTCTACTTTTGAAGAAACAAAAGCGCGCATGTATGATAAATTAAATGTTCAGGTGTTTATGCCCCTTGTTTACGATAAAATATTTATGGAGCCGAAATATGCATTGGCTGAAAAAGGAAGTCACCTTTATGGAATTTTATATATCGTTGGCGAAACAGACGAAGTTTTTGGTCCGGTTGAAGCAAAACTTTTACAAAAAGTTCACCCGAAAAATGCAGAAGTTTATGTAGTGCCGGGTGTAGAAAGCGCTGAGAATTTTACTAAAAATAAAAATGTTTATTTCGATAATATTAAAAAATTTATTGAATCACACGGTTCATAAATCGGCTAAACTTGAAAACTCAGCCAATTTAAAATTCAAACTAAAATAATTTAAAAACGACTTCAGAAATTCTGAAGTCGTTTTTATTTTAATTAAGATCAGTTTTCATCTCCATCAATTAATTCATCCAACATCCGTCGGTTCTTTTTTGTAGGCCGTCCTGATTTATCTTCATACTTATTTTCAGAATTATAAAATGAGGCTGACTTCGATTTTATTCTTTCCAATTCTTCAATTGGTGTAATGTCTTTAAAGAAAGGAGCAACATCAGTTGCTTTCATTCGCTTATCCAGAACAGCATTTACTTTAATCAACCATTTTTTTTCTTTTGTGTTAATGAAATATTCTTCGCCTGCCTTTACAATATGAGAAGCCTTCAATGAATTGCCATTCATTTTCACTTTGCCTGAGTCAATGGCATTGCCTGCTTGGGAGCGGGTTTTATATATTCTGATTGCCCATAAATATTTATCCAGTCTTGTTTTGTTTTCTAAGTTCATCGTTAATCGATTTTATTTTTTCATCCGGAAGGAGAGGGGTTAATTATAATTTATTTTAACAAGTTATCTTAGTACTACTATTTTCATTAGGGTAAGTAATTACCGTTTGTTTAAAAGAACTACAATTAACTGTTGCCAATTTTAACTTTCATAAATAACCGATTGATCATAATTGCGGCCGTTAATGATAATCCTCCGGCATTGAGAGTTAGTGAGAATTTAATATTCGAACTGAAAATCATCGAATAAAAAAGCCGGTTCAAATTTCTTTGAACCGGCTTAATCAAGTTTTCCATTTTGCAAATCGCTTAATACTTAACTACCTTTTGAACAAAGTTTTTGTTTTCTGATAATAAAGTAATTAAGTAAGTGCCGGCTGAATATTCTGAAATATTCAGATGCTGAACGAAATTTTTTCCATTCACTGTTTTTGTAAATAATATTTTTCCGTCAACGGAAGTTAAAGTAATAGTTGAGTTTTCATCGGTATTTGTACCTGCAATAGTTAATTGATTGGTTGCCGGATTTGGAAATACGAGCAACTGTGAATTGGTATTAATCAAATTTGTTGCGCTTGCATTGCGATAATCAAAAGCAAATTTACCTGGAGTAACACCAGCAACAAATGCGTTTAACAAACTACCTGATTCAGTATAAATTAAAACCAGACCATACGATGTGAAATCAGTTTCAGAAGCATACAATTGCTGATTCAATATATCAGTTTCCATGGCATAAACCGTACGGTTAATAAAAAGTGAATCACTAATGCTTTGCGAGTTCAAATCAAATCGACCAATAAAATTTTCGTTATAAGTCTGGTAAGCAATTTTTGAATTTATAAATGCGGAACCCTGGCATCCTCCGGCATTATTCAAATTTGTTGTTACAACATTCGAATTAGTTATATCAACACTGCTGATGGAGGCAAACGAATAATCGCGGTTGTTGACTGTGTAAAGCATATTATTATCAATCAAAATATTTTCAGGATTAATACCATCAGCTCCTAAAGAAATTTCTGATAAATAATTTTGTGCTGTTAAATCCACTTTTCCAACAATGCCAACCGCACCTCCCCAAACAAAGCCATTGTTAATAGCAATGTATGCTATGTTATCCTTTATTACAATTCCGTCGGAGGCATATTGAGGACCATTTAAAGTATCTAATTCATAGTCGAAACTTAAATCAGATTTATTGTAAACCTGAAAGTATGATTCGTAAGTGGTTAAATATTCACCGCGGGTTAATAATATTTTATTGTTCCATAAAGCAATTTTCCGGATACCGTTTACAATTATTGTTGAGAGTAACTGGTGTGTGTTCAAATCATATTTTAATAGCGAGTTATCTGCCGCCACATAAATATTTTCATTATCGACAACCACATCAGAAGCAAATCGTGCATTTTCTATTGTATCAAAAACCGAATAACTATTTGTTTGCGGAATATAATAGCCAACCGTAACCGGTTTTTCAATTTGCTGTAAAATGTAATTGTACTTTCCTTCATTTAAAATAATTACCTGATTCAGAATTTGCTGTGCGTTCGACATCATAGAGCTAAGCGCAATGATGACAATTAGGATGAATTTTTTCATGATGTTTTTTACTTGGTTTTATGATTTAATTATTTGTTGTGTTCTGTTTGCGGAATAAAGTTGCAACAGTTATCAGCGAAATAAATTTCAACTGAAAATCTGAGCAGCTCTTCCTCCGAGGGCTTTATGTTGGTGCAAGCACCAATGATCAATTTTGTTGTGGCAGGTCTTCTGACTCATCTGTTTTGCAAACTGCCTTCCCGAATTTAATCAGTGGCTTTTTTTAGTTTGCAATTTCAAGATTCACAGCAGCGGGGACTGTTGAAGATTTACACCTCATTCCCTTTTCATCCCATTAACCGGGAACCGCAACGGTGCGAATGTAAATACCGGAAAGTAAAATAGTGAATTAAAATATTTTACTGATGAATAAAATTATTTGGAGCAGATATTTATTTCAGTATAAAATTTTCAACTTATGATTTCATTGCTTCCTGTTTCATTTCCAAAGCAAGATCAGCGCCCAGATAATTATCAATGTAATGATGAATCAAGTACATGACAGGAGTTAAAATAATGGCTGCAATAAATTTATAGGTGTAGTTGAATAAACAAATGGCAAGCACCAGACTCATGCTCCACCCTTGCCCGATATAAAAAGCAATAAATAAAACAATAAAACTATCGACCAATTGCGAAACAAAAGTGCTGCCTGTTGCCCGGAGCCACATTTTTTTTTGTCCGGTTTTTCTTTTTATCCAATGAAAAATGGTTACATCTACAATTTGGCTTATCAGAAATGCTGATAATGATCCTAATATAATCCACATGCCTTGTCCGAAAATGGCGTTGAAAGCTGATGGCATATCCGGAACTCCTTTTTCAGCATTTACATCAATCCAAAAATCAGCAGGAGCCAGTTGCATGGAAAAATAAAACATCATAAATGCATATAGAATCAGGCTTACCGCAATGTAAGAAACCCGTTTCACACCTTTTGGTCCAAAATATTCATTGATAATGTCGGTCATAATAAATTCTAAAGGCCATAATAAAACCCCACATGTTAGTGTGAACGAAATTTCGGGTTGATTGAATATGGTTGCGTTCAATGGATTTAATCCGAATGTTTTTTCGAGTGAAAATATTTTCACACCTATGCACTCGGCAATTAATGCGTTGGCAACAAAGAAAGAACCCAGTATTAAAAACACTTTAGTGCCTTTATGTTGAATGGAAATATGCATGATTAATTTTTGTTAAAATTGAAGATGCAATTTGCAGAATTTTTTATAATCGAATGATTGATTTTTAATTTTTCATATTTACTTTTTTAATTCTTGATAAAATGCATTCAATAAAAATTTATACTGATGGATCATCTCGTGGTAATCCCGGGCCCGGTGGATTTGGTGTTATATTAATTTCAGGAAAACACCGGAAAGAATTATCGCAAGGATATAAGTTGACAACCAATAACCGTATGGAGTTGCTTGCTGTGATTGTTGGCCTCGAAGCAATTAAAAACAGCGATAGCGTTATTGATATTTATTCTGATTCAAAATATGTGGTAGAATCGGTGGAGAAGAAGTGGGTTTTTGGATGGGTAAAGAAAAATTTCGCTGGAAAGAAAAATGCCGATTTATGGAAACGATTTTTATTAATCTATGCAAAACATAAAATAAAATTTCATTGGATAAAGGGGCACAATGCGCATCCTGAGAATGAACGGTGTGATGCGTTGGCAACTGAAGCGGCAGATGGATTTGATTTGAAAATTGATACCGGATATACATCAACATAACATTTGCGGTAATGCTATGCAAAATAAAAAAACCACCCTCAAAACTGAGAATGGTTTTTTATTATTTCTGAAAGCTGCAGACTGCTTACTGCAAACTGCCTATTGAAGATCCCGGACCTTAAGTCGGGACTGATATTTACCAACTAGATTTAGTCAATCCCGGAATTTTTCCGAAGAGGGCTAACTGGCGGAACATCTGGCGCGATAATCCAAACTGACGAATGTATCCGCGTGAACGACCGGTAATAGCGCAACGATTGTGCTTGCGAACCTTTGATGAGTTCTTAGGAAGTTTATCCAATCCAACTAAATCGCCTGAAGCTTTTAATTCGGCGCGCTTAGCTGCATATTTATCAACCATTCTTTCGCGCTTTCTTTCTCTGGCTTTTACTGATGATTTTGCCATATTAATTCTGTTCTGTTTTTAAACTTTTAAATGGTAAACCTAATTCTTTCAAAAGAGCAAATGCTTCAGCATCTGTATTGGCACTGGTTACGAAGGTGATATCCATTCCGTTCATGTGCGTTACTTTATCAATATCAATTTCAGGGAAAATGATTTGTTCGGTAATTCCGAGTGTGTAATTTCCTCTGCCATCGAAACTCTTTTCGTTCACACCTTTGAAATCGCGAACGCGTGGAAGCGCAACAGAGAAAAGGCGATCCATGAATTCATACATGCGGTCACCTCTTAATGTTACTCTCACTCCAACACCAACTCCTACTCTCAATTTGAAATTAGAAATATCTTTCTTTGATTTTGTTGCCATCGCTTTCTGACCGGTAATGGTGGTCATTTCAGTTACTGCAACATCAATCATTTTTTTGTCAGAAGTAGCTTTACCAACGCCCTGGTTGATTGCAATCTTTGTGATCTTAGGCACCTGCATTACACTGGTGTAGCTGAACTGCTTCATCATTGCAGGAACAACCTGATCTTTGTACTTCTTTTTTAAACGGGCAACATATCCTTCCATGATTTCCTTTTTTCTTTTTTTAGGAATTGTTATTTGATTTCAACTCCGGATTTTTTTGCAACTCGGGTTACCTTACCGTTTTCGCGCTTGCGGCCGATGCGGGTAGCTGTTCCACCTTTAGGATCAACCAAAGCGATATTTGAAATATGCACTTTAGCTTCCTTCTTAACGATGCCTCCGTTCGGAGTTTTAGCATCAGGTTTTGTGTGGCGTGAAACAATGTTCACTCCTTCAACCAAAGCACGCATTTCAAGTGGCAGTACTTCAATCACACGACCTTTTTTTCCTTTATCATCACCGGCGAGCATAATTACCATATCCCCTTTGCGGATATGCAACTTCGCCTTGAATCTTTTGGTTTTTGATTTATCTCTTTTCATTTTCTACAAAACTTCAGGGGCTAATGAAATAATTTTCATGTATTGTTTTTCGCGCAACTCTCTTGCTACAGGGCCAAAGATGCGGGTTCCGCGAGGTTCGTTTGAATCGTTGAGCAACACAACTGCATTGTCGTCGAAACGAATGTATGAACCATCCTTGCGGCGAATACGATTTTTAACACGAACGATTACAGCTTTTGTAACTGTTCCTTTTTTAACGGCACCGGCTGGTATTGCATCTTTAACAGTAACAACAACAGTATCGCCAATGCTCGCATAACGCTGGTGTGCGTGTCCGAGAATGCGGATAACGAGCACTTCTTTTGCTCCGCTATTATCTGCTACATTCAATCTTGATTCTGTCTGTACCATTTTCTTTCTTCTTTTGAATCTGTTGTTTTATTCACCATTCCACCAAGGGCAGAGAGTAAAGAATTTTTTATTTCGCTTTTTCGATGATAGAAACCAGGCGCCATCTTTTTGTTTTGCTCAACGGGCGAGTTTCTTCAATTGTAACTGTGTCGCCTATTCCGCATTCATTCTTTTCATCATGCGCATGAAACTTTGTTGACTTTTTCAAATACTTACCATACTTCGGGTGCATTACTTTACGCTCCACACTTACCGTGATGGTCTTATCCATTTTGCTGCTGGTTACAAGCCCATTCCGGGTTTTTCTTAATTTTCTGTCTTCCATTGTTCCGGATTATTTATTTACTGATTTCTTAGCACGGTTTGCAGTTTCATGTGTCATGGTCGCAATTTCACGACGGAGGTGACGCATTACCATTGGGTTTTCCAACGGAGTTACTGTATGATTGAAATGCAAACGCTGCAATCTTGTTTTCTCTTCTGCCAGTTTCGCTTTCAAATCTGCATCTGAAAGTTCGTGGAGGTTTAGTTTTACTTGTTTAGCCATTGTTGCTTACTGTTTATTTATCAGGCTTTGTATTCGCGACTAATAATGAATTTAGTTTTGATTGGAAGTTTTTGAGCTGCCAGCATCATTGCTTCACGAGCAATTAACATTGATACTCCTTCTGCTTCGAACAGAATTCTTCCAGGCTTTACTACTGCAACCCATCCTTCAGGTCCACCCTTTCCTTTACCCATACGAACTTCGGCTGGTTTTGCAGTTTTTGCTTTATCAGGAAAAATTCGAATCCAAACTTGTCCTTCACGCTTCATGTGACGGGTTAAAGCAACACGGGCAGCTTCAATTTGTTTATCAGTCAGCCAGATTTCATCCATTGCTTTTAATCCAAACGAACCAAAAGACAGAGTTGCTCCACGATGATCGTTTCCTTTCATCTTGCCTCTCTGCGGTCTGCGCCACTTGGTCTTTTTCGGTTGTAACATTTTGTTATCTGATTATCGTTTCAAAAAATGTTTCTTATTAAGATTCTCTGTCTCTGCGTGGTTTGTTACGACGGTCGCCACCGCGATCTCCACCTCTTCCTCCTCTGTCATCACGATCTCTTCTATCTGCTCCTTGCTTCTGTTCAGTGCCTGTTGTTTTCTGTCCTACATTTGGGCTCAAATCACGCTTTCCGAAAACTTCTCCCTTACAAATCCAGATTTTTATTCCAATCAAACCATAAACTGTTAACGCTTCAGCTACTGCATAATCAATATCAGCACGAAGTGTGTGTAATGGAACGCGACCTTGTTTCACTTCTTCAGAACGCGCTATTTCCGCTCCACCCAAACGACCACCGATTCTGATTTTAATTCCTTCAGCTCCCATTCTCATTGCAGATGCAACTGCCATTTTAATGGCTCGACGGTAATTGATACGAGCCTCAATCTGACGGGCAATTGAATCACCAACTACTGTAGCATCAATTTCAGGACGACGAATCTCCACGATGTTGATTTGTACTTCCTTTCCGGTTAAGCCTTTCAACTCTTCCTTGATGCGGTCAACTTCTCCACCACCTTTACCTATGATAATACCAGGGCGTGAGGTGTGAATTGTTACAGTCAGACGATTCAGCGTGCGCTCAATAACGATATTTGAAAGACCGCCTTTTGATACGCGCGCTTTTAAGTATTCGCGAACTTTGTAATCACCAATTATTTTGTCGGCATACTTGCTGCCGCCAAACCAATTTGAATCCCATCCGCGAACGATACCGAGTCTGTTGGAAATCGGGTTTGTTTTTTGTCCCATTCAGTTATTGCTATTTTATTAATCTACTTTTTTGGTTGATTTTTTTGCCTTTACTGGTTTCTCTTTCTCTTCGGTTTTCACTGCCGCTTTTTTTGCTGCAGGTTTCTTCGCCGCTGTTTTTTTCTTCGGTGCTGCTTCAGCCACTTCAACAGTTGGTTGTTCTACTTCTTCTACTTCAGTTACTTCTTCAACATGAGGTGAAACACGACTGTCAACGATTAAGGTAACATGATTAGAGCGCTTGCGTTTGCGGTAAGCACGACCTTGTGGTGCAGGCAACCAACGCTTTAACATGGTGCCACCATCCACAAATACTTCTTTCACAAACAATCCACTGTCTTCAGGATTTAAACCTTGATTTTTTTCTTTCCAGTTGTTAGTAGCAGAAAGAAGAAGTTTCTCCACTTCGCGAGCAGGGTGCTTGGTACTGAACTTCAAAATGTTCAAAGCCTTTTCCACATCTACTCCACGAATCATGTCAACCACATATCTCATTTTACGAGGAGATGTTGGTACATTTTTCAATATTGCTTTAGCCAGTGCCATCGTGATTTCTTATTCTGTTATGATTAACTATCTACTTTCTTAGTTGAGTGACCTCTGAAGTTTCGTGTCGGAGAAAACTCGCCGAGCTTATGACCCACCATGTTTTCGCCTACGAAAATCGGAATGAATTTATTTCCGTTGTGTACTGCGAATGTGTGACCAACAAACTCAGGAGTAATGGTTGAACGACGACTCCAAGTTTTAATCACACTCTTTTTGTTTGCCGCATTCAACACATTAATCTTACCTTGTAAGTTGTGATCTACATACGGACCTTTTTTTACTGACCTTGCCATGCTTTTTTATTTCTTTATTTAATTCGACAGGTTATTTTTTTCTTCTGCTTACTATGAACTTGCTACTTGGATTTTTCGGTGCACGAGTCTTCAAACCTCTTGAATAAACATTGGTTCTTGATCTTGGCTGACCACCGGATGCTTTTCCTTCTCCACCACCCATCGGGTGATCTACCGGGTTCATCGCAACGGCACGAGTACGAGGTTTAATACCTTTCCAACGATTGGCACCTGCTTTACCTTTCACTTCTAAACTATGATCAGGATTAGAAACCATACCAACAGTAGCCATACAGGTTAAAAGAATCTTGCGAACTTCACCTGAAGGCATTTTCAATACTGCATATTTTTCTTCTTTAGCTGCTAACTGAGCTGAAGCACCAGCACTGCGAACCAACATTCCACCTTTACCGGGGTGCAATTCTACATTATGAATGATTGTACCAAGTGGTAAGTCTTTCAATGTTAATGCATTTCCTAATTCCGGAGGCGCATCAGGTCCGCTCATTAATTTGTCTCCTACTTTTAATCCATTAGGAGAAAGGATATATCTTCTTTCACCATCAGCATACATCACCAAGGCGATGAATCCTGAACGGTTCGGATCGTATTCAATTGTTTGTACTGCGCAGCTGATGCCATGCTTGTCGCGTTTCCAGTCAATCAAACGATACATTTGTTTGTGACCTCCACCTATGTAACGCATGCTGCGTTTACCGGTGTGATTACGACCACCCGTTCTTTGTTTCACTTCCAATAAACTCTTTTCAGGTTTGTTGGTGGTGATTTCAGTATAAGCATTACCGATTTTAAATCGGGTGCCGGGGGTTATGGGGTTAAACTTTTTTACTGGCATTTCTATTTCTCTTTATCCTGTTATGCTAATTACACGCTTGCGTAGAAATCAATTGTTTCACCTTTGGCAAGTGTTACAATCGCTTTTTTCTTGTATCCTTTTACTCCTTTCAGCACACCTGTTTTTGTCATGCGCTGCTTGTTTTTTCCTGGCATGATGGCTGTAGAAATGGCTTCCACTTTCACACCATACATTTTCTCGACTGCAGTTTTGATCTGAATCTTGTTTGCATCGTTCGTAACCATGAAAACATACTTATTCAGTTTTGTTCCAAGGTTGGTATTCTTTTCGGTGACCAGCGGCCTTACTAAAACTCCTGTTGACATTGTTATTTCTTTTGTGCGCTGTTAATTTTTATTTACTACCCATTGCTTTAATGGTGCCTTCAGCAAAAAGTAAATTAGTTGCTTTCAACACTTCGTATGTATTCAAGCCACCTGCAGTGGTTAAAGTAATTCCTGCAATGTTGCGGGTTGCTCTTTTCAGATTATCAGTTGAATCGTTCACCACCACCAATGTTTTGCGAGCAGTCATTCCCAAATTTTTCAATAAGGCAAATGCTTCCTTGGTTCTGTGTGTAGGTAAATTCATATCTTCTATAACGAAAATCTGATTCTCTTTCGCCTTCTGACTCAATGCAGAACGACGGGCTAATTCTTTTTCCTTTGCGTTTACTTTGAAACTGTAGTCGCGTGGTTTCGGTCCGAATACTCTTGCACCACCACGAAGCAAACCTGCTTTTATGCTACCCTTACGAGCGCCGCCGGTTCCTTTTTGCTTAATCAGTTTGCGAGTTGAACCTGATACATCTGATTTCTCTTTACTGCTGTGAGTACCCTGACGCTGATTAGCGAGATACTGCTTTACAGCCAACCACATCACATGCTCATGCGGTTCAATTCCGAATATCTCATCAGAGATTTCTACTGTGCGGCCGGTTTTGCTACCGTCTGTTTTTAATACTTCGAGTTTCATTTCGCGTTCTCAATTATTAAGTATGAACCTTTAGCACCCGGAACATTACCGTGAACAACAATCAGGTTTTGCTCAGCAAATATTTTCACTACTGTAAGGTTCTGAACCTTCACTCGGTCGCCACCCATTCTTCCTCCCATGCGCATTCCTTTGAATACACGAGCCGGATAAGATGAACCACCCAATGAACCCGGAGCGCGATTACGATCGTGCTGTCCGTGAGTTCTTCCACCCACACCATGAAAACCATGACGCTTTACTACTCCCTGAAATCCTTTTCCCTTGGTTTTACCAATCACATTCACCACTTCACCTTCTGTAAAGATTTCGGAAGTAACGGTATCACCTAATTTTTTATCGAGCTCGCAATCGCGAAACTCCACTACCTTACGAAGTGGTGCAGTACTCGCTTTCGCGAAGTGCCCCTTCATAGGTTTAGTAGTTGATTTTTCTTTCTTCGGGTCGAAGCCAAGCTGTAAAGCATTGTAACCGTCAATAGCAATGGTCTTCACCTGGGTAACCACACATGGTCCGGCTTCGATAACCGTACAGGCCACCTGCTTTCCCTGCTGATCAAAAATGCTGGTCATTCCGACCTTTTTTCCTAATATTCCCTTCATGCGTTCTACTTCGTTTTATCTTGTCGGGGCTTCCTTAAAATAAAAAAACCCCACGGTTTATCAATTAGCCTTTAATGCTTATCTCCACCCCGCTGGGTAATTCCAGTTTACTCAGCGCATCCACTGTTTTGGATGATGAGGTGTAGATGTCTAACAGTCTTTTATAAGTGCAAATTTGAAATTGGTCGCGTGCCTTTTTGTTCACATGCGGTGAACGGAGAACAGTGATGATCTTCGTTTCGGTAGGTAGCGGAATTGGTCCTGCTACTACTGCGCCGGTGCTGCGAACGGTCTTTACAATCTTCTCGCAGCTTTTATCTACGAGGTTATGGTCGTACGATAACAGCTTGATTCTGATTCTTTGTGACATGCGATTTCAATGAGCTTTTTTAAAAGAGGACTGCAAAAGTAATTTTATCATCCATATAAACAATAGCCGAATAAAAAATAATTCAGCACATATGGAGTGGTTAGGGACGAGGGCGAGAGAAAAGTGACTTAATGCTACCGAGAACTGAAGGGGAATTGAATAATTGAACAAGAGAAGAATTGAATAGTTGAAATATGAAGCGAGTTTATTGAATTGAAATAGTTTTCTGTAGATCAAATGTATTATGCAATTTAAGTTTTGTTGAAGTTGCTGTTTTTACACTCACCACAATCAGTTTATTTTATAACAGAGTTTGCACAGCAGTCAGTTTTTTAAATAAAACTGTAAAGCCTTTTACCAAAATAAAATAGCTCATTACTTTTATTCTTACTGCTTTCTCCTCTCGAACTGAGTGAGGAATTTTGTAATCATTCAGAATGAATATTGATATTACCACATCATTAACTAATGAGTGGATTTAACTGAGATAAAAAAATAGTTTGCATTTTATTTTGAAATATGAAATCGATACCAATATCTTTGTGATATCAAATTAATATCATTCAAAAAAAATTTAAACCATGGTACAGGAAAAAAATTTCAAAGCGATGTCAGGTTATGCTTTTATCGCTTTATCACTTGCCTGCTTAACGGCAGCAATTGTTTCATTTGTGTTTTCACAATTTTTAGCAGGCGCATTGCTTGTTGTTTTGTTTCTGTTTGTAATCTCCGGCCTTTTTATCGTGAATCCGAATGAGGCAAAGGTTGTATTGTTGTTTGGAAAATACATGGGCACAGTAAAAGACAATGGATTGTTATGGTCAAACCCATTATTTCTTCGGAAATTAATTTCATTGAGGGCACGCAACCTGAATGGGCATATGTTAAAGGTGAATGATAAAGTCGGAAACCCGATTGACATAGCCGCAGTTATTGTGTGGAATGTAACAGACACGGCGAAAGCAATATTTGAAGTGAGTGATTACAATCAGTTCGTCTCGATACAGAGTGAAGCTGCTGTTCGCCACCTTGCAGGCAGTTGCCCGTACGATAATTTTGAAGATGATCATGCCACAATCACACTACGGGGTGGTGGAGACGAAGTAAATGAATTATTAGTAAAAGAACTTAATGAAAGATTAGCACAAGCGGGTATAGTTGTGAGTGAGGCACGGATCAGTCATTTGGCTTATGCAACAGAAATTGCGCACACAATGTTGCAACGCCAACAGGCAACTGCAATTATTGCAGCACGCAAACAGATAGTAGAAGGGGCAGTGGGTATGGTAGAAATGGCGCTTGCCAGATTATCGGAAAAGAAAATTGTAGAGCTTGATGAAGAACGCAAAGCGGCTATGGTAAGTAACCTGCTGGTTGTTTTATGCGGAGATAGAAATGTGCAACCGGTGGTGAATACCGGAACTTTATATCATTGAAAAAAAACATGATTGTAAAATGTAAAAAATTACAATGATGGAATTCATAAATAATTTTAATCAGCAATAAAAAACTGTCATCCATTATGCAATGCATTTTCATTTTTAATTTTTATATAAATAAGTTTTAAAAACTCCATTTATGCCTGCAGATAAAAAAGCATTTGTGTTGCGCATCAATCCTGATACGCTGAAAGCAATAGAGAAGTGGGCAGCTGATGATTTCAGGAGTTTGAATGGGCAAATTGAATTTTTATTGCAACAGGCATTGATTGAAAGTGGCAGAAGCAAGCTAAAGAAAAAGTGACAACTGAAGTATAAAAGGCTGAAACAAAAATGGCGGTTCGAAATGAACCGCCATTTTTTATTTAAATGAGTTGCAAAATTATTCTTCGTCGGGCTTAGGATTCAATGTATCATCAAGCCAACTGTAAAATTCGCGTTGCCACAATAGTCCATTTTGCGGTTTCATTACCCAATGACCTTCGTCGGGGAAGCGGAGGAAACGACTTTTAATTCCTTTCAACTGTGCTAACTGAAATGCTTCCATTCCTTGATTAAGTGGAACACGAAAATCCAAATCATTATGTATTACCATTATTGGTGTGTTCCACTTGTCGGCATAATTAATCGGGTTGAATTTGGTGTATGTCACCGGCACTTTTGATTGCCAGAAATTTCCTCCCATATCCCAATCGGCAAACCACATTTCTTCGGTTGTTAAATACATGCTTTGCAAATCGAAAACACCACAGTGTGATATAAATGTTTTAAACCGCCCACCATGAATTCCGGCAAGCATATAAACAGAATAACCACCATAGCTTGCACCAATACATCCAACACGACTTTTATCAACAAACGGAAGTTTGGCAATACTGTCAATGGCTGATAAATAATCGTCCATTGCCTGACCACCCCAATCTTTACTTATATCTTCATTCCACTTGGTACCAAACCCGGGAAGTCCGCGTCTGTTAGGAGCTACAACTATGTAATTGTTAGCCGCCATTAACTGAAAGTTCCAACGGAAAGAATAAAATTGAGAAACCGGCGACTGCGGTCCGCCCTGACAATAAAGAAGCGTTGCATATTTTTTTGCAGGATCAAAATTTGGCGGATAAATAACCCAAACTAATTCTTGTTTTTTATCAGTAGTTTTTATCCAACGCTTTTCAATTTTTCCCATTGAAAGGTTGTCGTAAATAGATTTATTTACTATGGTAAGCGGGAAAAATGAACCGGTTGCTATGTCAACTTTAAAAATCTCTGAAGCATGATTCATATCACATCGGCTGACAATAATTGAATTGGCTGTAACGCCAACAATTCCATTTACATCCCAATCGCCATTGGTAACCTGACGAAAATTTTTAATCGATATATCAGCGATAACCGGTGGCAGTGTGATTTCAAAAATCTGTTCTGTTGCCTGAAAAGTTTCGGTGAAGAATATTTTTTTTCCATCAGTACTCCATACAATTGACGAAACCGTTTCGTCCCAATTATTAGTTAAATCAATCCGCTGGTTGTTGGTGAAATCATATAACATGATTCTGTTTTTGTCGGCCTCGTAACCATCGCGGGCCATACTTAACCAAATAATTTTTGTACCATCAGGTGATACAACCGGGTTGGTATCGTACCCATTTAATCCATCGGTAAAATTTGAGGTTACTCCGTTTGTTAAATCATATACATACAAATCAGAGTTGGTACTAAGTGCATATTTTTTTCCGGCTTTCTTTTTACACACATAAAATATTTTTTTTCCATCAGCACTCCACTGCACATCTTCAGCGCCGCCCATTGGTGCTTGAGGGCAATTATACCTTACACCCGACATGATATCTTTAGCTTCATTGCTGATTGTTCCGGAAGAATAATTGGTCCAGAAAATATGTGAATAAAAACCATCTTCATAACTGTTCCAATGCCGATACATTAAATCATCGTACACCTCGCCGCTTGTTTTTGGTAAATCAGGATATTTTTCTAAAGAAGTTTGATCGATTTTTACATCATGCGCATATAAAAAATATTTTCCATCGGGCGATACTTTCCCCACCGAAATTCCACCTGCAATATTTGAAATCTGTTTGGCATTTTTCCCGGTAATATCTGCTTCCCACCATTGGTCTTTATAAATATATCCGATTCGGTTTCCTGCCAGAAATTGCACACCCGATTCCGTTCCGATTGAGTCAGTTATCTGAACAGAAACAGTAGAGGCGGTTAATGAATTTTTAAGTTTTCCGGTTGAAGCAGCAGGAAGCGAAATCGAATACAAGTTTCTTTCGCCTTTATTTTTTTGAATATCATAATTTGTAATGCCATAAATAATTGTTTTTCCATCAGGCGAAACTGCTTCGCCGCTCACGCGACCAAGTTTCCAAAGAAGTTCGGGAGTCATGACCTGCGATTGTGCAATTATGCAATTTGCAAAAAAAGAAAAGAGAATTGTGAGAAAGGAGAGGTGAACGAAAAGTTTTTTACTCATTAGTAGATTTGATTAAGGGTGACGAAAATAAGATTGTGATTCAAATATTTTAACTGTCAGCATTTTGTGTGGCGGTAGTTAGTGAAAAGCCCCGTAAAGATTTAGTAATTAGAATTGTATTTATTTATTTCTTGAAAAATAAATCAGATAATAAAATAATTTGCTCGGAATTGAAACTGGTTTTTTTCAATGAAATTAAATGTTAAACAACAAACAGATTAAAGCTTTCTTTTGTAAAAAAATACCGATATGAAAACGATAAAAATTGTTTCTGCCATTTATTTTGTTTCTGTTTTGTTTTTCTGGTCTTGTACTAAACCAACACCTAATACTGATTATATGTCGGCAGCCAATTGCACGGTTTTAATTGACAGCCTGAACACTTATACCCATTCCGTAAAAGCAATTTTTAATTCGCATTGTGCTTATTCTCCTTGTCATGATGCGAACACAGCAAAGAAAAAAGTAATACTTGATAGTTATGCCGGTTCTGTTGCAGCTGTCAATAAATTTCCAACAAAATTTTTGTGTTCAATACACCAGGATGCCGGAACTGTAGCAATGCCGAAGGGCGCACCAAAATTGGCCGATTCACTAATTTTAAAAATTGATTGCTGGGTTAAAAATGGAATGCAGGAATAATACATTTTACATTTTTTGATTTTAGAATTAGGATTATTTTTTTGATTTAAATATTTATGAAGGAAAAAAACCGTTGCGAATGGTGTAAAAAGGGAAATCATGATATCTATATTAGGTATCACGACGAGGAATGGGGCTCTCCATTATTTGATGATCAGCTATTGTTTGAGTTTTTGGTTTTAGAAAGTTTTCAGGCCGGCTTAAGCTGGCTGACTGTTTTGCGTAAGCGAGAAAATTTCAGAAAGGCATTTGCCAATTTTGATGCGTTGAAAGTTTCAAAATTCAATAAGCAAAAATTTGAACAGTTGATGAATGATGCCGGAATAATCAGAAACAAATTAAAGATTGAAGCGGCCATTAATAATGCAAAGTGTTATATTAAAATAAAAAAAGAGTTCGGTTCATTTGCAAAGTATGTTTGGTCATTTACAAATGGAAAAACAATAGTAAATCAGTATAACAACAGTTCAGAGTATAAATCGAAAACCGAAGTAAGCGATGCCATGAGCAACGATATGGGAAAACGGGGATTTAAATTTCGTGGTTCCACTATTTGCTACGCGTTTATGCAGGCAACCGGAATTGTAGATGATCATGAGCAAAATTGTTTTAGAAAAAAGGAGTTGCAGCTGATCAGAAAAAAAATAAAAATTTAAACAGAATACTATTTAACCGATTGATTTTATTTTATGATACAGATTTTCCCAGCATCCATCACTTTTTTGTTGGATGTGATTTTATAAAAATAGATACCATTTAGCAACAGTTGTGTTTTGCATTCGTGCTTCTTTTTATTCGAATCAAGTAAAATATTCAAATAACTATTTCCATTCAAATCAAATAAGCTGAAATAATATTTTTCATTAGAAGGGATGCAATATTTTAATGAAAAATAAGCTGCTGATGGATTCGGATATATAGAAAATAAATTTTCATCTGTATTTATTTCTTTCACTCCATCATTTAAAGCTGAATAGTAAAATACATCTTTCAAATACAAAGAATCGTATCCAAGCCCAACATAAGCGCGTGTTGGAAATGAAAAAGCAATAGCACTGCTTCTTGCCGAACCCGGAAAAGTATCGAACGGCGACCATGAATCTGTAAGTGTATCGTATTGAAAAAAATCATTACAGTAGTTAGTGAGTGTGTCGTAACCTAACCCAACAATGCCTTTTCCATTTAATGTAAAAGCCACGCTGCCACTGCGCGGTGTTCCGGTAAAATCAGTTTTCTGAATCCAAGTATCATTCATGGCATCAAACTGCCAGCATCCATTAGTTAAAACATCTTTGTCGCCATTCACAATAAATGCTTTGTTATCTAAGACAAACACGCAAGCTGATTTTCTTTCTGCTCCGTCAAAATCATTTTTCTGCACCCATAAATTTGTTGTGTCGTTGTATTGCCACACATCTTTTTTTAATCCGGTTGCTGCATAACCGAGTGCCACATAGCCTTTATTGAATGCAGTAAAGGCAACAGCAGAATGGCGGGCATCGCCGGGTAAACTTGCTACCTGGCTCCATGTATTGTTGAGTGAATTGTATTTCCAGAAATCGTTGGAGTAAGTGCTGATTCCGGTTCCTGTGCCAATGAAAGCATTGGTGCCTATTACAAAATTTACAGCAGCACACCTTGGGAATCCAATAAAGTCAGGAGCATTGTACCATTGGTTTGAATAACTGTTAAAAATGTAAAACGATTTTTTAAAATCAAATCCATCGTAACCCAAACCAACAAACGCTTGTTCACCAATTACAAAAGCTGTGCTGGCGCTTCTGCCGTTGTTAGGAAAAACAGGTGCTGCTAACCATTGAGGAATGGCGGTTGAATAATTTGAAAAGCAAACCAGAAAAATAATTGTGCAATAATATTTTCTCACAGAACAATAATTTTTTGAACAGTTGAATAAATATTTTTATCTGATGATTTTAACTGAATAAAATATTCGCCGGCGGATTTAAAATCATCAGCAGAAATGAAAATTTTATTTTCTGAAATTGAAATTTTGTTAGTCAACTTTCCGAAGGAATCAAAAACAGTTAACTGAAAACAACCAACAGGAATTCCTTTTAACTGAATAAAAGAATTAACAGAAATTATATTGGGATAAATTTTAAAATCAGATTTTGAAAAAACAGATTCGTTGTCATTAGTATTTACCTGAGTTTGATAGGAGAGTTGCCACAAATCGCGCTTGGTTCCTGATTCTGATTTGCCACATGATAAATAGCCGTATTCTCCAATAGAAAATCCGGTTGCAGCTCTCCGTGCATCACCGGGAAACTGATTGGCATATCCCCATTGATTGATTGATGCATTGTAATACCAGAAATCATTGCTGTATCCACCATCGCTTCCTGTTCCAACAAAAGCTAATGAATCAATAGTGAATGCTATAGCGGCAATTCGTGGAGTGCCCGGAAAATTTTGTTTTTGCGACCACGAATTAAAAACCACATCATACTCCCACAAATCGTTGTAGAAATAATTATCATCGCTGCCGGTTGTTAAATAAGTTTTATTACCAATGGAAAAACCCACCGCGCCATTGCGACCTCCAAACGCAGGGAAGTTCATTTTTTGTGTCCATGAATTTATAGCAGGATCATACATCCATGTTTCATAGGATGGAGCACCCCAAACTCTTCCAGTTGTTACATATCCTTTTCCGCCAGCTGAAAATGCAGCAGCTTTAAAAACTCCATATGAATTGGCGATTCCAAATGAATCTATCTGCATCCAAAAATTCAGGTATGCATCGTATCGGTAAAAGTCCGACATGATGGTGCCCCATGCTGATGAATCATCAATACCTGTTCCTACATAAGCAAAACTGTCAATCACAAATGCTACAGCATCGCGCCGTGCAGTTCCTGGAAAATCTGCCACCTGCGACCACGAATCAGTCAGCGTATCGTACTTCCAGAAATCAGTGCGAACTATGTTTAACGAATCTAACCCGGTGCCTACATATCCATTTCCATTTATTGAAAAGGAAACAGCACGGTCGCGTTTATTTCCTGATGGGAGTGAATTTTTTTTTGTCCAAACCCATTCTGCATGTACCAACTGTGCAGTTGTTAGAAGTAAAACAAAAGCAAAAATATTTTTCAATTTTAAAATCATAACAAAATAATTTTTCCGGTTTGAATTTTATTTCCATGAACCGAAACTGAAAACATATAAACACCACTTAATAAATTTTTTCGCTCGAATAAATAGTTATCTGGAATATTTTTTTTCTCAAAAACTTTTTTTCCTGAAATATCAAACAACGAAAAATCAGCCGGAGAAATACTTACCTGAATGGTGGCATCATTTAAAATCGGATTCGGAAAAATTTTCACAGCATTTTTAGAGTTGAATTCTCCAATGAAATCAATTACAGTAGTATCAATAGTTGGAATGTAACAATAGAATTCCCAGAAATCTTTCAGGTTGGTTCCGTTGGTGCCGGTGCCGCAATAACCCTTGTTGCCCATATTAAAGCCGATAACATAATGCCTTCGTGACCCCGGAAAATCAGGAAGCGAATCCCATGAATTTGTAACCGGATCATATTCATAAAAATCTTTGAAATCAGCGTAGCCATAAGTGCAACCTAAACCAACAAACCCCTTTCTATTTACTGAAAATCCCATGGCTCCAAATCGTGCACCTCCGGGAAAAAATGCTCTCGGCAACCATGAATCAGTTGAAGGGTGATAAGCCATTAACTGCGAAGGAAAGGTGTATTCGCCGGTGCAAACATATCCGACCGTATCAATTACAAACGATGCTGAATAAAACGGAACTGCCGCAGGATAAGGCGCTTTTACTAACCATGAATTTGTCTGCGGATCGAATTCGTACCAATCATTATAATATCCTAACCCGAGGTAACCTTTTCCATTAATCGAAAAGCCGGTAGCCCCATCGCGCGCCACTCCAGGCATTGGGGATTTTTGAATCCATGTATTTGATGCAGGATTGTATTCCCATAAATCATTGAAATCAACATACGATGCTGAAGTGCCTGTGCCGGCATATCCTTTTGTTCCAATAGAAAAACCAACAGCACCAAACCGCGTTCCTCCCCCAAAATCTGCTTTTTGCGACCATGAGTTTGTTGATTTATCATATTCCCAAAAGTCTGGATAGGCAATATTTACTCCTCCTGCGTTTACATGACCTAAACCCATGTAACCTTTGTCGCCAATTGAGAAACCGATAGCGCGATGACGGGCTATCGGTGGAAATTCTGCCTTCTGCACCCACAAGTAATAACCGGTTGTGTCAGCAAATGTTTGCAGTGAAGTTGCAATGAAGAGGAAGAGTAAAATTTTTTTCATTGATTTTATTTTATTGAGATTCCTAAACTATCTAATTCATGAGTAGAAATGGTTGGAGGCATTAGGTTGTTTTGAATTTTATAGCAGACAAATGAAGCAACAGTTTTTGCGGCTTCTTCGGTTTTAAAAAACTGATTTCCGCTTACAGCAGGAATGGTGGTTTGATGTATATATCGCTGATCATTCATGAGAATATCATATCCAAATCCGGCTGATTTATTGGTGGAATCAATCATGAAAATGTGGAATGAAATATTTTTATCGTCAGTGGTTTCAGAAATGATGGCGGTACTTGTTGAATTAATTTCTGCGGGTAAATTATTTTCAGAAACAGAATTGCATGAATAGATAAATGCAGGCAGAAATAATATCCATATTGTTTTTTTTATGAAATTCATTTTCAAAAAATCAATCGGTTTAATTGAGCGCTGAAAACTAATGTGTTTTTACTAACGGCAGTTTATTTTTTATAAATAATAAATTAAAATCTTACTCTTACTTGAATACTTTGAACTTACTGGTCAAAATATTTTCTTTGTTTTTTATCCGGATGAGATAAGTTCCATTCATAAAACCTGAAGTATTTAAAAATATTTTTTTTGTATGATCAGGTAAATTATTACTGAACATTTTTTTTCCGGTAATAGAATAAACTTCAATAGTACTGTTAACGACTGACTGATTGAGGTCAATAGTAAGATTATTGCTTGTCGGATTCGGATAAACCGAAAGTGAATTATCAGTAGAAACATCCTGTACAAAGGTTGTATCAATTATTTCAGTGTCTTCAACCAATATCAAATATCCCAACCTGCCAATGAATATATCATCAACTCCTGATGAAAGAAAATATAAACTATCAGTAGCGCCTGTATCAATGACACAATAGAGTGTATAAAATCCTGCTGCATATACATGACCTGAATCATCTAATGTTATTCCATTCAAACCATTTGCAAATGAACTCAGACTTCCGCGTGCCCAATGAATGGTGCCGGTATCAGTATAAGCGGCAACAAAAAAATTCTTTACCGGTTCTAATAAAATTGAATCAATTCCGGCACCAAAAACAGGAGCAGTAGTGCCTGTATATTTTCCGGTTAAATAAATTAATGAATCGTCGTGAATGATTTGTGTTGTGGTTATGCCACCTGTTTGACTGTACCCGCAATTTTTTGCAAACAATAAATTTCCATTCGACTGATAGCCGCAAATAAAATTTTCTGCCACTGTAATTCCGGATTGAAGCACTATGCTTCCTGAATCATTTCCAAAGAAAGAGCTATCAGCATAAATGCCTGTAAGCAAAATTTCACTTGCTTCGTTTAAATCCATTGCTTGGGCAAAATCATTTTTTATTCCACCAATGTGTTGTCGCCACAATCGCTGTAAACCTGTTGAATCAGAATGAAATTTCAGAATATAAATATTGGTAAAGCTTCCGGCGTTACTAAGTTGGGCAGTGTCAGGTAAAATTCCAATTACAGGTTTTCCATAATAATTTCCTGACAAATAAAAATTTTGATTCTGATCCAATGAAACTCCGGTGGTTATCATTTGCGAAGTGTTTTTTGCTACATCAGTTAAAAACTGAATCTGCCCATTTGTATTGTAACAAGCAGCCCAAAGATGCCAGGTAAAATCATTAGTCAAGGTATCTGAGAGTGAATCAGCAGTTGCAATTAACTGCGAAAACCGAGAACCCTGAATAATTATATTTTCATTGTTGATTCCGGAAGAAATTTTTTCATCTTCAATAGCACCTATGTGACCGGCCCAAATAAAATTTGCGTTGGCATCAAACTTCGAAATAAAAATATCGCGGCTTCCATAAGAAGTAAAAGTATTGGTTGTATTGAAACTTACATTTCCGGCATCAATAAAATCCCCAAAATAACCGGTGATTAAAATATTTCCCGAGCTGTCTTCAAAAATTTTTTGTGGTTCAATGCCAAAATCTGCTTCAGCCACTTTTTTAGCCCAGATTAAATTTCCATTGCAATTATATTTTGCTATAAACATTCCGAAATCAACAGCACCAAGTGATGTGCTTTCAAAGGATGCAGAATCTTCAAAAAAACCTGTGACCAATAAATTTCCATCGGCAGTATAAATTATTGCATTCGCACGGTCGCTGTTATTTCCGCCTGCGGTTGATGCCCAGTTCCAGTAGGGTGCCTGCGCATTTGATTGAAAGGAAAGAAAGCACATTAAAAAAATAACACTGCTTAACTGTATTGTTTTCATGCATGCAATTTAGTTTGCTTTTATCTGATACTTCACATGCCTCATTAAATTTTTATTCATTGCATTTTTCAGTTTGTAAATTTTTTGTTTGCTCCTTATTCTACAGGCATAATTTTCTGTTTAGAAATAAATGCAAATTATTAAAACCAGCATTTCAGAATTCGCTTTTATATTTTTCTATCTTGCGCCACGAATGAGAAAAAAGATTTTTGTTATCTGTTATAAGTTAATTGTGTTTTATGCGGCGCTATTGACAGGATTGAACAATTCCTATGCGCAATCATCTTTTCAAAAAAAAACAGTTGATATTGGAAATACCGGAATGACTATTTCCAATTTCGGTACCATTGGTAATCCGGTAATCATCAGCAATCCCGATGATGTTCCTTCCCTGGAATATCCGATTAACTCCGGTATTGAACATTTGTTTGAAGGCGGTTTGTGGATTGGCGCAACAATAGGAGGAACCACAGTAGTTTCTACAGCTTCGGTGGATGCTGCGAGCGGATATACTACGGGTGCGGTCGGTTTTGAGTTCAGTGCACCACCGGGAAGTATTATTAATCAGCGTTCCACACTTACATCAAACAATTACTATTCGCCTGATGCCATTTCACACATGGATTTTGTCATGGACTTTACTGATGCCAATACCATTGTACCCGGCACCACAATTCCGATTACTGATCACACAACTCCTTTGAACGCGGGTGTTCATCTGGAAACTTATGCATGGAATTATTCGTTCGCCGATTACTTTGTAATTCTCAATTACACCATCACCAATAATTCAGCTCAAACATGGGACAGTGTTTATATTGGCATGTGGACCGATTTGGTGGTGCGAAATGTGAATGTGGCAACCGACAATGGTTCTGCTTTTTTCAGTAAAGGAGGAGTTGGATACATTGATTCGTTGTATGCCTTGTATGCTTATGATGTAAGTGGCGACCCGGGATACACTAACTCTTATGGTGCTTCTCAATTTTTAGGAATTGTGTGGCGCGATAAATTTTTTCATCCGAAGAATGCTTCCCTGTTTTTAACTGAAGGATTACCCGAACCAAAAGTGAATGCTAACTTCTGGAAGTATAAAACCGACGATGGATTTTTAGGAACTTATCCCGCTGATGATTTATTAAAATATGGTCGGCTTACAACACCGCTTGATTTTTCCAACACCGCTATCACCAATACTTTTTCTTCGGCATCGAACAGAACCGATTTATTAGCAGCCGGACCATTGACCGAAGTTTTACCCGGCGAAAGTTTTCAATACACTATTGCTGTTGTTTGTGCATCGCAATTGCCAGCCAGTTCCTTGGATGCGCCGGAAGCCCGTGTTGAATTGAATCAACATTTGGGTTGGGCAAAGCGAACTTATCTTGGTGAAGATGTAAATGAAAATGGATTACTCGATATTGACGAAGACCTCAATAATAATCTAATGCTCGATCGTTTTATTTTACCTGAACCTCCGGCAGATCCGATTGTAAAAATGATTCCATCAGATGGAGTTGTTGACATTTATTGGGATGATGCAGCCGAAAAGTCTATTGATCCGATAAGCAAACAACAAGATTTTGAAGGATACAGAATTTACAGAAGCAACGCAGGTGATGATTTGAATGTGCAAACAGCCGGTAACCTAAATCAAATTGCGCAATGGGATAAACCCGGAAACGATTTGGGTTTTAACAATGGAATGGAACCTGTAAAACTTTCAACCCCCAAAATGTTTGAAGGAGATAACACATCTTATTATTATCATTTCAGAGTTAGTGGATTACTCAATGGATGGCAATATGTATTTGCTATTACTTCATTTGACGAAGGGAATAAGGAATTGAATCTGGAGAGTTTAGAATCGTCCACCACTGAAAATACATTTCGTGTGTTTGCAGGAACTGAAGAAAAAATTTACCATAGCAAAAAAGATTCGTTAAAACCGGGGGTGTATCCAAACCCCTATCATATAAAAGCAGCGTGGGATGGAAGCACCGCGCAAACAAGAAGAATTTGTTTTTACAACTTACCTCAGCAATGTATTATTTCAATTTATACTTCGGCAGGCGATGTGGTTGCCCAATTAAAGCATGATGAAAATTACATGGGCGAAGATGCACAATGGTTCAATAATTATGCAGGCAACGCAAATGATCGGTTGCTTTCAGGTGGCGAACATTTTTGGGATATTTTAAGTGAAAGCAAGCAGGCCGTTTCACAAGGCATTTATCTTTTTTCAGTGAAAGATTTAAAAACCAGCGTTATTAAAACCGGAAGTTTTGTGATTGAGCGGTAATAATTTTTTTTATTAGACTTCTTCGGAAAATAGCGGCATGAAAAAATTTTCATTTCTGTTCCCATCTCCTTTTCGGAGAGGGGGTTTGGATAAAGGCTAGAATGATTTTCCGAAGAAGGCTATTGATCAACTTGTTGTATTAATTTCTGTCTTTAAACATTTATTGGTTATTCATTTATCTTCTTATAGTTATTTTTGAATCACAAATAATAAAAAACCATGAAAACAAAAATTACACTTCTCATTACATTTTTATTCAGCATCAATATTTCAAATGCACAACTCACCATTCAAACCGGATTGAACGATACAGCCATGACCACCTTGATCGAAGGATTAGGAGTTAGCATCACCAACCTTTCAATCAATTGTAATGATTCGGCTTTTGGTTCATTCAATGGCACATCGGAACTTTCTATTACTTCAGGAATTATTTTAAGTACCGGATTTGCAAATACTATTGCCGATTCCAATTATATGACCGCAACTTCCGGCATGTTGAGTATGACCGGCGATTCTGATTTAACAGCCCTGTGCGGTGCCACAACTTACGATGCATGCGTGTTGGAGTTTGATTGCATACCAACAGGCGACACACTGGAATTTAATTTTGCTTTTGGCTCTGAGGAGTATCCTGAATATGTGGGCAGTCCGTTCAACGACATTTTTGCCATCTGGCTTTCAGGTGCAGGAATAACCGGTGCAGTAAATGTCGCTGCCATTCCAGGCGGTACTCCGGTTGCCATTAATAATGTAAATGCCACTTCTAATGCTGCTTACTTTTATGATAATGAAAATCCTGCAGGGCAGTATATTTCATTAGATGGATTTACAGTAAACCTCACTGTGCTTTCAGTAGTGGTACCCAACTCACCGTATCATTTTAAAATTGCGATTGCTGATGCAAGTGATGGAGTACTCGACAGTGGTGTGTTACTCGAGGCATTCAGTTTCCGTAGTAATGGAGGCAGCAGTTCTAATGTCATTTGCACAGGTGATAAACCTTCGATTAAAATTTTTCCGAATCCAGCTGCTGACCATTTCACTATTTCTTCACCCGAACCGCTCAGTCAGGTTCGCATAATGAATTTAACCGGCCAATTGGTAAAAGAATTTTCTACCTCTGAAAAATTTTTTCAGTTATTGACAGAAAATTTTTCTTCCGGAATTTATTTGGTTGAAGCGGTTTCACCTGATCTTGTTTTGATGAGTAAACTGATAGTTCATTAAGAATTTAATTTCTCATATATATAATCTCCACTTCTGAATTTTTTGGAGGCGGAGTTTTTTTTAATCGGATTTGCTTTGATTTAGTCAATTCGTTTGTGAAACATGAAAACCGGAACTGGTTAGCGTTGTTTTGTCATTTTATTAAATTTCCGAACCGAAACGATTCCGATAATCTGCATTACTAGAAAAAGAGAAAATGCCAGTAAGGCAATCATTACCGGTGTGCCCGAATTAAAATTTAAACCTGCACCACTTTCAAAATACCAGTTGTTAAAATATCCCTGACCAAAACTTGTACTAATATTCAAAAACATGAATAGAAAAAAAATGATTTTTTAAGAAAAAAATATTTACCGGAAAATAAGAACTCGGGATACAAATATTTCATTTTCAATGGATCGTTTAGTATTTACAATTTCATGCTGTTTAATCCTAAAATTCAAATCAAATATAAATTAGTTCTGTAAATACTTTGAATTAGTTTTTTATAATTCTTATTCATTTAAATTTCGTTATTCCATAAACAATACATGCTTCACATTAAATGCATAAAACAAAATTAAAATTAAGCAATACTGAAAATGCAACTTATTACATTTAACGCCAATGCAAACAGAAAGAATTTTAGATGTAAATAATCTGGAGGTATGCTTTACTTCAGATGATGGAATGATTACCGCTGTAAAAAATATTTCCTTTCACCTAAACAAAGGAGAAACATTGGGGATAGTTGGGGAGAGTGGTTCAGGAAAATCAGTTACTTCGCTATCTATTATGCGGTTAATACAGCAACCTGGTATTATTAAGAATGGAGAACTTGTTTTTAGAAATAAACAGAATGCGGAAATCAATCTATTAGCATTAAGCGAAAAACAATTGCAGAAAATTCGGGGTGCAGAGATCGCCATGATTTTTCAAGAGCCAATGAGCTCACTAAATCCGGTTTATACCTGTGGCGCCCAGGTGGTGGAAGCAATTCGATTACACAAAAAAGTTTCGCGTTCCGAAGCTAAGCAACTTTCAATTTCGTTGTTCGAAAAAGTTTTATTGCCACAACCTGAAAGAATGTATAACAGTTATCCGCATCAATTAAGCGGTGGACAAAAACAACGGGTAATGATTGCAATGGCAATGAGTTGCAATCCGTCTCTTCTTATTGCCGATGAGCCAACCACCGCATTGGATGTAACTGTTCAGTCAACCATACTCGAGTTACTACGCAATTTGCAGAAGGAGCAAAACATGAGCACCATATTTATTACACATGATTTAGGTGTGATTGCCGAAATTGCGGATCGTGTTGCCGTGATGTATAAAGGAAAAATTGTGGAGACCGCTACTGTACACGATATTTTTCATTCGCCGCAACATCCATACACAAAAGGTTTGCTTGCCTGCCGACCGCCTCTAGAAAAGCGGATTTACCGGTTGCCGGTAATTGCAGATTTTATGGAAGAAGATTCAGTTGGAGGGTGGATAGAAAAACAGATTTCATTAGATTCCTACAAAGTTGTAGAGCCGCTTTCATGGAAAAGTGCTTCGGAAGAAAAACAAAAATCAGCTCCAGTATTGTCTCTCAGTGGAGTATGTAAATGGTATCCTGTGAATAAAGGAATGTTTTCACGCGCAAAAGAATTTGTGAAAGCAGTTGATGATATTTCATTTGATGTATT
The DNA here is from genome assembly GCA_945903305.1 of Chitinophaga pinensis. Taxonomy (GTDB): domain Bacteria; phylum Bacteroidota; class Bacteroidia; order Chitinophagales; family UBA10324; genus UBA10324. Next base: position 43,928 of record CAMDOA010000017.1, read on the forward strand.
TGCGGGAGAAACCTTGGGATTAGTAGGAGAGAGTGGCTGTGGAAAAACAACACTTGGCAGAACAATATTGCAACTGATACGACCAACCGCGGGAACTATTTTATTTGAAGGACATGATTTATCGAAGATGGATGAAAAACAATTGCGACCGATTCGAAAAAATATGCAAATCATTTTTCAGGACCCGTATTCATCGCTAAATCCGCGTATGTCGATTGGCGATGCTATTATGGAACCTATGCAAGTTCATCACCTTCATGGCAATAATGAAAACCGAAAAACTAAAGTGTTGGAGTTGCTGAGCAAAGTGCATTTGAAACCTGAACATTTTAATCGCTACCCGCATGAGTTTTCGGGCGGACAAAGACAACGGGTATGTATTGCCAGAGCATTGGCATTGGAACCACGCTTTATTATTTGTGACGAATCAGTTTCAGCTTTGGATGTTTCAGTACAAGCGCAGGTATTAAATCTGCTGAAAGATTTACAAAAGGATTTTGGATTCACTTATATTTTTATATCCCACGATTTATCGGTCGTAAAATTTATGAGTGATCGAATGATTGTAATGAACAAAGGAAGAATAGAAGAGATTGGTTTATCAGATGAAATTTATTACCAACCGAA
>CAMDOA010000018.1 GCA_945903305.1 Chitinophaga pinensis
ATCGGTTTTAGAAAATTGTTCTTACTGATTGAGGGAATTTTCCGCTCAAACAATTTTTATTGTTCTGAAATGAATTTTAAGAAATTAAATTGTTAAAGGCTTATTTCTACTTTTGCTTCACTAACAAAAACTATGGAGCCTACCAGTAAAGAGCGCGTGCTGAAAAAAATTCGGAAGGCGCTCATTCATTCCACCAACATTCCTTTTCCGAATATTGACCAGACGGCTTCGGTTTATCCGGCGCCGACCGATACACTGGATGTGGTTTTTGCGGAGCAGTTCACAAAAATTCAGGGCAATTTTATTTACTGCGAAAACATTCCTGAGTTCATTCAATCCATTTCGGCGGTGGCAAACGAGAAGGGCTGGCATCATTTGTACTGCTGGGAAAAACCGCTACAGGATTTATTTCAGCGATTTGATTTTAATAAATGCCGCGTGGGAAAAACAATTGATAAAGCCGATGCCGGAATTACTTTGTGCGAGTGCTTAGTGGCGCGCACTGGAAGTATTATTGTGACAAGCAAGCAGCAGAGTGGTCGCAGTTTGCCCATCTTTCCACCCATTCATATTGTGGTGGCTTATACTTCGCAATTAGTTTTTGATATTAAGGATGCCACGCAATTAGTGTTACAGAAATATGAAGGCAATCTGCCGAGTATGATTTCGATTGCAACGGGTCCGAGCCGCACGGCGGATATTGAAAAAACTTTAGTGCTCGGCGCGCATGGTCCGAAAGAAGTTTATGTTTTTTTGATTGACGATCCGGTTCGCTGATGCAATTCCCCACCTCCGTTGACAGCGGAAAGAAAATTTATTTTGCTTCTGATCTGCATCTCGGTGTGCCCACGCGCGAGAAAAGTTTGCAGCGCGAGAAATTATTTATTCAATGGCTCGACGAAATTTCAAAAGACGCGCAATGCATTTTTATTCTAGGTGATTTGTTTGATTTCTGGTTTGAATACAAGCAGGTGGTACCGAAAGGTTTTGTTCGTGTACTAGGAAAACTGGCGGAGCTGCGCGATAAAAATATACCCATTTATTTTTTTCCGGGCAATCACGATCAGTGGATGAAAAATTATTTCACAGAGGAAATGGATATTCCCATCTTCAATAAAGAAATTCAGTTTGCGTGTAACAGTAAAAAATTTCTGATTGGTCACGGCGATGGATTGGGTCCCGGCGATTACAAGTACAAGGTGATTAAGAAAATTTTTCATGCGCGTGTTTTTCGTTGGTTGTTTGCACGGCTGCATCCGAACTTCGGTGTTTGGATTGGAAAAAAATGGAGTTACAACAATCGTTTTCTGAATGGTGAAGTGAAAGAAGATTTTCTCGGGGAAGAAAAAGAATGGCTGATTGGATATGCACGCGAAATGTTGAAGAACGAACAGATTGATTATTTCATTTTTGGTCATCGCCATCTGGCAATGGATTATCCACTCAACGAAAAAAGCAGTTACATCAATCTCGGCGACTGGCTACGGTTTTACAGTTATGCAACTTTCGATGGAGAGAAGCTGGAGTTAAAATATTATCAGAAATAATGGAACCTCTATGGCATCTGTTCTTCATTATAAAAGTTAGTGCGCTGTTTTTCTCTACTGATAACCTGCAGAATATTTATGCCGTCACTACTGATTACAAAGTAGTGAAGTATGATTCTTCCGGCCAACCGTTACACACTTACACTAACAAATCGCTCGGGCAACCAACCAGTCTTGATGTTTCGAATCCGATGAAGTTGCTATTGTACTACAAAGATTTCAGCACCATAATATGGCTCGACAATACCCTTTCTGAAATAGCAGAAACACAGCTTGCACCAATCGGAATTATTCAATCGCCGGTTGCGTGCTTATCGCAGGATGGAAATTTCTGGGTGTATGATGAAGCTGATCAGCGATTGAAGAAGATCAATTCGCAATTAGAGGTTATTTATGAAGGGCCTAATGTTCAATCCATTTCAAATAAAACGATTGAACCTTTTTTAATGATTGAAGAAAATCAGCAACTGTTTGTTTCTGATTCATCGCAAGGTGTTTTTGTATTTGATGAATACGGAAATTTTAAAAGTAAAATTCCAACGAAGGGAATCACCAATTTTCAGGTGGAAAATAATCAGCTCTTATATAAAAAAAGCAACCTCGCTAACATTTATCAATTGAAAACGATGGAAGAACATTCCATTAAACTACCGGATACTGCTATTCAAGTACAGATTGAATCACATCGTATTTTTCTCTTGCAAAAAGAGCAGATAGCAGTTTATCCATACTGATTAGCCTTTCCCAGAACTTCTTATTTTTACGCTACAATGAACGAATTAGTTAATCGCCTCCAGTCAATAAAAGAGAAATGGCAGGATTTAGAATTGCAGTTGAACGACCCGCGAAAAATTGCAGATCAAAGATTATATGTGCAACTGAATAAGTCGTACAAAGAATTGCAGAAAGTTGTAGAGGAATTTGAAAAGTATAAAGTCATCTTAAGCAATATCGAGAACAACCGGCACATTATTGAAACCGAAAAAGATGATGAGTTCAAACAAATGGCGAAAGCTGAACTCGATGGTTTGGAAGATGCAAAAATAAAATCGGAAGAAGCCATTCGCTTATTGCTATTACCAAAAGATCCGACTGACGAAAAAAATGCAGTGATTGAAATTCGGGCCGGAACAGGAGGTGACGAAGCAAGTTTGTTTGCCGGAGAGTTGTATCGAATGTACATACGCTACTGCGAAAACAAAAAATGGAAACTGGAATTAGTGAGTGACAGCCCCGGTACAATGGGAGGATATAAAGAAGTAATATTTGAAGTGACCGGTGAAAATGTGTATGGCACTTTGAAATTTGAATCAGGTGTGCATCGCGTGCAGCGTGTGCCTGCAACAGAAGCACAAGGCCGTGTACATACAAGCGCCGCAACTGTTGCGGTAATGCCTGAAGCAGAAGAAGTGGATGTGGAAGTTCGTGATGCGGATGTGAAAATGGAAACCGCACGAAGCGGCGGTGCAGGCGGACAGAATGTAAACAAGGTGGAAACAAAAGTTATTCTCACACACATTGCAACGGGCGTGGTGGTAATGTGCCAGACCGAGCGTTCGCAATTAGGCAATCGTGAAAAGGCAATGAAGATGTTGCGAACAAGATTGTATGAAGCAGCCGTGCGAAAACACGAAGGAGAAATTGCCGCAAAAAGAAAATCAATGGTAAGTAGTGGCGATCGCTCAGCAAAAATCCGCACTTATAATTATCCGCAAGGTCGTGTAACAGATCACCGCATTGGAATGACGGTTTATACTTTACCCGATTTCATCAATGGAAATATTCAGGAAATGCTTGATGCTTTGCAGATGGCAGAGAATTCTGAGTTGATGAAGGAGAGTACTGTTGGGGTTTAGTTGCTGATTTGTATTTCAGCTAACAAATTCTCCAATACAATTCACCACTCTTTCAACATACTCTTTTTTCATTCCGGGATAAATGGGCAAACTCAAACAAGTCGCCGCAATTTTTTCTGCAAGAGGAAAATCACCGTTCTTGTATCCAAGTTCTCGATATGCTTCCTGCATATGTGGAGGAACAGGATAATGAATCAGCGAACCGATTCCATTCTTTTTTAAATGCTCGGCAAGCGCATCGCGCTTTTCAGTTCTTATAACATACAAGTGGTAATTGCTGGTAGCTCCTTCAGCTAATTGCGGAATTGAAATATTTTTTTTGGAAGATAATCCTTCGTTGTACCAGGCAGCAATTGTATTTCTCTCAGCATTCCATTGTGCGAGGTAATTAATTTTAACAGAAAGAAAAGCTGCCTGCAATTCATCGAGCCTTGAATTCACTCCTTTTATTTCATTGAAATATTTTTTCTGCGAACCATAATTGCGCAGCACTTTTACTTTTTCGGCCAATTCATCATCGGTGGTTGTAACAGCACCGGCATCACCATAAGCACCTAAATTTTTTCCGGGATAAAAACTTGTGGCGTTGATGTGGCCATAACTTCCGGTCAATTTTCCATTGTAAGATGAGCCTTGAGCCTGTGCATTATCTTCCACCACATACAAATTATTTTCTTCAGCAATTTTCATTATTGCATCCATCTCACATGCTTGTCCATACAAATGAACCGGCATAATTGCTTTTGTTTTTTTTGTGATGGCGGCTTTAATTTTTTCAGGTGAAATATTGAAGGTGTTTTCGTTCGGTTCCACCGGAACCGGAGTTGCACCAACATACGAAACCGCCAACCAAGAAGCGATGTAAGTGTTGGAAGGCACAATCACTTCGTCACCTGCTTTTATATCTAAAGCTTTCAAACATAAAATCAATGCATCTAAACCATTCGCTACTCCAACACAATGCTTCACTTCGTTTGCATCCGCATAAATTTTTTCAAACTGTTTAACCCTGTCGCCTAAAATGTACAACTGACTATCAAACACCTTTTCAAATTGCTGCAACATGGCTTCACGCACCTGTGCATTCATGTAAGTGAAATCAAGAAATTTTATTTCGTCGTGCATATTTAATTACCACATTTTATCAACCACATAATTCGGTCGCTTGCGCGAAGAATCTAAAGCGCGCCATACATATTCGCCAATAACACCAAGCGCTATCATCTGGAATGCGGAAACAAATAATACAACCACCATGATGGTTGTCCACCCGGAAACCGGAATGTTGCCAATGAACTTTTCGAATAAAATAAATCCGCCATATACCAATGCAATTATTCCTAAAATAAAACCCATTACAGAAATCATGCGAATCGGAAAAAATGAAAAGGCCACAAAAGAATCAATAAATAATTTCAGTTTCTTTTTTAAAGTCCAGCGCGATTTTCCAAGCTCTCTTTTTTTTCTTGTGTAAGGAATGCTGACAAAATCATAGTTGAGCCATGACAATAAATAAATAGTGTTCGTGTTTTTTTCATCCATTGCTACTACTTCGTCTCTCAATTGTTTATCAAACAAACAAAAATCAAAACCACCTTTTGGAATATTGGGTAACGCAAATCTTTTAATCAGGTAGTGATAAGTGTTCGAAAAAATATTGTGCATCCAATGATCTTCACGGTCATTACGATTGGCAATTACGAATTTTATTCCCTTCGTCCAGTAGTCAAACATTTTAGGAACTAACTCGGGCGGGTCTTGCAAATCAGCAGTGAGAATCACATTGCAATCGCCGGTGGCGAATTTCATTCCGGCAAGAATGGCGTTGTACGAACCCACATTCCCGGCAAGTTTGATGATTTTAAATTTATCGGGATATTGTTCTTTAAACTTTAATAATTCCTGAACCGTGTTGTCTTTCGAACCATCATCCACCAACACATACTCGAATTGAGTTCCCTCCGGAAAATTCTTTTCATTTTCTAAAAATGCATTAACAGTAACCGGAATATTTTTTTCGTTAAAGTAGCAGGGAGTGATAATGGAAATTTTTGCCATTTTGATTGCTGAAATGTATTACTGCTTTTTTACAATCTTATTGTTTTCAAAAAAATATTCGTCGCCGGTTTTTTCATCCATCATATTCAGGTCAAGAATTAATCCATCGTTAGTTACAAATCCTTTGTGAGTTGCAGGGTTTCCGTACCAGATAGTATTGGAAGGAATATTTTTTGTGACCATACTCCCCGCACCAATCATGGCGAATTCTCCAATGGAAATATCGCCCATAATGGTTGCGTTCGCGCCGATGGAAGCGCCGCGACAAATAAATGCTCCAACATGTTTGCCGGGATATTTTTGGGAGCGCGGATATGGATTGTTCACAAAAGTTGCATTGGGCCCAATGAACACATCATCTTCCACTCGAACTCCATCCCACAAATACACACCGCTTTTGATAGTTACATTATTACCTATCACCACATCATTCTCAATAAAAGTATGGCAGTTGATATTGCAGTTCTCGCCAACAACGGCTTCTTTTAGTATGACAGAAAATTGCCACACCCGTGTGTTTTTTCCAATCTTTTCTGATTGAACATCAGCTAATGGATGTTTGAACCAATTCATATGTTTTTTAAATTCAGGTATTGATTGTAATCCCGAAGGTAATCGTTTGCATCAAACAGTTCGGAGGTTAGCACCAGGCAAATGGCACCCGAAGAAAAATTTAATTCCTGCGCCCATATCATTGGTGGAATGTGCAAACCATAAAACGGACGATTCAATTGCACCACTTTTTTATTCACCCCATCTTCATACATAACTTCAAAGCTTCCGCTTGCTGCAATTAAAAACTGATGACAATTTTTATGTGCATGTGCGCCGCGCGATTCACCGGCAGGAATATCGTATAGATAAAAAACTCTTTTTATATCAAACGGAACATCCACACCTGAATGAACAGGTGTAATGTTTCCGGCGCGATTAGAAATTTTTGGTAACTCAATAATGCTGCAATCGGAAATACTGATCATTGCTTTTCGGTTTTAAGTTTTAAATACAAATCGTAATCGCGTATGTAATCGTTTACATCATACGCTTTATCGGCAAGCACCAGCGCAAGAGAATTGGTAGAAAAATTTTCGAGCGAGCGCCAAATCATTTTCGGAATATAAACTCCGCGATAGGAACGATTCAACGAAATAATTTTTTTTGAAACCCCATCATCCAGCACCACATCAAAGCTGCCTGACAATGCAACGATGAATTCCTGCATTTCATAAAACGCATGGCCGCCGCGCATTTCGCCACCCGGCACATCATAAATCCAGTAGGTGCGCTCAATGTTAAATGGAATTTGATTCCCCTGTTCAATGAACGATAAATTCCCTCTCGGGTCGGCAATTTTTGGCAATTCAATTAACAGCGATTCTTGCATTTTAATTTATTTCTGAATTTATTTCTAACAGTTTATCTGATTTAATTTCAAGATATAAAAATGAATATTTTTATAAGTATCAATAAAAAATGTTTGTTCAACAAAGTGATTCATTGTCCTAAAAAATATTTTGCTTCCAATATTTTTTCTCTAATGCGTGTTTGAATTTTTCGGATTGATTTTAAAATCACAATGTTATTTTGCCTTCCATATTTTTAAACGATGAGTAAAAAGCCAACAAAAATTGCACAACAAAAAGTTAATCAGCCGAAAATTAAAATGGAAAGTCCGCCCTTATTGGAGCGATTTCCCTGGCTGGAATATGTGCTGGTTGCAATAACCATTGTGGTTTTATTTTTTCTCCGGGAAAATTTTGTCGGCATAGCTTTCGAGCGCGACGAGGGTGATTATGCCATGTTTGGAAAGTGGTTGCTCACCGGCGCAAAACCGTATGTTGATTTTTATGAAATGAAACCGCCTGGAATATTTTTGATTTACGCGCTGGTGGTAAAAATATTTGGTTACGAATACACCAGCCTGCAAACAGGCTTTTGTTATATCAATTCTATAACTCTTTTATTCTCCTACTTATTTTTCAAAAAATTTATCGGAAGAAGTACTGCTTTAGCGGTTCTGCCTGTTTATGGCTTTTTATTATTAAACCCGAATGCTTCGGGGTTTACAATTCAAGCCGAATTTTTGGTTTTGTTTTTTGTAGTAGCGGGCTTGTATCTATTGTTAATCGGCCATGAACGCAACAATTATTTTCTGATTATTACTGCAGGAATTTTACTCGGCTTTTCAGTTCTGATAAAACAAGCAGGAGTTTTCTTTTGTTTGTTTGGAGCACTGGTTTTTATATTGGATTGGTGGAAGAACAGAAAACTAAAAAAGCTTTTATCACAACTGTCGGCATATACCGCCGGCGGAATTATTCCATTATTTATTATAATTTTTTGGCTGCAATACAGAGGAGTAAGCAAGGAAGCATTTTTTTGGATAGTTGAATATCCGGGCAAATATTATTTAAGCAATCAATCATTTGATGCAGGCATGAATTTGCTTTCGATTTTTTCAAAAAATATTATGGAGCAGCAACCTTTTTTCTTTTTTCTCGCATTTGCCGGAATCGTGAGTGGCTTGATTTTAAAAATTTCAAGGGAGAAAAAAATACTAATTTATTCTTTCATTCTTTTATCGGGCGCCACCATTGTTCCCGGATTAAGATTTATGAGCCATTACTGGATTTTGTTTATGCCTGGCATTGCCCTATCGGTTGCACTGACTTACAAGTTACTCGAACAACTGGTTAATAATTTCAAGCCAATGAAAATATTACTTGCTGTCATTTTCTTTTGCGTTCCGGTTGGTCATTTGTTTTCTGCTACTTCCTACTATATCAATCCAAATTTTGATACTATTCTTCATGGTGTTTATGGCAGTAATCCATTTCCGGAAACAAAAGTTGTTGGCGATTATCTGAAACAGAACATGAAGGAAGGTGATCAACTTTTTGTTGCCGGCTCTGAACCTCAGATTTATTTATACGCTAATACACTCGGCGTTTCGCGGCATAATTTCATCAACTTCATCAATGCAAAAACCCCATTTGCAAAGCAATGGCAACTGGAGGCCATACATGATGTGGAAACCAAAAAACCAAGATACATTGTGTTGGTTGTTCACCCGTTTTCATGGATGCTTGATCAGAAAAGCGATATGACATTTTATAAATGGACGCAAGAATATTTTAATAAATATTATGATCAGGTTTTATTGGCCGATCAAATTAGCTCTCGCGGAGATTGTAATTATGTGATGGGAAAGGACATTCTGACTTACCAAAGAAAAGGGCAGCAGTTTGTGCTGGTTTTTGAACGAAAATAATTTTCAATTAACTGAAAATTATTTACTCAGCATCAATCGCTGATTGTATTTACTGGCGTTGTTCGAAAGGGAAATAATATAAATACCTTTTGGTAAAGAATGGTTGAGCGAAATTGATTTAGAAATAATTCCGCCTGATGCGGTTACCACAGTCTCATATACTGAGGCACCAATGAGATTTACAATTGTTAATTGATAACTATGGTTATCTCCTGTTACAAATTCAAGATTAAAAATTCCGGATAATGGGTTGGGTGTTATTGAAAACTTACCAATGTCTTCCCTATTAATTTCAAGGGTCATTATTTCATCTGATTTTAAATTTGAAGTTGTGAATGAAAATGTCTTTGGCACTTCGGCTCCTGATTTCCAGTAGCACTCATTCAGTATTTGTAATTCGTAGGTTGTATTTGAAATTAACCCCCTCAGTTTTTTATCGCAGGGAAAGCTTGCACTTTGATTTTTTTGAATCCAGATTGTATCGCCTGCTTTTCTGTATCGGATTTTATAAATAATTGCATTGTCAGTTGCGCTCCATCTTAGTTGTGCAGATGTATCACCGACCGAAATAATTTTTACTGAATCTGGATTATTGCAGAATGATTTTGTTTTGAAAGAATAAATCGGCGACCAGCTACTCGTATCGTTATGCATTGGGTCGCAAACAGTTTGCACCTGAATTTCATATGGCGTGTTATCAATCAGATTGGTGAGTGTGCGGTTGTTGTATGGTAAAATTGTTCCTGAACTCGACCAGGTTTTTTCGCCGGCTACGCGTTTGCGAATTTTAAAACCGTAAACCGATTCATTGGCTTCCCATCCGATTTTTACTGTTGAAGCGCCAATATTTTTTATGCTGAATCCAGCAGGTTGATAGCAGTTGGATTGCTTTACTGAAATGGTTTTTGTCACACTGCTCATTGCTTCACTCATTTCATCTTTTACAATCACGGTATAACTTCCTTTTGTTGAAATGTCAATTGATGAATCATAACTGACCGATTGATTTTTTTCATTGAACCATTGGTAACTGAATTTTCCTTTTCCACCTGTAACAATTGCATTCATTTTCAATGAACCTCCGGCCGGAATAATTGCATTTGCGGGATAAAACCGAATATTAAGTGTAGAAAAAATATTCACACGAACTGTATCTGTAACTGTTTGTGTATTGCCGCAAGCAGAAAGATGTGTTCCTGAAACCGCATAATCAATATAAGCCGGACAATTTGGATTCGACAAAAATGAAATCATGCTTCCGTTTGTGTTACTTAAACAATGGTTGTATTGTCCATCGTAACCTGGAGCAATAGACCGCCAGTTTACACTTGATGAAAGCAGTCCCACTGTTTTTAAAATGATGGATGGTCCGCCGATTCTCACACTTGTATCTTTTGGAAACTGCGCTCTGGAAAATGAAGTAATACGATAAGTGTTTTGTGTGTTGCCCTGCTTGCAAAAGGAAATTTTATGTGTTCCGGTTAAACAAACCGTCTGACCAATTTGCACCGGATTTTCACAATCAATATAATAATACAATGAACCAACGGATAATTCACCTGATGCAATTTCAAGCTTTATTCCTTCGGCATTTTTATCGAGTGTTATATTGAACTCAATACAGTTATGTGAATCAACTGCGTTGCAGCATTTTCCTTTTCTCGAAATATCCGGAGATAAAAAAACTCCATCAGGCTTGCCTTCAAAGTTTACTTCGAATCTGAGAGCTGATGATGATTGGTCGTTTGAGCTGGCAAATGCATTTGTACTGTTTCCAAAATTAGAATATAAAAACATGATTAAACTAACTACTCCGGCAAATGCAAATCCAATAGAACTATAAATTAATGCCGGGGCAATTTTTACTTTTTGCTTTACCTGAATCTTCGATTGTAAATATCGACTCATGTTGCGGGTGTTTTCGAGGTCGCTTTACGATTCGGTTTGTATAAAGATTTAGCTTTTTTATTATTGGAAAATTGTAAAAAAAACAAAAACCAATAATCACAACGCCGATAAAATATTACTGCGTTAATAAAATTCTCGCCGAATACTCTTCCTCGTTTTGTTTTACCTTTAAGAAATAAATTCCTTTCGGTAAATTCTGATCAAGAACAATTTGTTTGCTTAGTATGCCGGCTTCCGGAATAATTTCTTCCTGCCAAACTTTAGCACCGGCAATATTTATAACTTCTAAATGACAACTTTCATCAGATTTCAACAAAAGATTTAATTTAAAATTACCTGAATTTGGATTTGGATAAATGGAAAGAACGCCCAATTGATCTGCAAAAACATCGCCTTCATTTCGTTGATTAGTAGTTGTAGTTGTAAAATAAATAGTGTTTGAAAAAGCCGAATAATCAGCATATCCGCAATCAGTGAGCACCTGAATTTCGTAACCTGCATTTTTAAAAAGCCCGGTAATTTTTCTCTGTAATGGTTGGGTAACGGTTTGATATTTATTTATCCAGGTTGTTTCGCCAATTGTTTTATACCGAACACGATATTTAACAGCATTCGATGCGGCGCTCCAGCCAATTGTGGCATGGGTGTCGGAAACACTAAGCATTATTAGGTTTTCGGGATGCGCACATACAGGCCTTGTAGTAAAAGTATATAGTGGAGACCACTCACTTGTATCAGCGAAAGATGAATTGCAAACAGTTTGAATCTGAAATTCATATGCCGTGTTTTCAATCAGCTCCACCAATTTTCGATAGGGTGTTGGGGCATATGACCCTGTATTTGTCCAGGTGCTTGACCCGACTTCTCGTCTGCGTATTTTATATCCGTAAACTCCTGGAATTGCCGTCCAGCTTACTTTAGCTGTTGATGATGTAATGGCAGAAATGCCAATATTAACAGGAAGGATACATGTAGCTTGTGTAACCGAAATTGTTGAACTAACAGAACCCATTGATGCACATAAAGCATCGCAAACAACTACCTGATAATTCCCTGGAGAAGAAACAGTTATTGAAGAAGTTGAACCTACTAATTGGTTGTTTGCGTCAAACCATTGATAAGTATAAGTGCCCATTCCGCCTGAAACATTTGCCGTTAGAGTTAATGATCCATTCGCTGGAATAATGGCCGGATTTGGATTGATTAAAACTGTAATTGCAGGATAAACAGTTATACGAACTGTGTCTTTTTTTAATCCTGTTGAACCACAAGCTGAAGTATGTATTCCGGAAATTTCATAATCAATATATGATGGTGAACCGTTTTGAGGAAGAAATAATACCTCAGTTGAATTTGTATTGCTAAGAAAAGAATTGTACTGTCCTGATATTCCCGGATAAATTGAACGCCATACTACCGATGAAGAATTTAATCCCGAAGTATTTAATGAAATTGCGGGGCCACCTATCCTTACACTTGTATCCTTTGGAAAAGTTACTTTCGAATAGGAAGTAATTCGATAAGTATTTTGGTTATTTCCGGGCTTGCAAAATATAACCTTATAATTTCCACCTCCCGAAAGACAAATTGGCTGACCAACCACAACTGGATTCAGGCAATCAATATAATAAAACATAGAACCAACAGGCTGTGGTCCAGAGGCAATTTCAAAATTTATTCCTTCAGAATATGTATCAAGTGTAATTGCGAATTCAATACATCTATCCGGATTACTTGCACCACAACATTGTCCGCTTCTTGAAATGGAAGGAGATATATAAACCGAATCAGAATGACCATTTAAATTCACTTCGAAATAAGGAACACCTGGACATGTTCCGGCAGCTAAAGAATTTGAAGAGGTTCCTAAGTTTGAATATAAGAAAGCAACCACACATGCAATACCGGTTAATGCAAAAGCGGCCGAAGCATATACTAATTTCTGAGAAACAGTAAGCTTTTGCTTATTTGATGGCTTTAATTGTAAACGCCTCATGAAATGGTGTTTTTAAAAATTTATTGCGCTGCGTTACGCATGGTTTTTAAAAAAGTTAAATTATGATTCGTCAAAACAGAACTAATTGTTCCTTGAATATATTTTAAAACAGAAATGAATGCCCAAAAATATCAGTCGATTAAATTTTTTTCATTTACTCACCCACCTATAAAAAACATGCCTGCTTAATAAACCCTTATTGAATTTATTAGCGGCAGCATTTTTCTTCCGAAATAATAACTAAAAAATGGGGCGCTATTTTTACCTCATGACCCGAAAAAATTTATTTGATTTTGTTATTCAGTACTTCGAAATGAATATGCCTGTTGCCGAAACAGAACTGGTGTATGAAAACCCTTTTCAACTTTTAGCATCTGTTATTCTTTCAGCGCAATGTACCGATAAGCGGGTGAACATGACTACTCCGGCGCTATTCAAAATGTATCCAACTCCCGAAAAATTAGCCAAAGCAACTTTCGATGATTTGTTTCCTTTTATTAAAAGCATATCGTATCCCAGCAATAAGACCAAGCACTTGATTGGTATGTCGCAAATGCTGGTAGAAAAATTTAACAGTGAAGTACCATCTGATACAGATCAGTTACAGCAATTGCCGGGTGTTGGAAGAAAGACCGCAAATGTGATTGCATCCTGCATTTTCAATCAGCCGAAGATGGCAGTTGATACGCATGTGCAAAGAGTAGCTGCACGAATTGGTCTGACACGCGGCGCAAAAAACCCATTGCAAACCGAATTGCAATTGGTAAAACACATTCCTGAAAATCTGATTTCGAAAGCGCATCACTGGTTGATATTACACGGACGATATGTTTGTGTAGCTAGAAAACCTAAATGCGAAGAGTGCGGATTGCGTGAGGTTTGTAAATATTTTCAGAGTACTTTGCCTAAAGTGAAGATGAAAAAATGAACCTTAAAACTTCTTCACCACATCCAACACCTTTCCGCTGATTATGAAATCATCATCACGATGAATAAAAATTGGCGAATAATCTTTAGTTGATTCTGAAAGCAATACAATTCTATTGTTGGCTTTGTCGAGACGATACTTTTTAATATTCGCCATGCCATCTATAATCGAAACAACATAATCGTTGTCTTTCGGCGAATTGTTTTCGCTATCAACAATTACATAATCGCCGCTTTCAATATTTTTTCCTTTCACACTTGATTTGTTCAGCGAATTGCCATCTGCTTTTATCACATACAATCCTTTTTTATAAGGCACCAGGTTGCGCGAGATTTTTAAATACCCTTCAATATTTTCAATGGCATAAATCTCCGCCGGCCCGCAATTCGCAGACCCAACTATCGGCAGTGAAACAAAAAGGGTATCTGCCTTGGCTTTGTTGCTGATCCGTTTGATGGTTTGGTTTCGCTTGTCAATTAAAATAAACCCCTTTGCCTCGAGCTGAGTTAAATGATGTTTTACCTTTTGCGGAAGTTTTTCACCAATGAGATCACCTATTTCGCGAAGAGTAAGGTTGCCGATATTCTTTCGGTCAATTTCACTGAGCAATTGTTCTTGTAACGAATGCATAACAGATTGTTTTTGCAAATTTAAATAAATTTAATTATTAATTCTGTAAAAACTTATTTATTGACAAACTTGACAAACTCAAAAGAATATTTATATTTGCACCGTACACTACAAAAAAGCAATTAAAAAATTGTGAATAAATAATTCCTGAACTTTCGTTGTTGAAATGAAAGTGATTATTCACTTTCGTGGAGCATAGAAATACAAACTGCTCAAAAATTTTTTAAATCATGGCAAACATATCTTCAGAAAAACTCAAGGCGCTCAAACTTGCAATGGACAAGCTTGACAAAGATTACGGAAAAGGCACTGTAATGAAATTAGGCGATTCTGTTATTGAACCGCTTGAATCTATTTCAACCGGCTCGCTCGGATTGGATGTGGCACTTGGAATCGGTGGATTACCAAAGGGTAGAGTGGTAGAAATTTATGGTCCGGAGTCAAGTGGAAAAACCACACTCGCCACTCATGTGATTGCAGAAGCGCAACGATTAGGTGGTATTGCGGCTTTTATAGATGCAGAACATGCGTTTGATAAAGGTTATGCGCAAAAGCTGGGTGTTGATGTCGAGAATCTTTTAATATCACAACCCGACAATGGCGAACAGGCATTGGAAATTGTCGACAACCTCATTCGTTCAGGTGCGATTGATGTGATAGTGATTGACTCTGTTGCGGCACTTGTTCCAAAAGCAGAAATTGAAGGTGAAATGGGCGACAGTAAAATGGGATTGCATGCACGATTGATGAGTCAGGCAATGCGCAAACTCACTGGCACCATCAGCAAAACAAATTGTCTGTGCATTTTTATAAATCAGTTGCGCGAAAAAATTGGTGTCATGTTCGGAAATCCTGAAACTACTACCGGAGGTAACGCATTAAAATTTTATGCTTCGGTTCGGTTGGATATTCGTCGGCTTGCACAAATAAAAGATGGCGAAGAAGTAATTGGAAACCGCGTGAAAGTGAAAGTTGTGAAAAATAAAGTGGCACCACCTTTCCGCATGGTGGAGTTTGATATTATTTATGGAGAAGGAATAAGCAAGGTTGGCGAAATCATAGACATGGGAGTTGACATGCAAATTATTCAGAAGGCAGGTTCATGGTTCAGTTATGATGGAAACAAACTTGGCCAGGGTCGTGATGCGGTAAAACAATTACTGCGCGATAATCCTGAAATGGCTGAAGAGATAGAAGCAAAAGTGCGGGGCAAATTAATTTCGAACGGAGCTGCACATACTCCTGAATTAGCAACAGAAAAAAAATAGTTATAAAAAATAGTTGGTGAAAAAAATCCCGCTTCGGTTTTCGAGGCGGGATTTTTTTGCTTAAATACTGAAGCAAAATTCAATTAGCGGTTGATTTTTTTAATAGATACATACAACTTCAGCCTTGTTGAAACAGAACCGGCGGATAACTTTTTCACCTGGTTATTTTTACAATCAGAAAAAAGGCTTTTGACAATCATTTTTCAAGCATAAAAAACATGCAGCCCTTAGTTCAAAATACAAAAGCACCATCTTGAATTCAATAATTAAAAAGCTTGCAGGTCAAACATTTATTTATGGTTTTTCAACCATGCTTGCCCGGTTTATTAATTATATGTTGTTGCCAATTCATACAGCTGTATTTATTCCAGCTGATTATGGAGTAATATCGGCGCTTTACTCCTATGTAAGTTTGTTTATTGTATTATTTACTTATGGAATGGAGACCGGCTTTTTCCGGTTTGCCACTAACCATCACGACAAACAAAGGATTTATTCCACAGCACAAATTTCTTTACTTTTTTCATCGACAATTTTTTTCATTCTGATTTCTTTTTTTGCGTCATCTATCGCACGGTTTATCGGATTTGCGGAACATCCTGAATATATATTGTGTTTTGCAGCGGTGTTGGCCCTCGATGCAATAAGCGCCGTTCCATTTGCCCGATTGCGCATAGAAAACCGGCCTGTTAAGTATGGAATAATAAAGCTGATTAATGTTTTGGTAAATGTTGGACTTACCGCTTGGTTTTTAATAATTCAACCCTTTATAAACAGCGGAGAGTGGCTGATACAATTAAATGCGGATTCGATAATTTATGTTTTAATAAGCAATTTGATTGCAAGCGCTGTTACACTTGTGTTAGCCGTTGGCACGGTTCGTAATTTGAGAATAAAAACAAAATCAAATTCTATAGATGAACCAGCTGGACAAGAACCTTCAAATAAATTTAAATTCGATTTCGCTATCTGGAAAAAAATGTTCAGATATAGTTTGCCGCTTTTAATTGTAGGTCTCGCAGGTATGGTAAATGAAACACTTGATCGAGTGCTGTTATTACACCTGCTTCCTTATGGCGACAAGCAAAATTTTTCGCTCGTTGGAATTTATAGTGCCTGTTACAAATTAAGCATTCTCATGACTTTGTTTGTGGGCGCCTACCGAATGGCCGCTGAACCCTTTTTTTTTAACGAAGCAAATAAAGCGGATGCAAAAAAAATATATGCGCAAACTATGAACTACTTTGTTATTGCCTGCAGCTTTCTGTTCATATTTGTCATGTGTTTTCTTGAATACTTCAAATATTTTTTAGGAAACGAAAGCTATTATACGGGCTTACAAATTGTTCCGGTTTTATTATTAGCAAATTTATTTCTTGGTGTTTATTATAACCTGACTATCTGGTACAAGCTAACCGATAAAACAATATATGGTTCGTACATCTCGCTGTTTGGCGCAGGCATTACCATTGGGTTAAATTTTTATCTCATTCCAAAAATCGGATTTATGGGTTCTGCATGGACAACGCTGGCGTGTTATTCTATGATGATGATTGTCTCGTATTTTCTGGGGCAAAAAATTTATTTTGTTCCATATAGCATAAAACGATTTTTGTTATATGTAGGATTGGCATTGTTTCTTGGTTGGTTTTGCAACCCTTTCTACCACCAGCTTTTTGAAAGTCACCAGGCTTTATATCTGCTTGCCTCCGCCATCACGCTTGCCTTGTTTGTTTGTGTGGTGTTTTTTGCTGAAAAGTTTTGGAAACAAATTGAAAGACAATAAGCGGCAGGAATAAAAAAAGAAAAGTCAGGCGCAACTTCATTCGGTCGATTCAAATTATGGAAGCGGTTTCTGTTTCAGAATAAAAATGCATTCATTAATAATTTCCAAACAAAATAAAATTTCCATTAGCGGAATCTAATTTCAATTTCAGATAAGTGGAGTCAGAATATTGATTCAGATAAGTATCGGTTCGTAACAATTGCAAATAAAGTTTCAGCGCAGATTTTTCGCCGGCATGCAAAGCATCAATCATTTCGTCATTATTACTTCCATAACTTTTCAGGCGGGTAAAATCATAAATCCGAAAACCATTCTCGCGAAATACCGGATTTAAACTTTCCTGCAAATGAAAAAAACAAGTATAATTTTTTAGTTGCTTTTCGAATTGTATTAACAGATCATCATGCACCGGAGGTAAAAACCCGCTCACGCTTATATTATTTATTTTACAAAACAGCAACAACAGTCGTAGCTCGTCAATAGCATTTTTATCAATTGTTTCTAAAAAATTAAAAAGGGCAACACCCGAAAGTTCATTATTGGGTTTTTGCTGAAAAGAATCTTTTACACTTAACCGATTGTTTAACTTGTCGCCATATTCTCGGCTGCCATCTTTTCGTATTCCGCTTTGTTCTATAAGAGCAGCTAATCCATACCACTCTGTATTATTTGATTTTTTTAAGCACCAATGATTCCAGCTTATTTTCCCTGACCAGCAATCAAAATAAAACTGTTGCCATTTTGATAATGCCTCCCAATTATTCAACCATGAATACTGGTGATAAATCAAATCGTTTGGGGTTTTTGTTAAATAATCATATTGGGCACTAAACCACCACTGATCGAGGCCAATAATAATTACGCCCGGCAATCGGGAGCTGGGTAGCGATTCTAAAAACGACCTTATCTGAGTGAGCCTGCTAAAAACTCCTCCGGCATTATAAAACGGAATGGAATCAGAAAAAAAAGAAGAACGGAATTGCATCACCCGGGATGAACCGATAACCAGAATATCAGGCGAAATATTTTTTGTTGCCGCAAATTTGAAATAGTGAGGAAGGTTTGAATAGGCTGCTCCGTAAATAAAATTTCGCCGGTCATTTACCTGTGCATCTAAAGTTTTATTCAACCAAAAAATTTCGCCGCTTTTATAAAAAATAATAATTGTAAAAAGAGCTGCTAAAACATAGTAAAAAATAAAGCTGAAAAACCGCGAACTGAATTTTTGAATTTCTCTGTTCATCAGAATTGGAAGTAAATAAATTGTGAATTATTAAAAACACCAAAAACCAAAATAACGATTAGCAACAAATGATATACACTTAACCGAACCCAGCGCGGATGATTGATCATTAAATCATAAAACTCCCGCTCTTTCATAAATCGCTGAACTGCTTCAAGGGCAAAAATGCCCACTAAAGAAAAATAAAAAACCGATGGGGTAACGATGAGAATATCTGATAACGAAAAACTTATTTGAAAAGAAGAAATAATTATCAGGCACGCATCGCTTACTGAATTGGCGCGAAAAAAAATCCAAGCGAAACACACAAGTGAAAAGGTGAGCACCTGCTTCGTTAATTTTTGAATCCCTGATTTTGCAAAAGAACTTTGTAATTGAATTAACCGGCTTGAAGAAAATGATTCATTCCTGGTTTTCTTTCCGGCTAATAATTTTTCAACAATAATATAAAGCGCATGCAATGCACCCCAAATAACAAAAGTGTAATTGGCACCATGCCATAAACCGCTAACAATAAAAACGAGGGCAAGATTCAGGTAATTTTTTTTTACTGATACTTTGCTTCCTCCAAGCGGAATGAATAAATAATCGCGAAACCACGATGAGAGCGAAATGTGCCATCGCCTCCAAAACTCGGTAACGGAGGCAGAAGAATAAGGGCGATCAAAATTTTTCATTAACCGGAAACCCATCACCCGGGCAGCGCCAATGGCAATATCAGTGTATCCACTAAAGTCACAATAAATCTGATAAGCAAAAAAAATGGTGGCTATTATTATAGTAAGCCCCTCATATTTATCGGGGTGATTATATACTTCATTCACATAAATGGCCAGCCGATCAGCAATCACTAATTTTTTAAAAAATCCCCAGGCCATCTGTTTCAGTCCTTCGGTCACGCGTTGATAATTAAAATCATGCGATTCATAAAACTGGTGAATAAGATTTTGTGGCCGCTCAATTGGCCCTGCAACCAACTGTGGATAAAACATGACATATAAAGAATATATCCCGAAATTTTTTTCTGCTTTCTGCTTTCCCCGGTAAACCTCAATGACATAAGCCATGCTTTGAAAAGTATGAAACGAAAGCCCAACAGGTATAATGATATTATAGACAAAGGGTGCTACATCATAATGAAACAAATGAGCAACGGAAGAAAAGGTTTCGGAAAAAAAATTGAAATATTTAAAAGCAAAAAGTATGAGCGCAGTTGAAATTAAACTGACTATAAGCAGCAATTTTTTTCGAAACCCCGATTGCCGCTCCATTAAAATGGCTGCGATATAGTCAACAACAATAGTGAGCGCGAGAATGAAAATATACATCGGAATAAAAGCCATATAAAAACAACAGCTTGCCGCCAATAACCACATCCACCTATACCGATGCCGCAACAGAAAATAAATAACTGTTACAACCGGAAAAAAGAGGAGAAATGAAAAGGAGTTAAAAAGCATTCAGTCAAAATAATTGCGCTAAAAATAATACGAACCGAAGCGCCAATAGTTAAATGAAAAATTACTTATGCAATACAAAACAATAAGTAAAATAACTGGCAAGGGCCGGTTTTCGATTAATCGTTAATTTATCAATGGAGGAAAGTACGGGTAATAAAAATTTTACATCAGGTAAATTATTCCATAGCGACATGCCCCTTGCCGGCACGCGCATTACCGGAAAAACAGATATAGTTTTCATTTCAGCTTTATCAAATAATGAAAGATAATGTTTCTGTGATCGGAATAAGTGCTTTGCAGTTTCAGCGGTTTCATTTTTTACTTGTTCGAATAATAATATTCTTCCATCAGGCTTCACTACTCTTTTTAATTCGTTTAACCATTGGATTGATTCAGCATCATTTATGTGTTGAAATACCCAGTGAGAAAAGGCTGCATTGAAATAGTTTTCTCCCACAGTAATTTTTATTTCATTTAACAATTCATAACGGATATTTTTTTTACCGCTGAATTTCCGTTTTGCTGTTTCAATCATCGACGCATTTGAATCAACTCCGACAACTTCCATTGCTTTTTCTGCAATCAATTTTGTTATTCGCCCAACACCACAACCAAAATCAAGAATGGTTTCATTTTTTTTAGCATTAATATTTTTCAAAATATAATTTTTGGTGAAATAGTTGCGATAAATATTGGCATGCTGCTGGCCGGCGGCAACATCAAGAACCGCATTTTCGTTTTGATGCAGGTTGGCCGCTGAACTGAAAAATTCTTCGACTTGTTTTTTATCAATCGAGCTCATGACCGGATAAAAATTTTTTTGAAAATATTCCAAAGCTTTAATTGCATTGGTTTTAATGCATAGCCTGTATGTGAAACAGGAATCTGCTGGGCACCGAATCGCAACTTGAATTTTGTAATGCCTTCACTGAATTTCAAATTGGTTTTGGTTATTTCCAGCGATGTTTCTCCTAAAAAATAATTTTGAAATCCACTTACTTTTAAATACTTCATTATTTCCCAATGCAGAAACTGACCTGCACCCAAACTGTTTTTAACCGTGCCTCCGAAATTATAAAGCGATGATTTCCCGAAATTGTAAAGCAGGGCACCGCATAAATATTTTCCATTATGTTTTGCAAAAACAAGTTGGGCAAAATTATTTGACTTTAAAATTTCATATTCCCGGCATATAAAATTTTTATTGGGCGCATGCGAATCTTGGTTTTTATAAGTTTCATCCATCAATAAAAATAACAATTCAATATCGTTGGAAAACTCAATGGTTAAATTGTTCTTTTCCGCTTTGATAATTTCACTACGGTGCTTAGGATTTATTTCTTTGCGGAGCTCCTCTATCTTTTTTGTCAAATCAATTTTTGCAATACCAATTCTGCTTTCCCAAACTTTTTTATATTCCGATAACGAAATCAGCTTTCCTGTTTCACCATAAAAACTGTATGAATAAAAAGTAGTTGTGCGTTTGGTTTTCAACCACTTTTTAATTGCATCGGTTAAAGCGATTAAAAAATTATCGAAGTCAATGTTTTTTGAGTCGTCAAATAAAATTTCACTTCCTTGTGTTGCTCTTGAGCTAATACTTCGAATAAACCCCGGTAGCCTTTTCGATTCATAAAAATAAATTTTAACTCCGCCGATTAATTTTTCCTGATTGAAACATTGAAAATACCAGGCGCGATTATTAAAAAACAATTGAACTTCATCGTTAAAAGTGCTTTGCCAGATATTGGAACATTGAACCGATAATTGATTCCACGCATCGGGCTGAAGCGGTTTGTTTTTAGTAATAATTATTTTAAAATCAGTATCTGTCATGAATAAAATACTCGTCTTTTAAAGTGCCGTATAAATCAAGCAGCTTTTTTTGTTCGTGTTCCCAGTTCAGAATTTTTTTTGCTGTTTTAACACTTGCCTTAAATTCTTCCTTTCTTTTTTCCAGCTCTAAAAATCCTTTGTAGTACGCATCGGGTTCATCGGCATTTACGCATACACCAATGTTATGCTTTTCAATAATTTCTTTATGCTCGGGTTGTGCCGATGCAAGAACAGGCAACTCGGCCATCACATAATGAAAAAGTTTATTTTCAAGACCCAGCCAGTAACTCATATATTGTTTGTTCCAGGTACTTAGCAAACCATAATCTGCAGCTTGTATAAATTTTACAATGTCGGCAGGTTGAATAGCAGTATGAAAGAAAATATTTTTATATCCGGCTTCGCTTACCCACTGCATAATTTCGTTTTTGTTTCCGCCCTCACCGCAAATAAATACCAGAGCCACACCGGGTTTATTTGCAAACTGTTCAATGGCGGCTTCAATATTGCGCGATTTCCAATAAATGTATAATGAAAAATTCAAAACAATTTTTACATCATTTGAAAGGCCGAGCTCACGACGCAGAAGCATATCATTAGTTGTTATTTCTTCGTACTCAGCTAAATTCCGGATGATGATGGCACTGTTTTTCAGTTCGAAATAATTTTTTAAATCGATGCCAATAGAACTGGAAACAGTAATTAACCGGTCAATATAATGTCGCACGCGATATTCGCGCGCCACCTCAATCTTGCGAACAATATCTGATTTTAACTTAACCCAGGGCGATGCTTTGCTTGAATAATTAATGGGCCATGAATGAAACAATTCATGCGAATCATAAATCAGCATTGTTTCGGGGCGAATTTTTTTAACCAATGTACCAATAAAAACCATCAGCTGATCGTGGCAGTGCAGTATATCAAAAGCCTGACGCGATATCAATACCGATACTTTTTTTCGTGCAGTAAAACTTTTAACAGTAAAAATTTCAGGCTCAAAAATGCGGTGAATCGAAATTCCATCCTTTATTTCAAACTCCGGAAGGTCGTGGCGCTTAACTGCATAAAGGGTTAATGAATATCCATGATTAACCAGTGTTTTTGCTTCGCGGTAAACACGGCTATCCATGGTAAAAGAGTTATCGAGCAGCATGGCAATGGTTGGTAAAAAGTTCACCATTGTTGTATCGGTCTCCTTTCTTATTAATAGCTGATCATAAAAATCAATAAGCAATTTACTTTCGTTGGTCCAGTTTAATTCCTGCTTGGCCTTTTGAAGATTGGCTTTAAATATTTCCTGTTTATCAATTACTTCTTTCCAACCTTTATAATAGGCACCGGGTACATCGGGATTTACACAAACACCAATTTTATATTTCTCTACAATGGCGCTGTACTCAGGCTGTGCCGTTGAGAGCATTGGAATTTCTGCCATCAGATAATTAAAGAGTTTATTATCCAGGGCATACCAGTAGCTTAAATCTTTTTTGTTCCAGGTGGGCACAATGCCTGCATCGCAACCAGATAAATAGGTGGTAATTTGATGGTGGGGCACTACATCGTGAAACAAAACATTGTTAAATTTTTTTCGCTTCACATAATTTTCAACCTGCTTTCTGTGCTCATCGCCCGAGCTGATAATAATTAATACCAGGTCTTCCTTGTTTCCAATTTCGTTCAGCACCTGCACCATATTTAAACTTTGCAGGTAAATGTGTGCGCCTATAAATACCAATATTTTTTTTTCATCCGGAATATTAAATTTTTTTCGAAGCACATAATTCCGATCTGTAATGATTTCGTTGACCGGAACATTTCGAATAACGAGCGGATTCGTTTTTAATTTAAAATATTCTTTCAGGTTATCGGCTAACGATTGATTTACAGTAACCAAAAAATCAATTGCACGACCAAATTTTTTTTCATTTCGGATTTGAATCATCCGAACATATAACGATTTGAAAATGATGTAAGGATTTTTAGTGGTAAAGTTGAGCGGCCATGAGTGAAAAAGTTCGTGCGAATCATAAATCAAAACCGTATTCGGATTCAGTTTTTTAATCATCGCTCCAATCCGAAGCATTAAATGATCGTGACAATGAATCACATCAAATTGATACGATGCAATTCGATTAGCCACCATTTTTAAATCGCGCTGAGATTGAAACCGAAAAACATCGCGAGGAATTATCCGCTCAATTTTTACTCCGTTTTTTATTTCTCTGAACGGAAGATCGGGCGAGTACATGCAAAACATAGTGAGGTTAAAATATTTTGCGACAGTGGTAGCTTCTTGTATTACCCGATTATCGTTTGTGTAGGAGTTATCGAGCAGCATCGCCACTTTTTTACCGCGATTATTAACTGTAAATCTTCTTTTTTGTTTTTTCGGCTGACTAAACCATTTTATAAATTTTGAAAGAAACCGTAATTGTCTATACAAGTTTAAAATGGAAGGATAGTAGGTGTGCTCTACTTGTGGCATTGATAAAATAGTGTTAAAGGCCTCATTCGATAATCCGAATTTCTTCAGTACATATTCCTTGTCTGATGCCGCTAACGATTCTGAAATTAAAGGCTTTGCCGATTCAATTAATGCCTCTTCGCGTGTGAGCTGACCCGAACAAATCATGGTGCTCAAATGCGACTTGCGCTTATCAACCTGAAATTTTACAGGCAAAATAAATGACTGATAAAACCGGGTGATTATTGATTCATAATGTTTGCCGCCGTAGTCGCGCCAGTTCAATTTGGTTGTCAAAAGTTCTTTAGCTTCTTTTCGGTTATAATGAACAAGGTCA
Organism: Chitinophaga pinensis; assembly: GCA_945903305.1. Classification (GTDB taxonomy): domain Bacteria; phylum Bacteroidota; class Bacteroidia; order Chitinophagales; family UBA10324; genus UBA10324. Next base: position 24,592 of record CAMDOA010000018.1, read on the forward strand.
AGAAGCTTTACATATTGTATTCTTTTAATTTTTTCAAAATAGAATTTTCGAATGACTCCCAGCTTCGGAAATGTTTTTAATTTTCCATTTCCAAACCGTCGGTTTATTGCATGAATATTAATTAAATCGTTTTTATTATGCGCCCATCTTTCGGGTAAAATTCCTTCGGTTCTGAAATTTTCGCCGCTTAAAATATATTTAATTCCTTTTTCATAAGCTACTTTATAAAGCGTTGCAAATATGGCGTGGTCAGAAGTTGCTTCAATATCAATGACCGATGCTTTTAAATAAGCCAGCTGTAAGTTTTTAAATTCTTCCCAATTAATTACATGGGTGTACAGGTCTATGTCTAATTCCTTCAGTGTGTTTGAAATATTGCTGACCGCCAGTTCAGAGTTCCATCCATTATCGCAATGCACTGCAAGTGGCCGCAATCCGTATTGCTTCACCAGTAAGGCAACATATGTTGAATCGACTCCGCCGCTTACGCCAATGACGCAGTCATAAGCATTGTTTTTTCCTTTTTCTTTTATTTCGGCAATTAATTTTTCGAGAAATTGTGTTCGCTCTGATGCTGGAAGAATTCGAATAGCGGCTTGATGCTCATATAAATTGCAGTGATTACAAACTCCATTTTTATCAAAATAAATTGATGCATCATCAGCAGTTGATAATATGCATCGGGTGCATATCTGGTAGGGTCGTGTTAACATTGTTGGTAGCGGCAAACTTAACTACCATTTCATATCGGAAGAAGAAGGATATGAAATTAGTACGGCTTTGTGTGCGCCGGTAAAAACGAATAGGCTACCGGCGGCGGCGGCTGATGCGCCACATGATACCACGCTTCGCAAATCTGATACAGAACCTGCACCACCACAGGCAATTACCGGAATGGATACTGCTCTTGAAATTTCTTCGATAAGTTTTAAATCATATCCTTTCATTAGTCCATCCTGCTGCACGGTTTGAATTAATATTTCACCTGCTCCTGCATCTTCCATTTGTGCAAGGTGATTTTTCCATGATGTAACAATCATTTTTCCGGCTGCTGAATAGAGAATGTAATTCCCAAACATGCTTTTAGTTATATCAATTGAAACAACAATGGTAGAGCTTGCAAATTTCTTTGCGGCTTCTTTTATGAAGGCAGGATTTTCTAACGCTGATGAATTTATTATAACCTTCTCGACCCCCAATTTTATTAATTGCTCAATGTCGTTTAATGTTTTTATTCCGCCGCCATAAGCAAGCGGCATAAAACACTCGCTTGCTAAATCGCGAATGAGCGAGAAGTTGATAGATTGATTTTTTTTTGAAGCATCAATATCCAGCACCACTATTTCATCTACTTCCTTTTCATTGAAAATTTTAATTGCATTAATTGGGTCGCCAACATAGCGGGGCTTCGAAAATTTTTCGGTCTTCACCAATTCTCCCTGCTGAATTAATAAAACCGGAATAATGCGTGCGCGATAACTCATATCAGTGCAGCAAAATTTTTATACAATTCCATTCCGTAACGATGACTTTTTTCGGGGTGAAACTGTACGCCATAAATATTTTCTTTCTGAATGCCTGAAATAAAATTGTAACCATAATGTGTTTGAAACCACTTATTTTCTTCAGCAACATTTGCCAAATGAAAAGCATGAACAAAATAAAATCGCTGCTCGGTTTCTGCGCTTGAAAAAAGCGAATTGCTTTTTAGCTGATCAACCGAATTCCAGCCCATGTGCGGAATACGAATTTGCTCTACGGCCTTTTCGGGGTTAAACCGAACTACATCAGCATCAATCCATCCGAGACCTTTTAAGTTTCCTTCTTCACTTTGCTTGCACATCAATTGCAAGCCCAAACAAACCCCAAGGACAGTAATTTTTTCTTTCAGCACTTTTTCATTGAGTGCTTCAACCCATCCTCTGTCATTCAGCAATTTCATTCCGGTGTCGAACGAACCAACACCGGGAAGAATAATTTTTTTTGCTTCAGCAATTTCAGCCGGCACTGAAGTGATAATGGAATCAGCCCCGATTTTTTTCAGCATGTTTTTTATGCTTGAAATATTTCCGGCGCCGTAATCAATGATGTGAATCATAGCGCCACAAAGATGGATTAGTGATGATGAGATTATAAAGATCCAGTAAATTTTTTTGTTCCTGTTTCCAGTTCAGTTTTTGTTTAGCGCTTACTAATTCAGAATGAAAATTTTCGGGCTGTGCTAAAATCTGTTTCAATCCTTTTGTAAAAGCACCTGGAATTTCGGGGTCAACACAAACACCAATATTATATTCTTCCACAATTTTTTTGTACTCAGGTTGTGCTGTGGCAAGAATTGGAATTTCAGCCATGATGTAACTGAATAATTTATTATCAAGCGCCAGCCAATAACTTATATCCTTTTTATTCCATGCCGAAACAATTCCTGCATCGCAGCCACTCAGCACACTTGTAATTTGATTGATTGGTATAAGCGGATGAAAAAACACATTGCTCCAAATGTTTTCTTCCACCCACTGTTTGAACCATTGCGAATGTGAATCATCACCTGTAATAATCACCACAGAAATATTCGGCACGGATACAATTTCCTCAATCGCCTGTTCCATGCGAAGCGAGTTCTTATATAAATGCCCGCCTATGTAAACCACAATTTTATTTTCTGTATCAATTGCAAATTTGTTTCGCAGGTAATCACTTCGTTTTATCACCGCTTCGTATCGCGGAATATTTCGGGTAACAACCGCATTTGTTTTCAGTTTAAAATATTTAGTAAGAATATCTGCAATGGATTGATTGACCGTAATCAGGAAATCTGCTTTTCGTCCGTCGGCTTTTTCTTTTCGCACTTCTAACTTTCTGACTATCCATGATTTCAACCACAACACAAATCCGGGTGTCGAAACATGCAGCGGCCACTGATGAAACAACTCGCGCGATTCGTAAATCAGTTTTGCACTCGGCTGTTTCTTTTTAATAATTGTTCCGAGGTGTAACATTACCCGGTCATGACAGTGAAGAATGTCAAAATTTTTTTTACAGATTTCAGTACAGTGTTTTTGTAAACTGTTATTATTCCGGAACAAATAAATATCCGAAGTAAAAATTCGATGAATGAAAAGATTGTTTCGTGTTTCAGTTTCCGGAAAATCTTTTTCCTTCATGCAGAATAAATGCAATTCAATATCAAGAGAACATAAACTTTCCATCTCGAGCAATGCACGACGATCAATGGTTAAAGTATTGTCGAGCAAGAGAGCGACTCTCTTCATCTGTGGTTAGTATATAACTTTCATTACTTCAAATGCTTCGGCAAATTCACTTCCGATTTGCACACCTCGCGCAGTTGCCAATCCACGAATGAATCCTTCATTCAGATAAGCGCGGTGCGATTGTGATTTATACGCTTGAAGCGCCTCTAATTTTTTCACCACAAATTTTTCTTCAAGTTTTATAAAACAACTGGTTTGAAAATTCAGATTGTTCCACGGCAATTCATAACCAAGAATGGAAGCATCTTTAAAAGCGCGCAACCCTTCGTTATGAATGACCTGATGATCCTGATGCAAATCGCTGGAGCATGGAAGAAAAACCAGTTCGGGTTGCAATTCTTTTTTCAGCAACACTATGTCTTCTAAAATATTCTGACGGTGTGTGCTGAAATGCCTGACATCGTAATCAAACAACCGAAGGTTCTCTGCAGGAATTCCTAAAATTTTTGTCGCTGCTTTCACTTCAATTTCTAATGTGTCGGGAGCAAGGCCCGGTTCAAGCGAAGTGCGGCAAAGCGAAAATGCAGCGTAGTAAATTTCTTTTCCTTCAGCCACAAAGCGCGCAATGCTTCCACCCAAACCCAACTCACCATCATCAGTATGCGGCGCTAAAACGAGAATTCTTTTTTTATTAATCATGATTTTTATTCAGCGGCTCAAATATAACTGTTAGTTGTGTTGCACATTTTCAATTATGGAACCACCACTTTTACTATTAAATTTTTCATTTCATTATTCTGCAACACGGCGATGTAACATCCGGATGAAAAATTCTGATTAACGAATTGCATGGTTTTATTTTTCTCAATTGCCTGCTCGAAAATTTTTCGTCCCAATAAATCATACAACACAATTGATGAAGAAATTTCTGAATGAAAATAAATCCGCCCATCAGCATAAAATATTTTTTCGTTCGAAGGAATTCCCGATTCAACAACTCCGGAAGGAAGCACCGTGAGTGTTTGAGTTGCAGTATCACTCATACAGTTACTTGTTACAATTTGTGTAACCGTGTAAGTTCCGGGGGCATAGTTGTGCGAAGGGTTTTGTTGTGCGGAAGAATTTCCATCACCTAAATCCCACTGAAATTGTGCGCCATTCAAATCAGTTGAATGAAATGTAACAGTGGTTCCGACAGCAGAAAAATTAAAACCGGAAAATGGAATATTGCCGCTTTCAAACCAAAGCGATAAGGAATCAAACACAACATCATGTGCAGTTTGTTGTAACAAAAGCACAATGGATGAATCGGCAATTCCTCCTGTGTAAGCTGCACCCACCGTTGATTTTTTCATAACAACGCTATAAAAAACGCAGGCAGATAAGTATGTGCCATAAATAGTCGGATGACTTTCGTCAGCCTGATATAAATTAAAGGCAAGACTATCAGCACTTATTTTTTTCCAGGCCATGCCCACCGGAGCAACAGTGGCATTGTTGAGCTGACCCATTTCCAAATAACTTTCTCTTAATCGTTGTTGCATTCCGGCATAAGTGCAAACCGGTGGATAGCCGGCACAGTTTGACTGGTCGCCGTTTTTGCGCCCCCAGGTCATAAAGAAAACCGGCTCTGTGCACGAATCGTTGTTGTGAATTAAAGTACATAAAGCAGCCGCATATGGATAAACATCTGCCTGAACCTGCGCCGGTGGAAACGACGGCATTTGACTTTGCTCCTGCATGACTACAAAATCCCACGGTTGTTGAGCAATTTTAGCAATGGTGGGAGCATAAGTGGAGTGCTGCTGAAAAGTATAACCTCCCGGATTACTGGAGGCCACAAACATGGAATCGCCAAGTGAAATAGAAATTTCGCGCACCATAAGCGGCAAGCTGTTATAGGATACATAACTGTTGCCAATAAAAAGCACTGAAGTGGTTTGTGCCGAAATTTTCTGAAATGAAATCAACAACAACAGAATCGGAAATATTTTTTTCATTAAAAACTTTTTATGAAATGAATTTTATTCAGTAACAGTAACCCAAAAATTATTAGAGCCCATTCCAATATTAATACTTATGAGATTGGATTGAATTAACTCCAGCATAGCGAGAAAAGTGAAGATGGCATGAATGCGATTTTCGCAGTGTTCAAAAATGCCGATGAACGGAACATTGCTTCCGCGGCGAACCACTTCCATAATTTTATCTCGCGTACCTTCAATAGTATATTCATATTGAATCACCTGATGAACCGGTTTGTTCTTGTCTTCTTCATAGCGGGTCATCACTTTTTCAAATGCTTTGAGCAAACGAAAAAGGGTGAGTGTATGCAACTCCGCTTCGCCCGATAAACTTTCTGATAAAACTTTTAATTCACCTACCGCATTTCCGCGCTCATATTTTCCTGCGCGTGTTTCTTCGAGCTGGCGCATTTGTTCCTGTACTTCTTTAAACCGTTTATACTCCAGCAATTTTGCAACTAATTCATCGCGCGGATCAATTTCATTTCCTGTTGCATCAAAATCTTTTCGAGGCAATAATAATTTTGCCTTAGTGCGCATGAGCGTTGCGGCAACGACAATGAATTCACTCGCCAGTTCAATGTTCATTAAACTCGCCTGGTGCAGGTAATCCAAAAAATCTTTTGTGATTGTGTAAATCGGAATATCGTTGATGTCGAGTTCATCGCGCTCAATAAAAAAAAGCAGCAGATCAAAGGGGCCTTCAAACTGCGGCAGGTGTATTTCGTAAGTTTTATTACTCATGCGGGGCAAATGTATTGATTGTTGCATGCAACAGTATGTATTGTGATTGTGATGTGAATAATCAATTACGAGTGTTGATTATCATTAATAAAATTCAATAATAATAACTTCCTGAATTAAATCGCGGATTTACAATGTTGTTATAAATACTTCCGAACTGATAACTCAAACCAAACGAACCATAATATCTGAAGTTAGTTTGCAATTGTTTAATCTGCAGTAAAACTTCTTCCTCGCTGGCTCCTGATTTCGGTAATGAAATCTGGTCGTGAATAACTGAAAAGCTGCCGTATAAATTAAACGACAGCCCTTTAAACAATCTGATGTTTGCCATTCCCGACACATTCAAATTGTTTTTACTTAAATCATATAAATATGTGGAGCCGGAAACGGTAATGTTTGTGCTGCCCCATTTTTGTTTAAAGCTCAGCGAGCTTTTTAATTTCTGTTGATAAACTGATTCTGTTATTTTACTGTAAATGGTTTCTTCAATGTATTCACCGGGTTGATATTGAATTTCATAATAAAAAGTCCAGAGCCGGCGGTTCGATTGTGAATAAGGAAACACATTATATTCTATGGCGGGCCCGCCGCTTGCCATCCACTTTATATTGCTGTAAGTGCCGGAATAATATTCGGTAATTAAACCTGCCGACCAATGCTTGCTTAAACTTTTTATATAACTGGCATCAGCATATTTTGAATTTGATTCATTTAAATATTCAGTTGAATCGTTCAGAATGAAAATATTTTTATTGTAGTCCGCGCCCAGGCTGAAACTCATTTTCATTTTTTCGGTTACTTTATCAGCAGAAATATTTCCGTAATAAGATTCACTGGTCGATTGTTTTTCGCCATTCCAATGTCCGTTACCGCTTATCGAATACACCCAGCTGCGCCAATGATCAATGGTATCTTTTGTTTCGGCAGCACTTGAATCTTCGGCAGGAGATGTGATAATAATTTTATCGGCCAAGGTGGTGTGCGACACATACCGCATGAGCCCGATTGAAATCATTTGTGTTAATCCCTTACGGGTTTCATCAGAAGTATTGTTGGTGTTTGCATTGTAAAACAGCGTATCGTTTTCATTTTGAAATAATTGTTGCCCGAAATAGTAAAGCGAATAGTTGGTGCCTCCGCTTCCGGTTGATTGGTTGGTAATTAACAGGTGCACATCGGCCTGCAAGGGGTCGCGAACAAAATTCACAAAGTTGATTTCAGCTCGCATAAAATCATAATCGCAATAGGTGCAGTCGAGATAAACTTTCAATGCGCCGTTAATGGCGGTTTGTTTTGTTGTTTGTGCATTTGCAAACTGAAATAAAAAGAGAACCGCTTCAGTAAACAAGAATATTGCAGTTAGTTTTTTTAACATTTTGTGTTTGTTAGAATGAAAAAATTCTTAAGCAAAGTGCTTTTTTGAATTGAGAATTGAATAACGAAAAATCAGGCTTAAAATTGTGTAATTCAATTGCATCCGGAAATTTTAAATGCATGCATCAAAGGTAATTTCGCTACAATCTGAATTTTGTTACTGAACAGTTAATGAGTAGTTAATGACTTGTTAAAATAAATTTTATAAAAAAGTGAATGAAGGGCTTGACATATGAAAGCGAAACGGAAACAAATTTATTTATTCATTGTTAAATCTTCGGAATTCAGAATGGCTTTATATATCGCAGCTTGAATATTCTTGCGCACATTCAATAAATTTATTTTTCCGTTTTCGTCATCAGGATAAGTTCTGTTGGAAAGAAAAACAAAGGTTAAATTGTATTGCGGATCGGTCCATACACAAGTACCAGTGAATCCCTGGTGGCCATAAGTGTTACATGAAGCTTCACTGCAACAAGGGCTTGCTTTATCAGGATCCGGTTCCGGTTTATCGAAACCTAAACCACGGCGGCAAATTTTTCCTGCCTGTGTTGTAAACTTCTGAACTGTTTCTGACGAAAAGTATTTTTCCCCTCCATACTCACCTTGGTTCAACAGCATTTGCATTTGTATTGCAACATCATTTGCTGAAGAAAAAACTCCGGCGTGTCCACCAACACCACCCAGCATTGCCGCACCCTGATCATGTACAAATCCCTGAATTAATTCGCGGCGATAAAAGTTATCATAGTTCGATGGAACTATTCGGCTTAATGAAAATTTATCCGTTGGGTTGTAGGTCATGGTTGGCAATCCAAGAGGAGAATAAAAATTTTTATTAATTGAGTATTCAATTGGCCGGCTATTAATTTTCTCAGCAACCGCTTTCATAAAAAAAAAATCGAGGTCGCTGTACACATAACTTCCTCTCGAATTTAGAGGAGAAGCCAAAATTTTTTGCCACATGGTATCAATGTATTCGGGCTTCATAAAAATATTTTTTGTCACTCTGATACTGAATTCTTTTGTATGGATACTGCTGTAAATAGTCGCATCTAATTTTCCGTAATCATTAAGCGTTTGTTTATAAAACGGAATAAATGGTTTTAATCCTGCTGTGTGCGTCAGTAGTTCTTTTATTATTATCGATGATTTGTTGGTTCCCTTTGTTTCCGGTAAATAATCTCCAAGAGTTTTATTCAAATCAATTTTTCCATTGTCGTATAGCTTCATGATTTCCATTGTGGTGGCAGAAGTTTTAGTAATAGAAGCAAGGTCGTACAAATCATCGTTGCGCACCGAATCAATTTTATCATAAGTAAAGAAGCCGAACGATTTCTGGTAAATAACCATTCCATCTTTTGCCACTAAAACCTGGCAGCCTGGAAATGCCCGAGCCAGTATTGCCTCATCAACTATTGAATCAATTTTTTTTAACAAATCATCGCGCACGCCAACTTCTTCGGGTTGCGAATATTTTAACCGGATTGTTGATGATGTCAGTAATCCTGTTCCTGACGGAATTGTTTTTGAAGCGCTTACCGATAATTTTCCTTTTGCTTTTATTCCGCCGAATAAAAGTTGCGCAGCCATTTTTTGTGTAATGGATTCATCATTATAACATTCCAGTAACCAGTTCTGCTCTTCAAAAAACTTCAATGCATACGGACTTCCGAAAACAGCAACTACTGTTTTTTTCTGTTTGCTGATGGCATCAATAAAAGTTTCGGAGCTCTGAGTGATACCATAAAAGTCGCTCGACTTTTTATTCATATTGTGAATACTGATGATAACGAGGTTGTAATCTTTCAGCTTTACTGCAAGCGAAACATATTCTTCCTTGGTCGCCTGCTTATCCATCTGAAAACTTTTCACAGGGGCATATTGTTCCAGCATTTCCTGAAACTGATTTCTGCTGAAAGCGCCAATGGCAACCGAAGCAATTCGCAGTGTATCCAGTTTCTTTAATGGAATGAAATTGTTTTTGTTGCGAACAAGTGTCAATGCATTTTCAACCAATTGTTGTTTCAATAATTTTGCTTCGTTGGTATTTAAATCTTCATTCAGATTTTTCAGCGAAATGGTTTGTCGCTTGTTTAATCCGCACCAGTATTTCGCATGAAGAATTTTTTTCACGCGCTCATCCACTTCTGCTCTTGTAATAAATCCGCTGTCAATTGCCATTTTAATTTGCCTGATTGCTTCGCCTACATTTCCTGAAAATAATAGCACATCATTTCCTGCAAGCAATGCCATTGCATCCACTTTTCCGGGGGCAGAATAATTACTTACACCTTTCATGTTCATGGCATCAGTAAAAATCAAACCCTGAAAACCGAGTTGCTGTTTTAAAATTCCGGTGACAATAGCAGGTGAAAGTGTAGATGCACGGTTCTTTGTAGTGTCCATTGCCGGAATAAAAAGATGCGCAACCATCATACTTCCAACTCCTGCATTAATCATTTCTTTGAAAGGAAATAATTCCAAAGTATCCAATTTTTGTTTCGAAGTATTGATAACCGGAAGAGCGAGGTGCGAATCAGTATCTGTATCACCATGACCTGGAAAATGTTTTGCGCATGCAATCACTCCGCCATCCTGCATACCTTTCATATATGCGATTCCTTTTTTAGCAACATTGTACTTGTTATCACCAAAACTTCGGTCGCCAATAACCGGATTGAGCGCGTTGTTATTGATATCGACAACGGGAGCAAAATTTACATTCACACCAATGCGCCTGCACTGCCTTGCAATTTCTTTACCCATTAAATAAATGAGCGAATCATTTTGAATGGCGCCAAGCATTTGCTGGCGTGGAAAATTCATGATACTGTCGAGACGCATACTTAATCCCCACTCGCCGTCAATAGCAATCAGCAATGGAACTTTTGAAATGCTTTGATAATAATTTGTCAATGAAATTTGTCGTCCCGGACCACCCTGCATAAAAATCAATCCGCCTATTTTATATTTATTTATCAGCGAAGCAATTTGTTGTTTCTCTTCAGGACCTTTATTACTGTAAGCGGCCATCATAAACAACTGACCTAATCTTTCATCAGAAGTAAGTGTATTGAAAACAGAATCGACCCACTCTGAACTCTCCAATAAAAACGGAGGTACATCACCATCAAATAATTTAATATCCCTTGGACCAGGTGAGGCTAAAGGCAGAAAAAAAATTACGGCGAGCACAATTAAAACAAACAACTTCTTCATGTCTTCAAATAAAAAACAACTTAATCGGAGGAAGATTCAATCACTTATACTATTCTCCACAACGATTTGTTTGACTGTTTTATTTCGAAAGAGATAAAAACAACATACAGCGCTTCTAAAAATTATTTTCGCACTGTTAATTTCTATATGAAGCAAAAGCAAATACGAATTCAGGATTATAATTATGAACTGCCAACGGAATTAATTGCGCTGTATCCATTGCCGCAACGGGATGAAGCGAGAGTGATTGTTTATCGTGACGGAGCAATCACTGAAAAAGTTTTTTCGCAGGTTGCAGACATAATTCCTGCTGAAACATTACTGGTGTTTAATGACACGAAAGTGATTCGCGCGCGCTTGTTTTTTAAATCGGGTTCGGGTGCAACGATTGAAATATTTTGTCTGGAGCCTGTTACACCTTTTACTGATTTGCGGCTTGCGGTTTTTGTGCACGAACCAACGGTGTGGCGATGCATGGTGGGCAATGCAAAACGATGGAAGGGCGATTCGCTTGAAAAGTTTTTTTCGATTGATAATTCCATTTCAAAACTGTACGCTTCATTGGTAGAAAAAGAAGGAGAAACTTTCCTGATAAAATTTGAATGGGACAATTATGATTTCAGTTTTGCTTCAGTGATTGAAACAGCGGGATTAATTCCGTTGCCGCCATACATGCGGAGAGAGGCTGAACTGAAAGATGCTGATTCATACCAGACTATTTTCGGACAACAAGATGGTTCAGTTGCTGCACCTACCGCAGGATTGCATTTTACCGAAGAAGTTTTTGAATCACTGAAGCAAAATAAAATTGAAACCGCATTTCTCACACTGCATGTCGGCGCCGGAACTTTTCGTCCGGTGAAAACCGAAACGCTCGAAGGACATCAAATGCATGGTGAACGGATTTATGTGAATCGCATTTTCATTGAGAATTTATTGAAACATATTTCAGTCGGCAAGTCGATTGCTGCGATTGGCACAACCTCGCTACGAACACTTGAAAGCTTGTACTGGTTTGGTGTAAAATATTCGCTCGGTGATAAATCATTTGAACTGAATCAGTGGGAAGTATATGAATCTTCAATATCTGAAACGACCATGACAGCAACTGAAGCATTGCAATCGCTAATTAAATATTTAGACACAGAAGGAAAATTTGAATTGAGTTGCACCACTCATTTGTTGTGTGCGCCGGGTTATCAGTTCAGAACAACTGATATTCTGTTCACCAATTTTCATTTGCCGCAAAGCACTTTACTCCTGCTTGTTTCCGCATTCATTGGTGATGACTGGAAAAAAGTTTATGACTTTGCGCTTGAAAATCGCTTCCGGTTTTTATCGTATGGCGATACTTCGGTATTATTTCGGAAATAAAATTTTTACACTTTTTATTCTTCTGTTTTCTCGCCGGTGATATTATACCAGTTCACTTTCCGGGTCAGGTAAATGATAGTGGAGAGAATCAGAAACAATCCAATACTTCCCAGCAGCAATGAATAATCTTCGAGTTGCAGCAATGAATAAAAGAATCCATAGAGCAATGCAAGCACTGAAGAGAATATAACTGTGAGTATTGTATTTTGAAAAACATACTTTGCATAAAAAGTAATGAGCGAAAGAATGGCTACACTACCAATGAGGTAAGCAGTATTGAACGGAAGGTGTTCAGAAACAGAAAGCAGCAATACATAAAACAAACAGACAGCAAATCCAACCAGTAAGTATTGAATCGGGTGAATTCGTTTTTTTTTCAGCACTTCAATAAAGAAGAACGACAGAAATGTGATGATGATAAACATCAAACAATATTTTACTGAGCGCATGGTTTTTAAATATTCATCAACCGGCAATAATAATTTTACTCCGAATGATGATGAGCCATTGTCGTTGTTGCTATATTCATCAGTATTTGTTCCGGATATGTAAGAACCTAAACCTTGTTGAGGATAATTGCGGTTTAGTTGTAACACTTTCCAGTTTGCAGTAAACCCTTTTGAGCTGATATCTCTTGTGTCGGGCAGAAATGAACCATCGAAACTCGGGCTTTCCCATGTTGATTGTAAGGCCACAGATGTTTCTTTTCCGAATGGAAGAAAACTGAGCGATGTGCTACCGTTCAGATTAATATCGAATTCGAAATCGTAAGTTTCTTTATTTCCCAAATCAAATTCAAACCCTGCACCCGAAGCAAGAATATCATGAGATGGCAATCCGGGATTGATGTTGAATATTGAATCGTTCCATTTCACATTTATATTATCGTTTATTCCTTTCATATCAGAAATACCGAGTGAAATAAATGATTTATTGAACAAATAATTTTCGGGTGCAATGGTAAGTGCTTTAATATTGGGGTAAGAAAATTTTCCTTTAACATGAAGCTTAGAATTGTAAAGTACAACCACATAAATTCCACGAGATCTTTTTTCAGGCGTAACTGTTCCGGTAATGTTTAATTCATCAGGCAAAAAATGCGCATAGTTGATTTCGCGATACTCAACTCCCTTCGAATCTTTTGAGTAAGTGTAGTATGGAATGGAAAGAACAGGACCACCAATGGTTTGACTTTCGCCCCACTTTGAACTCACCTCTTCCATGGCACCATCACGCAAACTCTGCCGCTCATACACCAGTGAGGTGAGCATTTCTGTTGGAATAATTAATAATAAAATGAGAAAGGCAATAGATAAAAGTTTGAGTGTAACCGAGCGGCGCACCCAATTATTAAATCGTTCGAATACCGATGGTTTTTCCATTTAGAAAATTGTTTTGCGAATGTCAAACTACAAAGGTGTAAGATTATTATACAACGAACGAAAAATATTTCGCAAACAAAAAAGGCAATCAGAAATGATTGCCTTTCATTTTTTTGATTAACTGTATTCCAAATAACTAATCAACAGATCAACTAATAACCTGCTAAGCAAGCGGGGGATCTAATTTTGCATTCCACTCAATTTTAGTTTGCTGTGCAGGTTCTGCGGCAGTTTCGGTTTTCTTTTCTTCTTCAACTTCTTCTTTTGGCGCTTCAACAACCGGAATGTGTTTTATTTCCCATCGGCGCTTGCCGATTAATCTTTCCAAATCAACCATGAACAAAACCTCTTTCTTCAGTAATTCCTGAGCAAGTGCTTCTAACTGTTCGCGGTGTTCGATTAATATTTTTTTGGTGCGCACATACATTTCATCAATCAATTTGCGCACTTCCTGGTCAATCATTTTTGCTGTTTCTTCCGAGTATGGTTTTGTAAATCCATATTCATTATTCGGGTCGTAGTAAGAGATGTTTCCGATTTTATCATTCATACCATAAATGGTAATCATGGCATAAGTCATCTTCGTAATTTTCTCCAAATCATTTTGTGCACCAGTTGAAATACGACCGAAAGAAATTTCCTCAGCAGCACGACCACCCAATGTCATGCAAAGCATATCCTGCATTTGCTCTGTGGTATATAAGTATTGTTCTTTCGGATTGTACTGCGCATAACCAAGCGCCGCAACTCCGCGTGGAATAATACTCACCTTTACTAATGGGTCAGCATGTTCTAAAAACCAACCGCAGATTGCGTGACCGGCTTCGTGGTACGCAACAATTTTTTTCTCTTCAGGGCTGATGATTTTATTTTTCTTTTCCAAACCACCAATTACTCTGTCAATTGCGTCCTGAAAATCTGCAATTTCCACTTCTTTTTTTCCGCGGCGGGCTGCAATCAATGCAGCTTCGTTGCACACATTGGCAATATCGGCTCCTACAAATCCGGGAGTTTGTTCTGCTAAACCTTTTACATCAATATCTTTTGGTGTCTTCACATTTTTCACATGCACTTTAAATATCTGCTCGCGTCCAACTATATCCGGTTTGTCTATAGAAATCTGACGGTCGAATCTTCCCGGACGCATTAACGCAGGGTCCAATACATCAGGGCGATTTGTTGCTGCGAGAATAATTACTCCTGCGTCAGTTGCAAATCCATCCATCTCAACCAACAATGCATTCAAAGTATTTTCCCGTTCATCATTTCCGCCTTGCATCACATTACGACCACGCGCACGACCAATGGCATCTATCTCATCCATGAATATTACACACGGTGCTTTCTCTCTTGCTTGTTTAAATAAATCACGAACACGAGATGCTCCGATTCCAACAAACAGTTCCACAAAATCAGAACCTGAAATTGAAAAGAAAGGAACCTGTGCTTCACCTGCCATTGCTTTTGCCAATAAAGTTTTTCCCGTTCCGGGCGAACCGACTAACAAAACTCCTTTCGGAATTTTTCCACCGAGCGCAGTATATTTTTTGGGGTTTTTCAGAAAGTCAACAATTTCCATTACTTCTTCCTTCGCTTCATCTAATCCTGCAACATCGTTGAAGGTGACATTCACTTTTGTATTTTTATCAAACAGAGTTGCTTTCGATTTTCCGAAATTGAAAATCTGTCCGCCGCCGCCACCCATTCCACCTGCAACACGACGCATCACGAACAACCACAAACCAATAATGATAATTATCGGAAGCACTATTCCAACCCAATCGCCCCAATTTGCACGCTCAACAGGATATACAGGAACCCGATCAGCTTCAACAAAACTTTGTTGAGCCGCATCTAATTTTTTTGAGAAATCATCGGGACTTAAAATATTGAAGTAATAATGCGGGCCTTCATTAACCGTATTGAAATTTGTTTTTGAAACAGTTTTATATTTTTCATCAGTGAGCCTGTCTTTCTTAACATAAACTTCAACTGATTTTCCGTTGAGCACTTCTAATTTTTCCACATCGTGTGTCTGCAACATTTCGTTGTTAAACTTTTCCCAACTGATTGGGACTGATGCGGGTTTAAATCCAATAAACTGCATTCCTATTAATATCACCGCAATAATTCCATATATCCAGTATATGTTAAATTTCGGGGGCTTTACATTAAGTTTATTTTTTTGCTTTTCTACTTCCTCGTTCTGATTCTCTGCCATTTTAATTTTGTTGTATCTGAGTATTGCTTTTTAAAATTTTATAATTCGTTATGTTCTTTCACAATTGCATCACACCACAAATCTTCAAGCTGATAAAATTCCCGTTTCGATTTTAAAAATATGTGAACCACCGTTGACACATAGTCTATCAATACCCATTCCGATTGTGCGATGCCTTCAGTGTGCCATGCAATTTCATTGAGGGTTTCCTTTGTTTTCGCAGTTACATTGTGTGCAATGGCTCTCACTTGTGTAGTTGAATCTGCTTCGCAAATGATGAAATACCGTGCTGCTGTATCCGGAATTTTTTTAAAATCTATGCTTGTGATTTTTTCTCCTTTTTTTTCCAGGATACTTTCGATGATGACATCATTGACTGATAAAGTTGCAGGTTTTGTCTTTGTCTGCCTTTTTGCTGCTACCTTTTTTACTGCCGTTTTCTTTTTCGCTGTCTTTTTCGCAACAGCCTTCTTTGCTGTTTTTTTGGGGGTTGTTTTTTTTGCTACTTTCAAAACTTCTATTTGCTTTATTTTTGGTGACTTGATAACAAAATTAATCATTCCAAATTGATTGCCTCATTTCGCAACACTCTTTTCACTGGAAAAGTAATTCATCGGTTAGATGAAACACTTTCGACCAACATGTATGCTTCACTTTTGTTGCAGCAAAAAAATGTGGCTGAAGGCACTATTGTCATTGCTGAAAATCAAACTGCAGGTCGTGGTTACTCAGGTGATGTTTGGCAAAGTGAACCCGGAAAAAATCTGCTGGCAAGTATCATTTATAAACCTCATTTTATCAAAGCAAAAAATCAATTCTTTTTAAATCAGGCTGTTTCATTGGGAGTTTATGATGCATTAAAAAATTTTACTGAAAAAGATTTGAAGCTCAAGTGGCCGAATGATATTTATTTCAAAGACAAAAAATTATGCGGGATGCTTATTGAAAATTCTGTTTCCGGAAACTGGTTACAACATTCAATCATCGGCATTGGGGTTAATGTAAATCAAACTGAATTTCCGGATGCAATTGGAAATCCGGTTTCTCTTAAGGCGATTACGAAGAAGGAATATTTTATTGAAGGTGTTTTAGAAAAAATTGCTGAACAGGTTGAAGTTCGTTACATGCAATTGCGACGAAATGAAATTCAACAATTGCAACGCGATTACATGAAAGCACTTTATCGTTTGGAAGAAGAACATTTATATAAAACTTCAGAAGGAAAAATAAAAGCGAAAATTGTTGGACTAAATCCTGAAGGGAAATTATTACTCGAAACAAAAACCGGTTGGAATGCTTATGGTTTTAAGGAAGTAGAATTTTTACTTGATTGAATTATTCAGCCACAGATTCACAGATTGGCTCTGAAATTTATTTTTCAATTTAAAAATTTTCGAAAAGAATTTCACAGAGTTTCTTTGTGAAAATTGAATTATTCATTGATAAGAATTTTTGATAGAAAATAAATCTGTGGCTTTCATTTTCAATTGTTCATCCTTTGTGTTTGGTTATTTTTGCGGCTCATTATGGTAAAACCGGTTAGAGTTCGTTACGCGCCAAGTCCCACGGGACCGCAACACCTTGGAGGTGTTAGAACAGCATTATATAATTTCCTTTTTGCAAAAAAACATAAAGGAACATTCATTATACGAATTGAAGACACTGATCAAACACGATTTGTTGAGGGGGCTGAAAACTACATGCTCGAATCCTTGAAATGGTGTGGCATCACACACGATGAAGGTCCAGGAATTGGAGGAGATTATGGTCCATACAAACAAAGTGAGAGAAAAAATTTATATCGTCAATACGCCGACCAGTTAATAGAAAGTGGTCATGCTTATTATGCATTTGATACGCCTGAAGAATTGGAAGCTATGCGTGAACGAATGAAAGCATCTGGTATTCCGAATCCGCAGTATGGAGCGGCAACACGCGATTACATGAAAAACTCCCTGGTGCTTCCTCACGATGAAGTAAAAACTAAATTGGCAAACGGGGAACAGTTTGTGATTCGAATGAAGATGCCGCGTAAAGAAGAAATCAAGTTACAGGATTTGATTCGCGGTTGGGTGGTTTTTCAATCATCGCAATTAGATGATAAAGTTTTATTCAAGAGCGATGGAATGCCAACTTATCATCTGGCCAATGTGGTGGATGATTACCTTATGAAAATCACACATGTTATTCGTGGTGAAGAATGGTTACCTTCTGCTCCGCTTCATGTGATGTTATATAAATGTTTAGGTTGGGAAGATGTAATGCCGCACTTTGCACATCTGCCGTTGATACTCCGCCCTGATGGAAATGGGAAATTAAGCAAGCGCGATGGAGACCGATTAGGTTTTCCTGTTTTCCCTCTAAATTGGACTGACTCTGAAACAAAAGAAAACAGTATTGGATTTCGCGAAAGAGGATTTTTTCCGGAAGCATTTGCAAACATGATTGCATTACTTGGCTGGCATCCGGGAAGCGTACAGCAAGAATTATTTTCGATGGAAGAAATGATACAACTCTTCACCATTGAACACATCGGAAAATCCGGAGCGAAATTCGATTTCGAAAAAGCGAAGTGGTTCAACCACGAATACATGAAGAAGGCAGACAGCAAAATCCTGGCTGCTGAATTCAAAAAAGTTTTAACAGAAAAAGGAATTACTGATTCTGATGAACATATAGTTGCCATTTGTGAATCATTAAAACAACGCTGCACTTTCATTTCAGAATTCTGGGATAACAGCTTTTATTTTTTCACCGAACCAACTGTTTACGATGACCAGGTTGTGAAGAAAAAATGGAATGAAAAAACAAAATCAATAATGAAAGAATTGAGCGCTTCACTTACTGCACAAACTGATTTTTCGTTTTCAGGGCTCGATACTTTTTTACATTCATTCGTGAAAGAAAACAACCTGAATACTGGCGATGTGCTTCCCGTTTTACGAATTATGTTGAGCGGAACAAAAAACGGACCTGCGGTTTATGAATTAGCATCATTACTCGGAAAAGAAAAAAGTATTGAACGAATGGCAAAAGCAGAAGGTGAATTTGATAAAATGATTTCAGTATGAAAAAGAAATCAAAAAAGAAAGAAGACATTGCTAAAGTGAACCCTGAATTGCAGGGGTTGGATATCAGGTTTAATAAATTCGGACAATTAATTTCAAGTGTATCTCTTGATGAATTGAATGGGTTCTTAAATAAAAATGTAAAGGATAGAAAATTGGAGGAGAAATTTGAAAAGGAAAAAAATCAAACTCCGGATTTAAAAAC